>JBQTKH010000010.1:0-26804 GCA_052386335.1 Microthrixaceae bacterium
CCATCCGGTCGGACGAGACGATGGCCGCCTCCTTCGGGGTCGACGTCACCCGCTACAAGCTGATGGCCTTCACGATCTCGGGAGCGATGGCCGGGCTGGCGGGTGCCCTCTACGGCCACCTCTTCACGTTCGTGAACTCGGGCAGCTTCGACCTCACGCAGTCGCTGTTCCTCCTCACCCTCGTGGTCATCGGCGGTCTCGGCAGCCGGGCGGGCGTCGTGGCCGCGGCCGCGTTCTACGGCGTGCTCGACTTCGTGCTCGGCGAAGCCTTCGGCACGGACGTGGCCGGGTGGGTGGTGTTCGGGAGCGCCGTGCTCCTCATGTTCACGATCGCCCAGCACCCCACCGGACTCGCCGGCGCCATCCGCGAGGCGCGCGAGCGTCGCCACGAGCGGTCCGTGCACGTCACCGCAGCTGTCGGCGACGACGGCGCCCCGCTCACCCCCCAGATGGTCGAGCTGCCTCGCCCCACGGGGCTGCCGGAGCGGGCGGTCACGGCGACGGGGGCCCCGCTCCTGTCCGTGCGCGACGTCACCGTGAACTTCGGTGGGCTGCGAGCGGTCGACGACGTCTCGATCGAAGTGCCCAGCGGGCGCATCGTGGGGCTCATCGGCCCGAACGGTGCGGGCAAGACCACGCTGTTCAACGCCATCTCTGGAGCGCTGCGACCCGACGCGGGCCACGTCGAGCTGCTCGGTAGGGACCTCTCCGGCACCCCGGCCCACGTCCGTGCCGCGGCCGGGATCGGGCGCACCTTCCAGATGATCGGCCTGGCCAAGGACCTCTCGGTGAACGAGAACCTCCTCCTCGCACAGCACCAGGTCGCGACCTACGGCCCGCTCGAGGCGCTCGTTGGCCTCGGTCGCGCTCCTGGCGTGGAAGGAGAGCTGCGTCAGAGGGCCGCGGACGCCCTGCGCTCGCTCGGCTTCGAGCGCTATGCCGACACCCCCGTCAAGAACCTGTCCCACGGCCAGCAGCGGATCGTGGAGATCGGCTGTGCGCTCGTCACGGCACCGCAGCTGGTGATGCTGGACGAGCCATCGGCGGGCCTGGCTCCCGGCGCGGTGGAGAACCTCGCCGTGCGGCTGCGCGACATCCGCGACGAGCTCGGCCGGACCGTGCTGCTCATCGAGCACAACATCCCGCTGGTCCTCGACGTGTGCGATGAGCTCTACGTGCTCGCCAACGGCGCTCTCATCGCCCATGGCGCCCCGGATGAGGTGGTGGGTCGCCCTGAGGTGATCGAGGCCTACCTGGGGACGGCGATCTGATGGGCACGCCGCTACTTCAGCTCGAGGACGTCACCACCGGCTTCGGATCCAGTCAGGTGCTCCACGGCGTGTCCTTTGCCGTCGCCGAGGGCGAGATCGCGGGTGTGTTCGGCCTGAACGGCGCCGGCAAGAGCGTGACGATGAAGACGATCGCGGGCCTCGTGCCCGCGTGGTCGGGTCGGATCACCTTTGATGGCCAGGACATCACGACAATGGAGGCCGAGGATCGGGTTGCGCTCGGCATGAGCCACGTGCCCCAGGGCCGCCAGGTGTTCCCGCAGCTCACCGTCGACGAGAACCTCCGGCTCGGCGCCTACACCTCGCGCCGTCGAGATCGCGCCGGCTACGCCGCCCGCCTCGACCGCGTGCTCAGCCAGTTCCCGATCCTCGCGGATCGCCGCACCCAGCTCGCGGGCACGATGTCGGGTGGGCAGCAGGCCTCGCTCGCGGTGGGTCGCGCGCTCATCAACGACCCGCGCCTGATCCTCGTCGACGAGCCCTCTGCGGGGCTGTCGCCCTCCGTCGTAGCGGAGCTGCTGGCGATCCTCGAGCAGGTGGCGGCCACCGGCGTGACCATGGTGCTCGTCGAGCAGAACATCAGCTTCGGGCTGCGGCTGGCCCACGTCGCCCACTTGCTGCAGTCGGGCGCCGTCGTGCACAGCGGCCCCGTTGCCGAGCTCGACCAGCAGCGCCTCGGCGAGCACCTGGGCGTCGGACGCATGCTGGGCGCCACCACGGGCTCCGCGCTCGAGTCCCGCCGACGCAGCGGGCGCGTGCTGCGCGCCGCGCCGATCAACGGACAGGCGCCGTGACGCTGCCGGGCCTGATGCAGGAATCACCGCTGACGCTCCGCTCGATCTTCGATCGGATGCGCACGGTCCACGCCGACGCGGAAGTCGTCGACGTCGACGGTCGCCGCACCTACGGCGAGCTCGCGGAGCGAGTGCTCCGGCTGTGCCGGGTGCTCACCGACGATCTGGGGGTCCGCCCCGGCGATCGGGTTGCGTCGTTCGCCTACAACTCCGCACGCCACCTCGAGCTGTACTGGGCGGTGCCGCTGGTGGGTGCGGTGCTGCACACCGTCAACGTGCGGCTCTTCGACGAGCAGATCGCGTACATCGTCGATCACGCCGGCGATCGCCTCGTCTTCGCCGACGACGCGCTCGCCGAGCACATGGCGACCATTGCTGCTGGCGTGCCGTGCGTGGAGCGCACGATCACCTTGGGCGACGAGTACGAGGCGCTGCTCGCGGCCGCCATGCCCGTGCACCCCGAGGCGCTGCCGGACGTGCCCGAGACCGCGGGCTTCGGCCTCTGCTACACGTCGGGAACGACCGGGATGCCCAAGGGCGTGCTGCACAGCCATCGCGCCATGTACCTCCACGCGATGGGCACCTGCATGGCAGATTCGATCGGCCTGCGTGAGCACGACCGGGTGCTGCCGATCGTCCCGATGTTCCATGCCTTCGGGTGGGGCCTCCCCTACGCTGCCGCACTCACCGGCGCGGAGCTGCTGCTGCACGGCGCCGACTCCTCCCCCGAAGCCGTGGGCTCGCTCATCGAGCGCGAGCGGGCGACCGTGGCGGCCGCGGTGCCCACCATCTGGAAGGACCTCCTCCCGAGCCTGCGGGCCGGGGCAGTCGAGGTGTCGTCGCTCCGCCTGGTGTTCGTCGGTGGATCCGCATCGCCGCGCGCGCTCATCGAGGCCTATGACGACCTCGGCATCGAGTACCTCCAGGTGTGGGGCATGACCGAGACCGGGCCGCTCGCGTGCGCCTCGCGCCCGCGGCGACGCCACCGTGGGCTCGACCGTGACGCACTACTCGACGTCAGGGAGAAGACCGGCACGATCCTGCCGGGCGTCGAAGCCCGCGTGGTCGCCGACGACGGCACCGAGCTCCCGCTCGACGGCACCACAGTGGGAGAGCTCGAGGTGCGGGGCCCGTGGATCGCTTCGGCCTACTACCGCGACGAGGGCGGCGACCGGTTCCATGACGGCTGGTTGCGCACCGGTGACATGGCCTCGATGGAGCGCGACGGGTACTTCCGGATCGTCGACCGGGCCAAGGACCTCGTGAAGTCGGGGGGCGAGTGGATCTCGTCGGTCGAGCTCGAGGGTCACCTGCTCGGCCACCCCGACGTGCACGACGCCGCCGTGGTCGGCGTGCCCTCGAAGCGGTGGGACGAACGGCCGGTCGCGGTCGTCGTCGCGGCGAACGGTGTGGTTCCGTCGCTCGAGTCCGTGCGCGACTTCCTCGCGCCGAAGGTGGCGAAGTGGTGGCTGCCCGACCTTGTCGTCCCCGTCGACGCGATCCCCAAGACGAGTGTGGGCAAGCTCGACAAGAAGGCGCTGCGCGCCCAGCTGGCAGGAGTGGAGCTCCCGTGAAGCGGACATCGATCGCCGTCCTCGCGCTGGCCGTGGCCCTCCTGAGCCTCGTGCCGCGCCCGGCGCAGGCGGAACCTGAGCACAGCAAGCCGCAGAAGGCGGCCAAGGTGGCCTTCCCCGCCGACTTCCCCAAGCTCGTCGACCACGAGTGGGGGTTCGACCTCGGCGGGTTCGGCGGCATCGCGCGAGGCGCGCCGATCGCACACGCGCCCGTGATCTTCGTGCACGGCAACAACGTCGACGCCGCCGACTGGTACCCGGTGCGCGACGACTTCAAGGCGGCGGGGTGGACCGACCAGGAGCTGTGGGCGCTGTCCTACAACGGGCTCGGCAGCAACAACGGCACCGCACTCACGCGACTCAACCCCGAGCGCGATGCGGAGCACCAGGAGATGGGCTGGGACGGCCAGGTGCGCGTCACGAACAACGAGGTCAACGTGCCCGACCTCTACGACATGATCATCGCGGTGCGCGCCTACACCGGCTCAGACCAGTTCTCACTCGTCGGTCACTCGCTCGGCGTCACGCTCGCTCGGCGGGTCCTCAAGGTCCACCCGGAGCTCCGTGCGGACCTGGTGGCCTTCGTCGGGATCGCTGGGGGGAACCATGGCACGTCGTTCTGTCCGCCGGGCTCGGAGGGCAACGTCGTCAGCTGCGACGAGATCGCCAAGGGCACGGCCTGGTTGGCCGATCTCAACGGCAAGGACGGGTCCGACGAGACCTTCGGCCCGGCGAAGTGGCTCACCGTGTACGACGGCTCGGGCGCCGCTGACCCCGCGTTCGCGGGCCCCGACTACCAGAAGAGCCCGCAGCTCAAGAACGCAGAGAACCGCGAGTTCGCGGGGACCTACCACAACGACCTGCGCATCGACCCCGCCATCGTGAAGGCCTATCGATCGTTCATCGAGACGGCCGACGGTGGGCGTCCGCCGACCCCACCGCCGACGCCGCCTCGCCCTCCGCCCGCCTTCACCCCGCCGCCCTACCAACCCCCCGAGCCGCGCGGCGTGTTCAGCAACGTCGGCGGCTTCCGGGCGCCCGAGGTCGGGGCGACCGCTCCTCAGGCACCAGGCGAGCCCGCCGCAGCGCGTCCCACCTCCGGAGCACCGACCCGCACGGCCACGGTCAGCGTCAGCTCGATCGGCCGGCATTGGTCGGGCGGAGCCAACGTGGCCATGGCGTTGCTCCTCTTCGCGGGGGTCTCACTCATCGGCGTCGACCGCCGTCGACGCGGAGGTGTGGCATGAGCCCCGTCGCTCCAGAGCGCTTCACCATCCCCGTCGAGGGCGGTCACCTGAAGGTGGGACGGTGGCGTGGGCCGGCAGGATCGCCCACGGTGGTCGCGGCCCACGGGATCACCGCCAACCACACCTCGTTCGAGCTGGTCGCTCGCGAGCTGGCGAGCGAGATGACCGTGGTGGCCCCCGACCTGCGAGGCCGGGGGAGGAGCAACACGATCGCGGGGCCGTTCGGCATCCGAGCGCACGCCGACGATGTCGTTGCCCTGCTCGACCACCTCGAGGTCGAGGATGCGACGATCCTGGGTCACTCGATGGGCGCGTGGGTGGCCACGACCACCGCGGTGCGACACCCCGGGCGCGTGCGATCGTTGGTGCTCGTCGACGGCGGCATCGCCCTCCCGTTGCCCGACGGGCTCGACGTGGACACGGTCCTGCAGAGCGTGCTCGGACCCTCCATGGCCAGGCTGGCCATGACCTTCTCCGACGCGTCGGCCTACCGCGCCTTCTGGCAGCAGCACCCCGCGGTGGGAGGGTCGTATTGGACCGAGCTCATCGAGGCCTACGTCGACTACGACCTCGTGGGCACACCACCCGATTGTCGGTCGAGCGTATCGATCGACGCGGTGCGCGGCGACGCCACCGAGCAGCTCACCGACCCGACCGTGCGCGACGCCATCAACGCGGTCGCGTGCCCGGTGCGCTTGCTGCTGGCGCCCCGCGGCCTCCTCGACGGTGACCCGCTGTATCCGGCCGCCGCGCTCGATGCCGTGCGGGACGGGTGGCCCACCGTGATCGAGGAGACCACCGTGGCCGACACGAACCACTTCACGATCGTGCTCGGCTCGGGGGCGCCAGCGGTGGCCGCCGCGGTCCGCGCTGCTGCTCACTGACCCCGCTTCTGTGCAGCACCACCGTCGGCCTGCGGTGGTGCGGGTTCAGAGAACCTCGGGGGTGAGGGCTGAGCGCATCGCGAGGAGCTTGGCCTCGGTCTCGGCCAGCTCGGTGGCCGGGTCGGAGTCGGCCACGATGCCGTTGCCAGCGCAGAGGCGTGCCGTCGAGCCGTGCACATCGGCGCAGCGGATGCTGACTGCCCAGGTGCCGTTCCCGTCGGCATCCACCCAGCCCACGGTGCCCGCGTAGCGCCCGCGATCGAAGCCCTCGTGCTCGACGATCCAGGCCGTGGCGAGCTCGCGGGGCCAGCCGTTGACCGCCGGTGTCGGGTGCAGTGCCGCCACCAGATCGAGGATCGAGGCCGGCGGGTGGGAGAGCCGACCCTCGACGAGCGTGGCCAGGTGCTGCACGTTGGCGACCCCGACCACCGATGGCTCCGCCTCGTAGTCGAGGTAGGAGCACCAGGGGAGCAGCGAGTCGTAGACCATGTCGATGGTGATCTGGTGCTCATGGCGATAGGTCGACGAGGCGAGCAGTGCCGCCGCCAGGTCGGCGTCCGCGACCGGGTCGTCGCGGCGGGGCGCGGTGCCCGCCATGGGCTGCGCTCGCACAATGTCGCCCTCTCGCGCCACGAGCAGCTCGGGGCTGGCGCCGAGGAAGCCCTCGACATGGAACACGAAGCAGTCGGGGTAGGTGCGGCGCAGCCGGCCGAGCACGACGGCACGATCGAAGGGAGCGTCAGCCTCGACCACCACCTCCCTGGCGAGCACCACCTTGTGGAGCCCATCAGCATCGGCAGCCCGCATCTCCTTGGTGGCTGATGCCACGAGGTCGCACCACCACTCGGGGGAGCGCACCGACCGCGTGGTCAGCTGGGACGGCGTCGTCGGCTGAAGGGAGGCCGACGGCGTGCACAGTGCCGCGTCGTCGAGCGGCTGCACCTGATCCTGGGGCGCGATCGTGGTGAGCCAGGTGGCGCCATCTGCGCCTCGACCCCAGATGATCTCCGGGATGACCAGCATCGCGGGTGCGTCTGACCGGAAGGGGACCGCGCCGAAGGCGACGGGTCCGGTGCCAGGGGCGGCGGCGGCATCGTCGCGTTCGATGGCGGCCAGCGTGGACGCGACATCGGCGAGCGGCACTCGAAGGCAGACGCCGCGGCCGGCGAGCCCGGTGCCGTTGCGCTCGAGCAGGACCCCATCGCTCCCCGCGAGGGCGGCCAGGTCGAGATCAGGGTCGACCAACCGGGTGCGGGCGACGAGCGAGGTCGCGAGGGTCATCGACGGGTGGCCGTGACGAGCTGCGCGATGCCAACCGACAGCAGTCGCCGATCGACGTCGACGAACCCCGCGCTCGCGAGCTCGTCGAGCATCACCGTCGGTTCGGGGAGGTACGCGACCGACCGCGGGAGATACCGATAGGCCGCGGGATCCGACAGCAGGCCACCCACCAGGGGCACGACCCGACCGAAGTAGATGCCGTGGCCGAAGCGCAGGAGACGGTTCGGCGGTGACGAGACCTCCAGGAGGGCGATGCGGCCCCCGGGCCGCACCAAGCGGGCCATCTCCGCGAAGAACGGAGGGAGGCTGGCGAAGTTCCGGAGCGCGAACCCGCAGGTGACCGCGTCGACGGATGCGTCGGGGACCGGGAGCCGCAGGGCATCGCCTTGGAGGAGCGGTGCCGAGGTGCGCGCGGCAGCGAGCATCCCGAAGGAGAGATCGACGCCGATCGGTCGCAGCGACTGCGCGGCCAGCTCACGGCACAGATCACCTGTGCCGCACGCGAGGTCGAGCACCGAGGCGCCTGGGGGGAGACCGAGCGTCCGAACGGTGCGCTTGCGCCACCGCACGTCCATGCGGAAGGTCATGATCCGGTTGACCAGGTCGTAGCGCGGTGCGATCGCGTCGAACATCCCGCGCACGGCGGCAACCTTCGCCTCGCCCTCGGGAAGCGTCTCGGGCATCGTGAAGCGGGCCATCGACCGCATGCTAGGAACCGGCGGTGCCAGGCCCCCAACCGCTCATCCTCATCCCGCCATCCGAGGCGAAGGCCGGTGGCGGCGACGGCGTGCCCTGGGAGCCCGGCAGCGCGGCGGACGCGACCCTGGACCGGCACCGTCGCGTCGTGCTCAGGGCCGCGATCGCCGATGGTGCGCTCCGGCGCGGGTCGCCGACGCGCCCCGCCATGGAGCGGTACACCGGGGTGCTCTACAAGGAGCTCGACTGGGCGTCGCTCTCAGCGGGAGCACGGCGGCACGGCGACGCGCAGGTCCGGGTCGTGTCGGGGCTGTGGGGGCTCGTCGCGCCGGCGGATCCGATCCCGCACTACAAGCTCAAGATGTCGGCGCGGGCCGGTGACCTGGGGAGGCTTGCCACCTGGTGGAAGCCCCGGCTGGAACCGGTCCTCGCCCAACGCGTGCGGGGTGCCCTGGTGTGGGACCTGCTGCCGGTCGAGCACCGCGCCGCGTTGGACTGGTCGGCGTGCGCTCCGGCCAAGCGGATCGTCGTGCGCTTCGTCGACGCGCACGACCGCACGGTGAGCCACTGGAACAAGCTCCTCAAGGGGTCGCTGGTCCGCTGGCTGCTCACCACGCAGCCGACTCAGCCGAGTGACCTCGCGAGCTTCGAGCACCCCCTGGGCTACCGGTTCGATCCGGCGTCGTCGGCGCTCGACGGCCCGGTCGTCACCGCAGTGCTGCGCCGACAGGCGTGAGTCGCCCCCTAGGCTGACCGCCGTGTCGGCCCCCGCTCACTTCCGGATCGTCGGCGTCCCGGTGCGGGTCGAGCCCGTCTTCCTCATCATCTCCGCCCTGTTCGGGCTGCGCTACGTCGACATCGGGCTCGACGTCGTCGGCATCTGGGTCGCGGCATCGTTCATCTCGATCCTCGTGCACGAGCTCGGACACGGGCTCACGCTCAAGGCGTTCGGGCAGCCGTCGGTGATCGTGCTGCACAGCTTCGGCGGGGTGACGATCAGCCAGCGCCGGGGCCGCCTCTCCAAGGCTCGTGGCATCGTCGTCAGCCTGGCCGGCTCGGTCACCGCGCTGCTCCTGCTCTGGCTGCCCACCCGCCAGCTCCTCAGGTCGGTCTGGATCGTCGAGCAGCCTGATGCGGTCATCTGGCTCGTGTACTTCCTCGCGTTCCAGAACCTGTGGTGGTCGATCGCCAACCTGCTGCCGATCCGCCCGCTCGATGGCGGCAACGTCACCGCGGAGCTCTTCGGCCTGTCCACCGCGCGACGGCTCTCGATCGGGACGGCACTGTTCGGTGCCGTCTGGGCCTTCACCCACAACCAGAGCTACGCGGGGTTCTTCGCCTTGTTCCTGGCGTTCAACAACTGGCAGGAGCTGCGCGCCGAGCGGGGCGGTCACGGCGTGGACGCGTTCCACGTGGATGCACCCGATCCGTCTCGGGGTCGTCCGAGTGCACCCCGCCGGGGTCGATCCCACCTCAGCTCGGTTCCGTTACCCGCCTCCGACGAAGCCGGCGCGCCCACGCTCTCACCGGGCGACCCGGCCCGGCAGGAGCAGGTGGCGTGGAACGCGCTGCGGGCCGGCGACGCCACCACCGCGCAGCGCATCGTGGCGCGGCTGGGTCCGACTGCAGTCGGGCCGTACCTGCGCGCGGCATCAGCGCTCTCGGCGGGGGAGCCGACGGCGTTCGAGCTCTTCGAGGCCGCCTACGTCGCTCAACCGGGTGGGCCGCCGAACCTGGTGGCCACCGATCTGCTGGCGCGGTCGGGTGCTGCCGCTGCGGTGGCCCGTCGTCTGGTCGACCGGCCCGATGGCTCAGGCCGGGAGGGTGCCGCCACCTTGCAGACCCACCTGCACTACGGCGACCACTTCCGGGCTGCCGCCGAGGTGGGCGAGACCGTCTTCGCCGCGCACCCTCCCAGCCCGGCCCAGACCGCCTTCGAGGTGGCCTGCAGCTGGGCCAAGGCGGGGGAGGTCGACCAGGCCGTCACCTGGTTGGAGCACGCCGCCGACCATGGGTTCCGGGCGGCCAGCATCATCGAGGGCGAGCCCGACCTCGCCCCCGTGCGGGCCGACTCGCGCTGGCCGCTCCTGCGCGCCAGGCTGTCCTGACCAGCCGAAGTCCGGGCGTTCTGCTCAAAGCGGCACAAATCGGACGACATCTCCCGCACCTGATCGCGGGAATGAGCCGCGTGCATCATTGCCCGTAGAGCACACGGGCGGGCACGCTGTGACCACGGTCCGTGGTCGCTTGGCGCGGGCGAGAAAAGGGGCGTGGAACCACACTCATGTCGTCGCACCCCGGGTCGAGCATCGCCAACCTGATCGGGCGCCCCACGGTTGCCGACCGCGCCGTGCCCGCTGCCCACACCGGTCCGGCGCTGATGCTCACGGTCGGGCTCGGCGTGTGGTTGGCGGCGGTCGCGCGCGTGGGTGGTTCGCCGTCCACGCTGGCTGCGGTGGTCGTGGTGGCGGGCGCCGGGGCGCTGGCCGCGCTGCTGGCGGCGTCGATGCGGCTGCGGTCGACGCGAGCGGCATCGTTCACCAGCTGGCAGCGGGATCCGTTCCTCGCCTTCTCGGCCGCCCTGATGGTGCTCCTCGCACCGCACGCCGTGGCCCTGTGGGACCTCCCGACCAGCCGGGCCCTGGAGCCGAGCACCTGGCTCATCGGGTGCGTGGCCGCCGCCCTCGCGTCGGCCGGGTTCATCACGCTCATGCGGGACGTCGTGCCAGGCCGCACGCTCGATGCCGTGTTCCTCGCGGCCATCGGCGCCACCGGAGCGGGCTTGGCCGCGTGGGCGGTCGTGCTGCACCGCCTCGAGGGCACGGGCGGGCTCGCTCGTCCGGTGCTCGAGGCCCTCGCACCGCCGGTGGTCGATCTCTTTGCGATCGGCCTCGGCCTTCAAGCCCGACGCGTGCGCGAGCGGGCCCAGTTCGGCACGCTGTTCTTCCTCCTCGGCTGGACCCTCGTCCTGGCCGCAGATGTCACCCGCTTGCTGGAGCAGGCCGCCAACGGATCCCCAGCGGCCCGACCGGCCGCGGTCCTGCTGGTCCTGGTGTGCGGGTGCTTCGCGGCGTCCGCGCTCCACCCTGACTCGACGCACTCGCTGGAGCCGTTCCGAAGCCCGATGGCGCGCCTGTCCTGGATGCAGGTCGTGCTCCTCGGCGCAGCGGTGCTCCTGGGCCCGTCGATCTTCGCGCTCGGCGTGCACGCCCCCGGTCAGCGGTCGGTCGTGCTGCCCCTCTCCGCTGCCCTCTCGTTGCTCGTCGTGGCCTATCTGGTGCGGCTCGTGCAAGGACGCGCGCTGCTCGAGCACCGCGCTCATCACGACGAGCTGACCGGGCTCGCAAACCGAACGCTGTTCCAGGACCGCGCGGCGGTCGCCATCGCGCATGCTCGGCGCACCAACGGCCACAGCGCCGTGCTGTTCCTCGATCTCGACCGGTTCAAGAACGTGAACGACAGCCTTGGGCACGCGGTGGGCAACCGGTTGCTGCAGGCGGTGGCCAAGCGGCTCCAGGGTGCGACCCGCGGAGAGGACACCGTGGCCCGTCTCGGCGGCGATGAGTTCGTCGTGTTCCTGCCCCAGCTCGATGATCCCGGCGAGGCGGCCGCCGTCGCCGCCAAGATCCTCGAGCGCTTCGAGCGACCCTTCACGCTGGGCAGCCATCAGCTCTTCGCCAGTCCGAGCATCGGGATCGCGCTGTTCCCCGCTGACGGCCATGACGCCGACGCGCTCCTCGAGAACGCCGACATCGCGATGTACCGGGCCAAGCAGCAGGGGCGGAAGACGTTCTGCACCTACGACCGCTCGATGAACGACCATGCCCACGAGCGCCTGGCGCTCGAGAGCCAGCTCCACACCGCTATCGAGCGAGGCGAGCTGCGGCTGCACTACCAGCCGAAGATCCACATCCCGACCGGCCGGGTCACCGGCATGGAGGCGCTCCTGCGATGGGAGCACCCGACGCTCGGCCTGCTCCAGCCCCTCGAGTTCATCCCGCTGGCCGAGGAGTGCGGGCTGATCACCTCCATCGGTGAGTGGGCGCTCGAGCAGGCATGCTGGCAGAACCAGCAGTGGAAGACGGCAGGCTTCGCGCCGCTCGTCGTCGCCGTGAACATCTCGCTGCGCCAGTTCCAGCAGCAGCAGATCGAGGACGTGGTCGCCCGCGTGCTCCGCGCGACGAGCCTCGACCCTGGCCTGCTCGAGCTGGAGGTGACCGAGAGCCTGGCGATGCACGATCCCGAGGCCATCAGCGCCACGCTCCACGATCTGCGTCGCCTCGGGGTCACGTGCTCGATCGACGACTTCGGCACCGGCTACTCAGGGCTGAGCAACCTGATCGGTTTCCCGATCGACAAGCTCAAGATCGACAAGTCGTTCGTTGCATCCATCGCCAGCGACCGAGAGGCTCCGATCGTCGTCGCGGTGGTGGCGCTCGCGCACGGGCTCGGGCTCCAGGTGGTGGCCGAGGGCGTCGAGACGGCTGAGCAGCTGGAGCGACTGCGCGAGCTCGGCTGCGATGAGATGCAGGGCTACTTCTTCAGCCCGCCCGTGAGCTCCGAGCGCTTCGAGCAGCTGCTCATGCTGGAGTCCGTGGCGCAAGGTCCGGGACGCCTGCACGCGGTCCGACCCGACCTGGTGATCTCCCTCGGGTCGTAGCGGTCAGCGCAGCGCAGCCTCCTCGGCCTGCTCCCTTGCCCACCGGTAGTCCGCCTTGCCAGCTGGCGAGCGCACGATCTCGGGGACGAATCGAATTGCCTTCGGGAGCTTGTAGCGCGCCACGTGCGTGGCTGCCTCCGCGAGCAGCGACGACTCATCGGGTTCGGCACCGTCGCGCAGCTGCACGATGGCGACGACCTCGTTGCCCCATCGGTCCGAGGGTCGCCCTGCTACGACCACGTCGTAGACGTCGGGGTGGTGGGCGATCGCCTGCTCCACCTCCTCGGCGAAGATCTTCTCGCCACCCGAGTTGATGGTGACCGAGTCGCGCCCGTAGAGCTCGATGATTCCCGCCGCAGTGAGGCGGGCGCGGTCGCCCGGCACCGAGTAGCGGACCCCGTCGATCACCGGGAACGTCCTGGCCGTCTTGTCGGCGTCGCCCAGGTAGCCCAGGGGCACGCGGCCCCGCTGGGCGAGCCAGCCCACCTCTTCGTGCCCGGCGTCCAGGGCGGCGGAGAGATCGTCGCTCACGATGGCGGCCCCCGGACCGGGGGTGAACGTGCCGGTGCTGGCTGCCTGTCCGGCCGCGCTCATGTGCGACATCTGGCTCCCGGTCTCTGACGCGCCCACGGCATCCATCACCATCACGGTGGGGAGCTGGGCGAGGAATCGGTCCTTGAGCGTCGAGTTCAGTGGAGCGCCACCGGAGATGACCAAAAGCATCGACGAGAGGTCGTAGGGGGTTCCTGCGGCCACTGCGCGCTCGAGCTCGTCGACCAGCGGGCGCCCGAAGGCATCGCCGACGATGAGCAGGATGTTGGCGCGCTCCCGCCCGATGGTCGCCCAGACGTCGCTCGGGTCGAAGGCCACCGTGTCGTCCTGGATGCAGATGGTGTTGCCGCCGTTCATCGCGTTGAAGGCGAGCCAGTGGCCGGCTCCGTGCATGAACGGCGGCGCGGGGAGGAGGCGAGAACCGCCGCTCGCAGCCGCCGCGACCACCTCCTCGAGCGACTCCCACTCGTTGCCAGTGGCGAGGTTCCGGCCACCCATCGCGCCAACGAAGATGTCGGCCTGGCGCCACAGCACACCCTTGGGCATGCCGGTGGTGCCGCCGGTGTAGAGGATGTAGAGGTCGTCCGGGCTCCAGGTGACGTCGGGCGGTGCGTCGCTCGCCGCCGCGAGCGCGTCCTCGTACCAGGTTGCCCCGGGGAGCAGTGGCGCGCCGGAGCTGTCCGGCACCTGGAGGAGCACGGTGAGCATCGGTAGGTCGGGAAGCACCTCACGGAGGCACTCGGCAAAGGCCGAGTGGAAGACGATGGCCTGCGCCCCGGCGTCGGTGAGGAGGTAGCGCAGCTCCTCAGCGACATACCGATAGTTGACGTTGAACGGCGCGACGCGGGCCTTGTAGGCGCCGAGCATCGACTCGATGTACTCGTTCCCGTTGTGGAGGTAGCAGGCGAGGTGAGGCTGCCCTGACTGGTGACCCGCCAGGTCGGCGCGCTCTCGGCTGACGGACAGGCCGCTGGCGATCAGGTGGTTGGCGAGGCGGCGGGACCGCTCTGCCACGTCGGCATAGGTGAGGCGCCGGTCCCGCCAGACGATGCACTCCCGGTCAGGGATGGCTGCGGCCACCGCCTCGTGAACCTGCGCGAGGTTGAACTCCATGCGCACCTGCTCCCCCGTGTCGAACCGCCCGCCCCGGACCCTATGGGGCGGGCACCGACAGCAGCGAACCCGCCTGAGCGTCAGCAGTGCGTGCCGACGGCGGGCGTGACGAGATCGACGAGGTACCGCGTGGCAGCCGCATCGGCGCACGTCGAGTGACCGAGCGCCACATGGCCCTCCCGCTCGACGGTGAGCAGCGTCCCGGCCTCGAGGTCGTCGGCCACCCGTACCGCTTGGGCGTACGGCGTGGCGGCGTCGCCGGTGCTTCCGATCACGAGGATCGCTGGTGCGTCGGGTGCACGCACGCGGTGGTGGACGAGGGTTGCCTCAGGCCAGAAGGCGCACGGCAAGAGGTCGTTTGCCGCGATGCGACCGAACCGGGGCGATGCACGCTCGAGCCGGTCGGCGGTCCGCTGCCACGCCTCGTAGCCCACCGCGTGCTCGGCGTCGAGGCACGTGACGATGGCGTAGGGCGCATAGGCCACCAGCTGCGTGAAGCTGCGGGCCATCGCCGCGATCCCGCGGAGGTCGCCGTCGAGACCCTGTGCGATCGACGCCCAGAGATCGGGCCAACGTGCGGCGTCGTAGATCGCCCAGAACACGGCGTAGGCGAGCTGGGTTGGTCCGACGCCGCTGCCCGTGACCTCCTTGGCCTCGACGCGCCGCGCGAGCTCGTCGTAGGCGGCCAGCATCCCCCCGGCGTTTCGGAGTGCGCAGGAGGCGCTCGCGTCGCAGCCAGCCGCCATCAGCTCCACCGTGCGCTCGACCCCGTCGAGCTGCGCCGCAGATTTGGCCCGATCGTCACTGGCCGGATCGACGACCGAGTCGAGCACGACCGCCCGAACGGAGCCTGGGTAGGTCTCGGCCCACAGGAGCCCGATGAGGGTGCCGTAGGACAGCCCCACGAAGCTGATCTGTGGCTCACCGAGCGCCCGCCTGATCACCTCCACGTCGTGCACCACCTCCCGCGTGCCCAGGTGCCCGAGCCGGCTGCCCTCGGTGGTGGCGCACTCCTGGGCCACGGTCTGGGCTCCGGTGGACAGCGCGTCGTGCTCGGCCGGGTCGTCGGGTGCTAGGTCCAACGCGCGGAAGCTCGACACCGTCGACCCGCAGGTGATGGGGGTGCTCGCGCCCACGCCGCGTGGGTCGAAGCCCACGATGTCGAACCGCTCCGCGACCTCTCGACTCACCGTGAAGCCTCGGCGCACGCGTCGGATGCCGGACGCACCGGGACCGCCCGGGTTCACCAGCAGCGTGCCGATCCGGCGTGCTGGATCGCCAGCAGGTCGACGAACGAGGGCGACCTCGAGCGAACCTGCCCCGGGGTGTCGGTAGTCGACGGGTGCTCGCACGGTGCCGCAGGTGAAGCCGCCGCCACAGGCGGTCCAGGCGATCGGCTCCGGCGGGGGAAGCGCGACGGTGCTCGTGGTCGATGAGGTCGAGGGGGTCGGCGTCGTGAGCGTCGTGTCCTCGCCGGTCGTGGTGGTCGGCGGCGCGGTGTCAGGACCTGACGTGGCTGCGCAGGCGGCGGTCCACACCGCGAGGGCGATCAGCGCGGTGACGCGGCGCAGGACCATCCGATCCTCAGGTCATCCCCGCCCGGCGGGGCGGGCGCCGTGGCTCACTCGTAGTAGCGGAACAGGTTCTCGCTGACGCAGCTCGGCTTGGCGGCGCCTTCGCACTCGAAGGTGAAGCGCATCTGCACCTGGCAGCCTCCCGCGATGTCGGTGACATCGACGAGCTCGACGCCCACTCGGAGGTTCGCGCCCACCGGCACCGGCGACGGGAAGCGGACCTTCTCGCATCCGTAGTTCACGCCCATCTTGATGCCCTGCACCTGCACGACCTGCGGGACGAGGACCGGCCCGAGCGACAAGGTGAGGTAGCCGTGCGCGATCGGCCCGCCGAAGGGGCTCTCGGCGGTGGCTCGCTCTGGATCGACGTGGATCCACTGGTGGTCGCCCGTGGCGTCGGCGAACAGGTTCACGCGCTCCTGCGTGATCTCCATGTAGTCGCTGTAGCCGAGGTGCTGGCCCACCAGCTCCTTCAGTCCTGCGATCCCTTGCACGATGGTCGTCATGTCCCGATCATGCCCGACGGGTCGCTGGAGCGCAGAACCAGGGGGATGGAGCGCGGGTGGTGCTGCGCGAGGATGGCGGTGATGAGCGACGGCGTTGCTGGGGTGGTGCTGGCCGCGGGTGCCGGCGTCCGGCTGCGCCCCCTCACGCTCGTGCGCCCGAAGGCCCTGTGCCCGGTGGACAACGTCGCGCTGGTCGACCTGGCCCTCGAGCGGGTGCGGTCCGCGGTCGACGCCGCGGCGGTCAACCTCCACCACGGTCGCGCCGCCCTCGACGCCCATCTCGACTCGTCGGTTCACCGCTCCGTGGAGCGTGAGCGTCCTCTTGGCACGGCCGGTGCCCTCGGCCACCTGCGGGGGTGGCTGGCGGGACGAGCCGCGCTCGTGGTCAACGCCGACGCGTGGTGTCCGGGCTCGCTCGCCGGCTTCGTGTCGACCTGGGACGGCGAGCGGGTGCGGATCCTCGTCGCAGGCGGCGACACGTTCGGGCCGACGAGTCGCATCGCGGGTGCCCTGATGCCATGGTCCACCATCGAGCCGCTCGCTGCTGAGCCGTCGGGTCTGTACGAGACGGTGTGGGCGCGGGCCCACGCCGAGCGGCGCCTCGAGGTGGTGCGCCACGACGGCGCCTTCATCGACTGCGGCACGGCTCGCGACTACCTCGCGGCGAACCTGGCGGCGAGCGGCGGCAAGAGCGTGGTCGGTGAGGCGGCGGTCGTGGACGGCGAGCTCGATCGCAGCGTCGTGTGGCCGGGGGCAGTCGTGTGGCCCGGCGAGCAGCTCACGTGCGCCATCCGCTACGCGGAGCTCGCAACGGTTCTCGTGCGGTGACGACCGATGTCGACGGGGCTCAGTGCGCTCGCGGCCGGATCGCCACGGGCTCTGATGCGCCGTGGGTGGCGCGCAGCTGGCCACAGGCCGCGTCGATCTCGGTGCCGCGCGTCTGGCGGACGGTGGCGTTGACCCCACCGGCGCGCAGCCGATCCCGGAAGGCCCGCACCCGCTTCATCGGCGTGCCCTGCACCGCGTAGCCCGGGGTCGGGTTGAGGGGGATCAGGTTCACGTGGGCGGGGAGGGGAAGACTGCGCGAGCGCTCGACGAGCTGGTCGGCGTCGCGGTCGCGGTCGTTCACCCCGTCGATGAGCGCCCACTCGAACGACAGGCGACGGCCCTTGGCCTGCAGGTAGCCCGCGCAGGCATCCATGAGCATCGACAGCGGGTAGCGCCGGTTGATCGGCACGAGCTCGTTGCGCAGCGCGTCGTCCGCGGCGTGGAGCGAGACGGCGAGGTTCACCGGGAGAGACTCGCCGGCCAGTCGTCGGATCCCGGGCACGACGCCGACGGTGGAGACCGTGAGATGTCGCGCCGACAGCCCGACGTCGGCATGCATGCGCTCGACGGCGCGCCAGGTGGGGTCGTAGTTGGCGAGCGGCTCGCCCATCCCCATGAACACGACGTTCGAGAGGCGGCGACCGCTCTCCCGGGCGCGTCGAGCGGCATGCACCACCTGTTCGAGGATCTCTCCGGTGGTGAGCTGTCGATCGAAGCCGGCTTGCCCGGTGGCACAGAAGGTGCACCCCATCGCGCAGCCGGCCTGGCTCGAGATGCACACCGTGGACCGCTGGTCGTAGTGCATCAGCACGGTCTCGATGCGCGTCCCGTCGTCGAGGCCCCACAGCCACTTCACGGTGGCGCCCCCATCGCTGGTGGACTCGGCGATCACCTCGAGGGCGAGCGGGAGCCGCGCCTCGAGGTCAGCGCGCAGCCCCTTGGGCAGGTTCGTGAGCTCGGCGGGCGAGGCGAGCTGCTCGTAGAGGCCGCTCCACACCTGGTCGACTCGATAGCTCGGCTCCCCGTCGAGGAGCGCGCCGAGCGCGTCCCGGTCGGGGTCGTACCGGGTGGTGCTCATCGGGCGGGGATCATGAGGGTGTACGCGCGATCGGTGCTGTGCACGACGAAGCCGAGCTCGCGGTAGAGGTGCACAGCACGGGCGTTGTCGGCCTCGGTGTAGAGCATGCCGGTGCTCAGGCCGCGCTGGTGGAGGTGGTCGAGGCCGGCGAGCACGAGCTGCCGACCGAGGCCCCGCTGGTGGGCGTCCGGGTCGACGGCGATCACGTAGATCTCACCGAGCGGCGGGTCGAGCTCAGTGTGGACCTTGGTCCAGCAGAAGCCGACCAGCATGCCGTCGTGCTCGTGCAGCAGGAATCCAGCGGGGTCGAACCACGGCTCGGCCTCGTGGCCCCGCAGCTCGTCGAGGGTCATCTGGCCCTGCTCGGGGTGCCACTCGAAGGCGCGGTTTTTGACCGTCAGCCACGCTGCCTCGTCGACGCCGACGACGAAGGGGCGCACGTCGAGGTGCCACGGCTCGGCGACGGGCAGGGGGCGCCGCATCTGGAGGAGCTCGCGAGCGGGGTGCATCCCGGCTCGCTCGGCGATCTGGGCGCGCACGGGGTCGGAGTCGCGCGCCCACAGCCGCAGGTCGCCACCCCCGGCCCGGGCCACCGCCTCGGTGGCCGCCATGACGATCCGCACGCCGGCCTCAACCGCCGTCTCGCCCGCGCCCGACAGGTCACCGAGATCGAGCTCCCAGCCAGCCTCGACGGGAACCAGCCACGGCGCGTCGGCCGGATCGGACCCGAGCGCGACCGCGCCGGCGGGATGGGTGATCTCGGGCCGCCGCATGGTGAGCAGGGTAGCGACCGATACCCTCGCCGCTCGATGGCCCCCACCGCAGCACCCTCGTCGTCCGCTCGGCCCCGCACGGCAGCAGGGCGCGCTCGCCGCACCCACGAGCGGCTCGGCGTGGACTACCCGGGCAGCGCCAAGGAGCTGTGCGCACTCAACCATCGCAACCCCTACGAGCTGCTGGCCGCGACGATCCTCTCCGCGCAGTGCACCGACGAGCGGGTGAACATGGTGACCCCACACCTCTTCGCTCGCTATCCGACCCCGGAGGACCTCGCGGTGGCGGAACCCCTCGAGCTCGAGGAGATCATCCGCTCGACGGGCTTCTACCGGAACAAGACGAAGAGCCTCATCGGGATGGCCACGCGGGTCGTGGAGGCGTACGGCGGCGAGGTGCCGAGCGCGATGCGCGACCTCGTGACGCTTCCCGGAGTGGGGCGCAAGACGGCCAACGTGCTCCGAAGCGTCGCGATGGACCTGCCCGGGCTCCCCGTCGACACCCATGTCGGACGGCTCGCGCTGCGTCTTGGCCTCACCACGGAGACGGACCCGGTCAAGGTCGAACTGGCGCTCAACAAGATGATCCCCGCCAAGGAGCGCGGCATGTTCAGTCTGCGCCTCATCCTGCACGGGCGCGCGGTGTGCGTGGCCCGCAAGCCCCGTTGCGGCGACTGCGTCCTCGCTGACTTCTGCCCCAGCGCGGGCCTCTAACCCACCTTGTCCACGAGGGTGCGAAGCCGGCGGTGGGCAGACTGGAGGTGGCGCTCGACGTCGTACAGATCGGCGGCCACGTCCTCACGGGGTGAGCCCTGGTAGTCGTCGGCGAGGGTGGTGATCCGCTTGGTGAGGTCCTCCAGGGCCGTCGAGAGGGAGGACAGGTGGGCGGCGTCGAGCTCCATCGGGCCAGTGTGGTCCGAGCGAACCGGTTTCGGGGAGTCGCGGACGCACACCTATCCTCACCGGGTGCTCCGACGACTCGACCTCCGTGGGGTCACCGGCGACCTCCGGGCCCGCCTGCCCCGGCCGCAGGCGCAGATCGAGCCGCCGATCGACGAGGTGCGCGCCCTGCTGGCTGACGTCCGCGCGCGGGGCGACGACGCCCTGCGTGACCTCACCGAGCGCTACGACGGGGTGCGCATCGATTCACTCCGAGTGCCCCAGGCCGAGGTCGAGGCCGCGTTGGCCTCGATCGATCCGGCGCTGTGCGCCGCGCTCGAGGCCGCCCACTCGAACATCACCGCCTACCACGAGGCCCAGCGCCACCCCGACGCCGAGCACCGCAACGGCGCCATCACCGTGCAAGAGCTCCAGCGACCGGTGGACCGCGCCGCTTGCTACGTGCCCTCCGCCCTGGCGCCACTGGTGTCCACCGTGCTGATGACCGCGATCCCCGCCAAGGTGGCGGGCGTGCCCGAGGTGGTGCTCGTCACGTCGCCACAAGCGGATGGCAGGGTCGCGCCGGGCATCCTCGCGGCGGCCGCGCTCGCCGGGGTCGACGAGGTGTACCGAGTCGGGGGCCCTGGGGTGATCGGCGCGCTCGCCTACGGCACGGCGTCGATCCGCCCGGTCGACGTCATCGTCGGCCCTGGCAGCGCCCGGGTCGCGCAGGCCAAGCGCGAGGTCGCTTCCGCGGGCCTGGTCGGGGTGCCGTCGGCGTTCGCGGGACCGTCAGAGGTGGTCGTGGTCGCCGACGCGTCCACCCCGGTGGCCTTCGCGGCCATCGACGTCGTGCTCCAGGCCGAGCATGGGCCGGATGGCCTGGCGTGGCTCATCACGTGGGACGAGCAGGTGGCGGAGGCCGTTGCTGCCGCCGTGGCGGAGATCGTGCCCCGCTCGTCCCGCCGGGAGCACCTCGAGGCCACGTTGTCCGAGGGTGGCTACGCCGTGCTGTGCGACGGCCCGGAACACGCGATCGAGATCGCGAACGCGATCGCGCCCGAGCACCTCGAGCTGCTCGTCGAGGACGCCGCCGCGCTGCTGCCGCTCGTGCGCCACGCCGGCGCGGTGTTCTGCGGGCCGTACGCGCCGGCGTCGGTCGGTGACTACATCGCCGGGCCCAACCACGTCCTGCCCACGTTCGGCTCAGCGCGCTTCTCCGGTGCGTTGCGCGTCGACGACTTCCTCAAGCACATCCACGTGGTCTCCCTCGGCCCCGACGGGCTTGCCGAGGTCGCCGACCACGTCGAGGCGCTGGCCACCTATGAGGGCCTCGAGGCGCATGCTGAGTCCGTGCGCATCCGGCGGGCCGCGCCGTGATCGGCCCGCGCGACGACCTCAGCGAGCTAGCCGGCTACCACTCGGCCCAAGTCGAGGTCGACGTTCGGCTCAACACCAACGAAGCTCCCGAGCCCCCGCCGGAGGGCTTCTCCGCCGCGCTGGTGCGCGAGCTCGAGCAGATCGAGTGGCACCGCTATCCGGACCGCGCGTACGCCGCCCTGCGCGAGGCGATCGCCGCGCACCACGACGTGGATCCCACCCAGGTGTTCGTGGCCAACGGGTCGAACGAGGTGCTCCAGACGCTCTGCCTCGCCTATGGCGGCCCCGGTCGCACGGCGGCCGTGTTCGAGCCCACCTACGCCCTGCACAGCCACATCGCGCACATCACCGGCACCGGCGTCGCCACTGGCGAGCGCACGGACGACTTCGCGCTCGACCTCGCCGAGGTGCGGCGCGTCCTCGCCGAGGCCGATCCGGCCATCACCTACCTGTGCTCGCCCAACAACCCCACCGGGATGGTGGAGGACGAAGCGACCATCCGCGAGGTCCTCGGCCTCGTGCCTGGGCTCCTCGTGGTCGACGAGGCCTACGGGCAGTTCGCCCCGTGGTCTGCGTTGGAGCTGGTGGCCGACGACGTCCCGCTCGTGGTCACACGCACGTACTCGAAGACGTGGTCGATGGCCGCCGCCCGCCTCGGCTACCTCATCGGCCCGAGCTCCCTGGTCGAGCAGCTCGACAAGGTGGTGCTGCCGTACCACCTCGACTCCTTGAAGCAGGTGGCTGGGCGTCTCGCACTCGACTTCGAGCAGGAGATGCGCGCACGGGTGGCCGCGCTCGTGGAGGAGCGCGGCCGCTTGGTCGCTCGCCTTGCCGAGTTGCCGGTCGACGTGTGGCCCTCGGGGGCCAACTTCGTGCTGTTCCGCCCGCGTGACGTCGACGGCAAGGAGGTGTGGCAGCGGCTCCTCGACCGGTCGGTGCTGGTGCGCGACTTCTCGCGATGGCCTCGCCTGGAGGGATGTCTGCGTGTCACGATCGGCACGCCCGCCGAGGATGACGCCTTCCTCACGGCACTGGAGGGAGCGCTGTCATGAGTCGCTGGGCTGCCAAGGAGCGCACCACGAAGGAGACCACCATCGCGGTGGGCATCGACCTCGACGGCCCCGCCGGTCAGGTGCAGGTCAGCACGGGGCTCCCGTTCTTCGATCACATGCTCGACCAGCTCGGCCGTCACGGCGGGTTCGACCTCACGGTCACCGCGCAGGGTGATCTGGAGGTCGACGGGCACCACACCGTCGAGGACGTCGCCCTCACCGTCGGCGAGTGCTTCAAGGACGCGCTCGGCGACAAGGCCGGCATCCGACGGTTCGCCAGCGGCCTGTTCCCGCTCGACGAAGCGCTCGTGGAGGTGGCCCTCGACCTGTCGGGGCGTCCGTTCACCGCGTTCGATGTGCCCTTCGGCGAGGTGCTGCCGCTCGGCGACCCGCCGTTCAACCCGGAGATGGCCGAGCACTTCTGGCAGTCCTTCGCCACCGCGGCCGGGATCACGTTGCACGTTCGCCTACGGGAGGGCCGCAACACGCACCACATCGTCGAGGCCACCTTCAAGGGCGTAGCCCGCTGCCTGCGCGACGCGGTGCGAGTCGAAGGCGGCGGCGTGCCCTCCACCAAGGGCGTCATCTAGGGGCCGTCGCTGACCAGGGGCACGCGGCCGAACCCGGCAATAGGGTGCGGGGGCGGGTGGCGAACCTGTGGGGGTCTCATTGCAACAGCTGACCGGCCTCGATGCCACGTTCCTGTACCTCGAGACCGAATCGCAGTTCGGCCACGTGTCCGGTCTGTCGATCCTGGCGCCCCCTGACGAGGCCGGCTACGAACCCCTCACCGCATGGCGCTCGCAGATCGAGCAGCGCCTGCACCTGCTGGAACCGCTGCGCCGCCGCGTGATCGACGTGCCGTTCCGGCTCGACCACCCCTTCTGGGTGGAGGATCCCGATTTCGACCTCGACTACCACGTCCGCCACGCGGCCCTGCCGGTGCCCGGCCGGGACGATCAGCTGGCCGACCTGGTGGCCCGGATCATCGCTCGGCCGCTCGACCGCAGCCGGCCGTTGTGGGAGACCTACGTGATCGAGGGGCTCCCCGACGGCCTCTTCGCCATCCTCACGAAGATCCACCATGCAACCGTCGACGGAGCCAGTGGCGCCGAGCTCCTCACGATGATGCTCGACGAGGACCCAGCAGGCGACCCAGTGGAGCCACCCACGGGTGCCTGGCACCCGGAGCCGCTCCCCAGCGCCGCGGCCTTGCTCGCTCGAACCGGTGCCAACCTGGCTCGCAAGCCCGGCCGCTTCTTGGTGTTGGGAGCCCGCACCGCGCGGGAGGTCGGGCGGGCCACCCGAAACCCCTTCCTGGTAGCGGCGGCCAACCAGTTCCGCGAGAGCCTCCGCGGCCCGCTCGGGGCCGTGCTGAACGTTGGTCGGTCGCGCACCGAGGACCGCGACCCGCCCCCGCCGATGCCGACGCTGCGGGCTCCCCGCACGCCGTTCAACGCTCGGATCACCTCGCATCGCAAGTTCGCGTTCCGCAGCACCGAGCTGAGCCGGGTGAAGGACATCAAGAACGCGCTCGGGGCGACGGTCAACGACGTCGTCATGGCCGCCTGCGCCGGCGGTCTGCGTGCGTACCTCGATGGCCACGGCGAGCTGCCCGAGGACCCCCTTGTCGCGATGGTGCCGGTGTCGATCCGCACCGGCGAGGAGGAGCACCGGTGGACCAACCGGGTGTCGGGTCTGCTCGCGGTGCTCCCCACCGACGAGCCCGATCCCGTCGAGCGGGTCCGCAAGGTGCACGAGTCGATGGATGCCGCCAAGGGGATGTTCCAGGCGCTGCCCGCGGAGATGCTCACCGAGTTCAGTGAGTTCCCGCCCCCCGCTGTGTTCGCCAGGGCCATGCGCATGGCCACCCGGCTCAGCACGCGCACCGCCCCGCCGGCCAACCTCGTGATCTCCAATGTGCCGGGTCCTCGCACGCCGCTGTACGTCGCAGGATCCCGCTTGCGGCACTACTACCCGGTGTCGACCATCGTGGATGGTCAGGGCCTCAACATCACGGTCCAGAGCTACCTCGGCACGCTCGACTTCGGACTCGTCAGCTGTCGTGAGCTGGTGCCGGACCTGTGGGATCTGGTCGACCTGCTCATCGAGGAGATCGACGTCCTGGCCAAGGCGGCCGGCATCAGCTGACCCCAATCCGGTTCGGGCACCGCCACCCGACCCGTCTACCCTCGGCGCCGCATGACCCTCATCGCGGTGCTCGACTACGAGATCGGCAACCTGCGCTCTGCCCAGAAGGCCCTGCAGCACGTCGGCGCGGATGCCCGTCTCACGGCGGACGCGAGCCTCGTCCGCGACGCGGCCGGGGTGGTGCTCCCGGGTGTGGGGAGCTTCGGCCGATGCATGCAGGCGCTGCGGCGCGTCGGCCTCGACGCCGTGGCCCACGATGCAGTGGCGCGCAACGTGCCGTTCCTCGGCATCTGCATCGGCATGCAGATGCTCTTCGAGGCGTCGGAGGAGTCACCCGACGAGCCTGGCCTCGGCATCCTGCCGGGAACGGTGCGGCTCCTGCCCGAGGGCGTCAAGCGCCCGCAGATGCAGTGGAACCTGCTCGAGCGGCGGGGTGCACCCGCGCTGCTCGCTGGGGCACCGGATCCGGCGTGGGCCTACTTCGTGCACTCCTTCGCCGCCGACACCGACGACGCACTCATCACCTCGACATGCGACTACGGCGGCCCCGTGGTGGCGTCGGTGGAGCAGGGGAGCGTCTGGGCCACCCAGTTCCACCCGGAGAAGTCGAGCCATACCGGGCTCGCCGCACTGCGCGCCTTCGTCGACAGGGCGGCGTCTCGCTGATGGACCTCTACCCGGCCATCGATCTGCGGGGCGGCAAGGTCGTGCAGCTCATCCAGGGCGACTTCGATCGCGAGCGCATCCACGGCGACGACCCGGTCGCGGTGGCCGAGGCGTTCGTCGCCGCGGGCGCGCCATGGATCCATGCGGTCGACCTCGACGCGGCGCGCACCGGTGAGCCCCTGAACCGGCACCTCATCGCGGCGATCGCGGCGGCCGTCGACGTTCCCGTGCAGGCCGGCGGGGGCGTGCGGACGCTCGACGCCGCGGCGGCGCTGGCCGACGCGGGCGTGGCGCGCGTGGTGATGGGCACGGCGGCGATGGAGGACCCCGACCTCGTCGCACGCGTCGCCGCCCGCCAGCCGGTAGCGCTCGGTCTCGACGTGCGGGGCCGTGAGGTGGCTGTGCACGGCTGGGAGGCCGGCTCGGGCGTCGACTGGGTCGACGCCCTGGCTCGCCTCGCCGCGTGCGGGGCGGAAGCCGTCGTCGTGACGCAGATCCAGGTGGAGGGGCTCATGGCGGGCCCCGATGCAGCGGGCCTCGCCGAGGTGCTCGCGGCGACGGAGCTCGATGTCATCGCATCGGGAGGCGTCGGCGCGCTCGACGACCTCCTTGCCCTCGATGCAGTCGAGGCCTCGGGCCGTCGGCTGGCGGGCGCGATCGTCGGCACCGCCATCTACGAAGGCCGCGTCGACGTCGCCACCGCGGTGGCTGCGCTGAGAGGGGGTCGCTCATGAGGACGGCGCGCATCATCCCGTGCCTCGACGTCGATGCCGGTCGCGTCGTGAAGGGCGTGAACTTCGTCGACCTGGTCGACGCCGGCGATCCCGTCGAGCTCGCCGCCCGCTACGACGCCGAGGGTGCCGACGAGCTCGTGTTCCTCGACATCACGGCCTCGTCCGATGCCCGCGACACCACCGTCGAGATGGCGGCGCACGTGGCCGAGCAGGTGTTCATCCCGTTCACGATCGGCGGGGGCATCCGAAGCGTCGACGACGCCCGCCGTCTGCTCCGAGCCGGTGCCGACAAGGTGTCGGTGAACACGTCGGCTGTGGAGCGACCCGAGCTCATCACTGAGCTCGCCACCGAGTTCGGCGCTCAGTGCGTCGTCGTCGCCATCGACGCTCGTCGGCGCGAGGACGGCAGCGCCGAGGTGTTCACCCACGGCGGCCGCACACCGACCGGCGTCGATGCCGTGGAGTGGGCCCATCGGGCCGAGCGGCTCGGCGCGGGAGAGATCCTGCTCACCTCGATGGACCGCGACGGCACCAAGTCGGGGTTCGACTGCGAGCTGACCGCGGAGGTGTGCGACGCGGTCGGCATCCCCGTGATCGCGTCCGGCGGGGTCGGCACGCTCGAACATCTCGTGCAGGGCGTCACCGAGGGCCATGCCGATGCGGTGCTCGCGGCGTCGATCTTCCACTTCCGCGAGCACACGATCGCCGAGGCGAAGGCGGCGATGACCGAGGCCGGGATCATCGTCCGCCCGGCCTGACTCGATCCGCGGCGCGGCCCGCGTCGGGTCAGCCGAGGTCGAGACCGGTGATGTCGTGGATGCGCTGCTTCGTCTCGGGGAGCAGCGGGGGTGGTCGGCTCAAGAGCGTGCGACCCCACGGGCTCGTGAAGGTGAGCTCGTCGTCGGCGTTGCCGTCGAGCGCCCAGCCGCCTTCGTGGATGTGGTGGTGGTGGGCCCAGCAGACGCCGGCCAGGTTCCACGTGTCGGTGGGGCCGTCGTCTCGGTGCCACCAGCGGACGTGGTGGATCTGGCGGATCCGTCGCCCGCAACCGGGGAAGCGACAGAGGCCCCGGTCGCGTCGGTAGATCTGGCGG
>JBQTKH010000011.1:0-46046 GCA_052386335.1 Microthrixaceae bacterium
ATCCGCAGCGGCGGGCAACCGCGCGGGCGCCCCCACCCCCGAGGGGGGGGCGGCCGTCCTCGTGGGGGCCGCAGCCGCGGGGTACCCCGCGCCCCCGCGCACGGGTGACCGCATCGACGGGATCGACTCCGCCCGCGGTGTCGCCGGCGGCAGCGTCTACTGCTCGGGGGTGACCGTCGACGAGTCGGGCGCACTCGTCACGGCCGGGGGCCGAGTCCTCAACGTGATCGGGCGCGGGACCGACGTCCTGTCAGCCCGCGCTGCCGCGTATGAGACGCTGGGTCACCTCCGCTGGCCGGGGCTGCACCACCGAACTGACATCGCAGGAGAGATCACCTCATGACGTACAAGGTCGCCGTGCTGATGGGCTCGCCCAACGACCGGGACAAGATGCAGCCCGGCGTCGACACGCTCGAGCGATTCGGCATCACCGCCGACGTGCGGGTCCTGTCGGCGCACCGCAACCCAGCCCAGGTCACCGAGCTCGCATCGGGCGCCCGAGGCCAGGGCTACGTGGCGTTCATCTGCGGGGCCGGGATGGCGGCCCACCTCGCCGGTGTCGTCGCCGCCCACACGACGCTGCCGGTCGTCGGGGTGCCGCTGTCCGGTGGTGCCCTGAACGGCGTCGATGCGCTCTACAGCACGGTCCAGATGCCCAAGGGGATCCCGGTGGCCACCGTGGCGGTCGACGGTTCGATGAACGCGGCGCTACTGGTGGTGGAGATGCTCGCGATCAGCGACGCTGGCCTGGCGGATCAGCTGGCGGCCCACCGAACAGAGATCGCCGGCTGAGGCCGGCTGCCCGCCCCCTCAGTCAGCGAAGGTCGGCTGGCGGTCTTCCCACCAGGGCTTCTCCCAGTCCGTGCCAACGGGGGTCACGCCGTCGGCGAGGACAGCCGCATCGTCCGCCTCGGCGGGCTCGGGCGCGGGTTGCGTCGCGGCCAGCTTCGCCTCGGCCTTGCTGGCCTTCTGGAGCTTCTTCACCTCGCGCTTGGGGAGCGCTGGGCGGGCGGCGATGGTGCGGATGCCGCCGGCGAACATCGCGCACGACATGCAGTACGGCAGCTTCTTGCCGCCGAACGCGTACACGAGACAGTCGCCGCACCACGCCGAACCACATCGCCGACAGGGTGACACGCCCCGTTCGTGCGGGTGCCTCGCGCAGCTGCTCATCGCTCGCCCTCTCGGTCGTCTCGCCAACACGTCTGTGCTGGTATCGACCAGAGGCGCACGAACCTTGAGTTGACGGCGCCTGGGCCATCTCGCCGCCGTTTCGGCCCCGGTGAGAGGATGGGGTCATGCCCGGCGCCCACCTCCCCAACGTGCTCGCCGCTCGGTACGCCAGCGCGGCGATGGCCGAGCTCTGGTCGCCTGAGCACAAGGTGGTGCTCGAGCGACAGCTGTGGGTCGCGGTCCTTCGAGCGCAACGAGCCCTGGGGCTCGACATCTCCGAGGCGGCCATCGACGATCACGTGGCGGTCATCGACAAGGTCGACCTCGCGAGCATCGATGAGCGCGAGCGGATCACCAAGCACGACGTCAAGGCCCGCATCGAGGAGTTCTCTGCCCTTGCCGGACACGAGCTGATCCACGCGGGGATGACATCGCGCGACCTCACGGAGAACGTCGAGCAGCTCCAGGTCCGCCGAGCCCTCGAGCTGGTGCGCGATCGGATGGTCGCCGCCCTCGCCAGGCTCGCAGACCGCGCCGCCGAGCACGCGGCGCTCGTCGTGACCGGGCGCAGCCACAACGTGGCCGCGCAGGCCACCACCCTCGGAAAGCGGTTCGCGAACGCGGGAGAGGAGCTCCTGCAGGCGTTGCGCCGGGTCGAGGAGCTGCTCGCTCGCTACCCGCTCCGTGGCATCAAGGGCCCGGTCGGTACCCAGCAGGACATGCTCGACCTCCTCGGCGGACCGGATCGAGTCGATGAGCTCGAGGCAGCAGTGGCGAAGCATCTCGGCTTCGAGGCCACGCTCACCAACGTCGGCCAGGTGTACCCCCGGTCGCTCGACCTCGACGTGGTATCCGCCCTCGTGCAGGCCGCGGCCGGTCCGGCGAGCCTCGCGACCACGCTCCGGCTGAGGGCCGGCCTCGAGCTGGCCACAGAGGGCTTCCAGCCCGGCCAAGTCGGTTCGTCGGCCATGCCGCACAAGATGAACAGCCGGTCCTGCGAGCGCATCAACGGGCTCACGGTCGTGCTGCGCGGCTACCTCTCGATGGTCGCCGAGCTGGCGGGCGACCAGTGGAACGAGGGAGACGTGTCGTGCTCAGTCGTGCGCCGAGTGGCGTTGCCCGACGCCTTCCTCGCTGCCGACGGGCTCTTCGAGACGTTCCTCAACGTGCTCGACGACTTCGGGGCTTACCCAGCGGTGATCGCCCGCGAGCTCGACCGCTACCTGCCGTTCCTCACCACCACCAAGGTCCTCATGGGCGCGGTGCGAGCTGGGGTGGGCCGTGAGGTGGCCCACGAGGCGATCAAAGAGCACGCCGTCTCCGTCGCGCTGGAGATGCGCGAGCAGGGCGCCGCGGGCAACGACCTGCTCGACCGGCTGGCCGCCGACGATCGTCTGCCCCTCGACCGAGTCGCCCTCGACGCGCTCGTCGGCGAGCCCCTCACCTTCGTGGGAACGGCTCAGGCGCAGGTCGACCACTTCGTGCAGCAGGTGGCCGAGGTGGTCAGGCATCACCCAGATGCCGCCGCGTATCGCGCTGCGCCGATGCTCTGATCTGTCGGAGTTTCGGATGGTTTGGGGTCTTCTGACGTACGCTTGCGCCGTGGCCGCTGGGGCTGCCGTGGCAGGAGGTCGTGGAGATGGGCGTGCGACGCGGACGGTGCATTGCGGCGCTGGTCGTGTTGAGCACCCTTGTGGCGGTGCCGCTGGCGCGAGCCGAGGCGCCGAGCAACGACGATCGAGCGGCCGCGACCGCAGTGTCTGCCCTCGCCTTCGACACGGACGTCGATCTCAGCGAGGCCACGGTCGAGGCGGACGAACCCGACTGCTACTACTGGGGCGGCAAGTCGACCACGGTGCAGACCGCAGCACCGGGTTCGGCAGCCGCAGAGGCCAACCCCCGCTCCTTCGGGCTCAAGATGAGCCACGACTCGCCCGGGTCCACCACCAACACGGTCTGGTACCGCTACACGCCGGCCACCGATGAGCGCATCGTCGTCGACACCCTCGGTTCGGACCCCGGTCAGGACACCCTGCTCGCCGCGTACGTGGAGTCTCCGCGGTGGGGCTTCATCGAGGTCGGGTGCAGCGATGACGCGAACGGCGGTCTCGGGTCTCGCATGGTGGTCGATGCGTACGCGGGTGAGACCCTCCTCATCCAGTTGGGTGCGTTCCAAGGGGCGGCCTCGTCTGCGCATCTGCACATCGAGGTGGCACCCGCCCGAGGCACGATCTCGGGCCTGCTCACCGATGACGACACGGGCGCACCGATCGAGGGCGTGTGCGTCAGTGTCATCGGAGACTCCACCTGGGGCTGGGTGACCAGCGGCCCTGACGGCACCTACTCGGTGGCGTCAGACCCCGGGCCGGTCCGGGTGCAGTTCTACACGTGCATGATCGACCCCGGCGATGGTGACAGCTCCTACTACCCCGGTGAGCTCTACGACGATGTGCAGGACTGGGAGCAGGCCACCGTGCTCGAGGTCATCTCTGACACCGACCTTCCCAACATCGATGCCGGGCTCACCGCGTCGGAGTGGACCTCCAACCGTGACGTCGACTTCACGGTCACGAGCATGGACATCGAGCACCTCATGCCCCACGCCGATGGCGTGACCGCCCCTGTGGGACCAGGGCTCAATCGCATCGTCCGGATCGACATCGCGAACCTCGGTTCGGAGTGGGGGTTCGCGGCGGCCACGGTGGAGGTGTGCCCGGTCAGCACGCCGACCAGCTGCTACGACGTGAGCGACCCTCAGGAGCTCTATCTCGACGGCGGGGCGACTGAGCGCCTCACGTTCAGCTGGAACGGGCTCGGCACCGTGGGCGACGTGATCGTCAGAGCGTCGGTGGCCTCGTGCAGCGGCGAGAGCGAGTTCGACAACAACGTGCTCGAGCAGCGCGACTACGCGGTCGTTGGCGGCCTCGGGTACGGCGCGAGCGTCCCGCGCACATCACACTGGAACGACTGCGAGTAGCGCCCAAACCGTGCTGCCGAGCCCGCTCGGTCGGATAGGTTCGGCGGCGTGACGCTCCCCCTCCCTCACCTCTACTCCGGCAAGGTCCGCGACATCTACGGGGTCGGCGACGACCGGCTCCTCATGGTCACCTCCGATCGCCTGTCGGCCTTCGATGTGGTGCTCGCCGAGCCGATCCTCCACAAGGGCCGCGTGCTCACCGCCATCTCGGCCTACTGGTTCGAGGTCCTCGCTGACGTGGTGGGCAGCCACCTCGTGTCCACCGACGTGGGCGACCTGCCCGCGGGGGTGGCCGATGCCGACCCGGACCTGGCCGGGCGCATCATGCTGTGCCGCAGGGCGGAGATGCTCTCGATCGAGTGCATCGTGCGCGGCTACCTGTCGGGTTCCGCGTGGAAGGAGTACCGCACGAGCGGCACGATGCACGGACAGTCGCTGCCCGCGGGCCTGCAGGAGAGCGACCAGCTCCCCGAGCCGGTGTTCACGCCGTCGACCAAGAGCGACGTGCACGACGAGAACATCTCCTTCGACAAGGCCGTCGACCTCGTGGGCAAGGAGCTCGCCACCAAGGCGCGCGACATCTCGCTCGAGCTCTACACGCGCGGCGCGGCGCTGGCGCGCGAGCGCGGGATCATCATCGCCGACACGAAGTTCGAGCTGGGCTTGGTCGACGGTGAGCTCGTGCTCTGCGACGAGGTGATGACCCCCGACTCCAGCCGCTTCTGGCCCGAGGAGGAGTGGAAGCCAGGCGCCACCCCACCGAGCTTCGACAAGCAGCCAGTGCGCGACTACCTCGAGACGCTCGACTGGGACAAGAACCCGCCGCCCCCGCCTCTGCCTGCCGAGGTGGTCAGCGCCACCAGCCGTCGCTACATCGAGGCCTACGAGCGCATCACCGGCCGCTCGTTCGCCGAGTGGCCCGGCGTCGCCGCCTGACCAACCGCACCGACTCGGTTCTCTGGAACCTCACGCGCGCCATCCGAGCGTGCGGTTCCAGAGAACCCTGGGTGTCAGTACCCGACGAAGTCGACGGTGATGTAGAGCTCGCCGTTCTTGTTCGTCACACCGATCCCGACCTGGGAGTACTCAGGGTTGACGATGTTGCGGTAGTGCGTGCCGCCCGTGTTGCCCATGAACAGGCCGTGCACCTGGCTCGCGCTCTGCCCCTGGCCCACGTTCTCGCCGGCCACCCGCCAGCTCACGCCGGCGCTGCGCAGCTGCGATCCGAAGTTCGGGTTGTGGGCCAGCGAGTGGGACGCCATGTAGCTGGACCAGTTGCGCGCCACCCCGCGCGCGGCCCCGTTCATGCTCACGCTGGCAATTCCGCGGTTGGATCGCTCGCTGTTGATGTAGCTGAGGATCTCGGACTCGGCGCCAGGATCGGCCTGCACGGTCGCAGCGGGAGGCGGCGGAGGGGCGGGAGCGGGGGCCGGCGCCGGCGCCGGCGCGGGCTTGGGCCGAGGTGTGGTCGCCCTCGGCAGGGGACGGGGCGCGGCCGTCGTCGCGGGAGCGACCGTCGTGGTGGTGGGGGGAGCGCTCGTCGTGGTCGTGGTCGACGGCCGCACACGGGGTGGTGCGGGGTCGTCGGCGACCGCGGCGGCCCGTTCAGGAGGCGCCGGTTCGGCCGAGACCTGCTGGTAGACGACGCCGCCACCGATGCCGGCGATCACGGCGATGAGGGCGCGGGCGCGAAGGTGAGGCATTCGATCTCCAACTGGATTGGGTGCGGGCGGGTCCCAGCGTAGCTCGTGTTGCGATCGCGTTACGATTACATGACAAGAGCCCCGGCAGCGAGTGCCCACGCTGCGAATCCTACGGCCCGAACCGTAACAGAGATCGTGCGAGCGGGGGGTGACCCGGTCGCTAGGATCGGCCGCATGCTGTTCTCGGTGCTCGTGGAGACTCGCCTGCGGCCCGGCATCGCCGACCCGCAGGGGTCGACGATCGAGCGCTCGCTCCCGCACCTCGGGTTCGAGGGGATCTCGGGGATGCGCGTCGGCAAGGCGTTCCGGTTCTCGCTCGAGGCCGACGATCCCGACACCGCACAGGCCCACGCTGACGAGGTCACGCAGCGGTTCCTCATCAACCCGGTGATCGAGGACGCCGACGTCACGGTCGTCGTTGCCGAGCGCGTCTGATGGCAGCCCGCGTTGGCGTGGTGCTGTTCCCCGGCTCCAACTGCGAGCTCGACGCCATCGAGGCCGTCGAGGCACTGGGGGGCCACGCTGAGGTGCTCTGGCACGGGGAGGCGTCGGTGGCCGGGGTCGACGCGATCGTCGTCCCGGGCGGCTTCGCCCACGGCGACTACCTCCGTCCCGGCGCCATCGCTCGCTTCTCGCCGGTGATGGACGGCGTGCGGGCGTTCGCCGCCGAGGGCGGACCGGTCGTCGGGATCTGCAACGGCTTCCAGGTGCTCACTGAGGCGGGCTTGCTGCCGGGCGCGCTGCAGAAGAACGCCGGGCTGAAGTTCCTGTGCACAACCGTGACGTTGCGGGTCGAGTCCACGACCACGCCGCTCACGTCGGAGGCGGTCGTCGGGGACGAGCTGCGGATCCCGATCAACCACTTCGAGGGCAACTACACCTGCGACGCCGACACCCTCGCCGAGCTGCGCGCGGACGACCGCGTCGTGGTCCGCTACGTCGACAACCCCAACGGCTCGGTCGACGACATCGCCGGGGTGTGCAGCGCCGAGCGCACCGTCGTCGGGCTCATGCCCCATCCCGAGCGCGCTTGCCACCCGTTGGTCGGCTCCACCGACGGCGTCGTGCTGCTGCGCTCGCTGCTCGCCACGGCCGGCGCGTCAGTGGCCTGACCGCCCGTTCCCCGGCGATCTGTGGAATCTCACGCGCGGCATGCGCGCGTGAGGTTCCAGAGAACCGGGGTGGGGTCAGCTCGAGCGGCGCACGCCGGCGCGCTTGAGCACCGCAGCATCTACGCCGAGCTCGCGCCACGCGGCGTAGGAGATGCCCTTGCGCGCGCTGTACGCGGCGGCAGCGTTGACGAACTCCTCCTCGAGGTCCGTGAGGTCGACCTTGGCCCCGACGGTGTCGAGCTCGGTCTTCAGGTCGAGTCGCTCCTGGATGAGCTGGAGCCGCTTCATGGGGTCGGCCTTTGCGAGCTCGAGGTCGATGCGATCGAGTCGCTTCTGCACGGACTCGGCGGTGCGCTTTCGCCCCCGCTTCGGCTTGTGGGCCTCGAGCGCCTCGAGATACTGACGAACGGATCGACCTTGATTGCGCCCTTCGGCGAGGGCCGCCTTGTGCTCGTCTGACATCGGTGTGCGAGCGCGCTTTGTGGCCATGACCGCGCATCCTATTGAGGCAATGTTCGGCGTGCTCATTTCGTGCCCAAGTTGCGCCGTCCGGGAGGGTAGGGGCACCCGCGTAGGCTGCGGCGAATGGCCGCCGATCCCCCCGCCGTCGCCGAGGTGCCCGTCCATCGGGCGCTCGGGCTGACCGACGCCGAGGCTGAGGTGATCGACCGCATCCTCGGCCGGTCCGCCAACCACCTCGAGCTCGCCATGTACTCGGTCATGTGGTCGGAGCACTGCTCCTACAAGTCCTCTCGTGGCCATCTCCGTCGACTTCCCACCGAGGCCCCCCACGTGCTGGTCGGTCCGGGCGAAGGCGCTGGGGTCGTCGACGTCGGCGATGGGATCGCGGCCGCCTTCCGCATCGAGAGCCACAACCATCCGTCCGCCATCGAGCCTTATGAAGGAGCGGCCACGGGCGTGGGCGGCATCTTGCGCGACGTGTTCTCCATGGGGGCGCGCCCCATCGCGCTGATGGACCCCCTGCGATTTGGGCCCCTCGACGACGCGCGAAGCCGTTGGATCGCCGAAGGCGTGGTGTCGGGGGTGTCCGGCTATGGCAACTCGGTGGGAGTGCCCACGGTAGGCGGGGAGACGGTGTTCGATCCGACCTACCAGGACAACCCGCTGGTCAACGTCTTCTGCCTCGGTCTGCTGCCCCACGACCGCCTGGTGCTCGCGCGGGCGTCCGGTCCCGGGAACCTCACCGTGCTCTTCGGGTCAGCGACCGGTCGCGACGGCATCGGTGGTGCCAGCGTGCTGGCGTCGGCGGGGTTTGGCGAGGGTGAAGACGACAAGCGCCCGAGCGTGCAGGTCGGCGACCCCTTCGAGGAGAAGCGTCTGATCGAGGCGTGCCTCGAGATCCTCGACGCGGGGCTGGTCGTGGGCATCCAGGACCTCGGGGCGGCGGGCATCACCGGCGCGGCCAGCGAGACCTCGTCCAAGGGCGGCGTCGGGATGGACCTGTACCTCTCCGAGGTCCACGTCCGCGAGCAGGGCATGGCCCCGTTCGAGATCATGATCAGCGAGAGCCAGGAGCGCATGCTCGCCATCGTCGAGCCGGCCAAGCTCGACGAGCTCCTCGCCGTGTGCGCCAAGTGGGAGATCAGCGCGTCGGTGATCGGTGAGGTGACCGGCACGGGTCGGTTCCGCATCCTCGATCGATTGGACGGCGAGGTGCTGGGCGACATCCCTGCGAGCTCCCTCGATGCCGACGCTCCCCTCTATGACCGCCCGCTGCGCGAGCCAGCGGATCGCGCTCGTCGTGCGGCCGACACCGCTGCAGCGCTCCCGGCGCCGAAGGATGTCGGCGCCGATCTGCTCGACCTGCTGATGGATCCCACGTGGATCTTCAGCCAGTACGACCACCAGCTCTTCCTGAACACCGTCGAGCCTCCCGGTGGCGACGCCGCGGTGCTCCGCCTCAAGCATCCCGGCACGGGCATCGACACCGGACGCGCGCTCGCGCTGACGTGCGACGGCAACCACCGGTGGTGCTCCCTCGATCCGCGTCGCGGCACGGCGCTCGTCGTGGCGGAAGCCGCGATGAACCTGGCCTGCGTGGGCGCCCGGCCGCTCGGTCTCGTGAACTGCCTCAACTTCGGCAACCCGGAGCACCCCGAGGTGATGTGGGAGCTGTCCGAGTCGATCGACGGCATGGCCGAAGCCTGCCGTGCGCTCGGCATCCCCGTCGTCGGGGGCAACGTGAGCTTGTACAACGAGAGCCGCGGCACCGACATCGACCCGAGCCCCGTCGTCGGCATGCTCGGCGTGGTCGATCCCCTCGACCGACGGCCACCGGGCGTGCGCCTGGTCGAGGGCGGCACGGTCATCGTGCTCGGCCCCGAGACGCGGTCTCTCTCGGGCTCTCGCTGGGCGTGGGAGCAGGGGCATCGAGGCGGCGAAGCGCCGGGGCTCGATCTTGCCGTGCATGCCGCTGTCGCTGACCTGGTGCGCGGCCTCGTCGCCGACGGCGTCCTGGCCGGGGTGCACGATGCCGCCGACGGCGTTGGCGTAGCGCTCAGCGAGATGGCAGTGCGCAGCGGCGTGGGATTCGACGTGGCGACGGAGGGAGCGGACCACGCCTGGCTCTTCGCCGAGTCAGCGAGCCGGGTCGTGGCCTGCGTCCCGGGCGCGCACGTCGATGCGGTGCTTGCTGCGGCACGCGCGGCCGGTGTGCCGGCCGAGGTGATCGGGATGGCCACCGGCGAGCGGCTGCGTGTCGCGGCGCTGGTCGAGGTGACCCTCGGCGAGGCCTTGGCCGCGTGGCACGGCCGCCTGCCGCGGGCGCTGGGGGCAGGCACGGCCCACTGATTGGGCGATTTGTCGGAATTTATGGATGGACGAGGCAGGAATTCGGACAAGTCGCCACGAATGGGTCGATTGCGGTCAAACCGGGGGGTCGGACTCGAGGTCTGAGACGGCGCTTGGCACGGGCTGCGACCACCGAGCCATCTTTGGAGGAACCTTGAAGCGAACCATCATTGCGGCGGGCGTGCTCGCCCTGGCGGCTGGCCTGTTCAGCATGGGCACCGCCCAGGCTCAGTGCCAGGACGTGACCGTGGGCGACATCTGCGCCGCCGGCGACCCCACCACCGCCACCGGCGAGGTCTACGCCGACGGCAACGCGGACAACCCGGATCCCATCGACGGCTACCTCGGCCTCAACGATGACGAGGGTGTCGTCGGCTGTGCCAACGGCGACTACGACGCCGACCGCGCCACCGACAACGATGCCACCGACAACAACAGCGTCATCACGCCCATCCCCCCGGATCCGGCCAACCCGCCCTCGGGCGAGCCCGGCCCGTGCACCCCGACGGGGCCCTGAGCTGATCAGGTAGGCAACCAAACGCCAAGCACTGGTGAGGGTGGGGGACGGCAGCGCCGTCCCCCACCGTCGCGTCCGGCCTCGCGCACGTCGAGCGGCCGGTGCTGCTGCCGTCCGGGTTCGTCGAGAAATGCGATCCCGATCAGAACGAGAGGTCGAGCCGGTGTTCGGTGCCGTCGACGAGCAACGTGGCGCTCCAGGCGGAGGGTCGCTCGTCGCGCCGCGGGTAGCTCAGGTAGATGAAGCCGGGTTGCCCGCCCACCACGATCGAGCTCGTGGATGTTGCCTGCTCGTCGTCGATGCGCAGCGCCTCGGCGATCACCTCCACGGCGTGCTCGCCGGAGGACACGAGCTGGACGACGACGGCCAGCGACGCACCGAAGGCCACTGCCCCCGTCAGGGTGACCCGGACCGGGCCGGCGTCGGCCGCTGCCGAAGCGGGAACGCTGATCACGGGTGCCGCGTTGTAGGTGGCGTCGGCGGCGCGCCACCCGCTCGCATCGCGACGGGCGACGATGTCGGTGAAGCGGTCTGTCGACGACTGCGGCGGTCCCGACGCGCCGGACACGGTGGAGGTGAGGGTGACCTGGCCGGCGAAGCGGACTTCGTCGGCGGTGGCGCTCACGGCATGGAGCGACCGCTCCTCGAACCGGGAGGTGGTCGTTCCCCCCCGCTGTGCGTTGCCGGTGTGGACGATCGAGCGCACGAGGGCGAGCGACTGCAGCCCGTCGCGACTGGCGCCCAGGGCCGTCGGGAAGTCGTTGGTGCCGATCCCATCCAGGTAGCGGTCAACCGCGGCGCGTGCCGCGGGGTCCGACGCGACCTCTCCCGGCAGGCTGGTCGTCGTGACGCCGCTTCCTCCAGGATCGGAGGGGTCGGGCGACGCGAGCGTCGTGGACGGGGGTGGGGGGACGGTCGTGGCCTCGTCGGTCGCTGGGGCGTCGTTGGCGCATCCGAGGAGCGCGACGCTCAGCAGCAGGACGATGACGGGGCGAGAGCGCACGGGGACACGTTGGCTGTCGACCCGGCCGCCCCCTGCCTGCGTCTAGGCCATTGCGACACGCCACGGGGTGCGGGAGCGGGGCCGCACGACGTCATCACAGGCGTACACGCCTGTCACGAACATCACGGCGGCCAGCGCGAGCAGGGGGAGCGCGAGCATGTCGCCCGCGTGCACACCGTGGCCGTTTTGCGGGTCGAAGGCGCTCACCACCGGCCCGATCCGAGCCTGGAACACGATCATGTAGGCGCCGACGAGGTACGCGATGGCTGCCAGAAACGCCCCCGTGGTGACGGCGGCGGCCTGTGCCCGGGTGCGCAGCGGGCGTGTCCTGTGGGTGCGGGCTCGAGCCATGCACCGACCGTCGACCGGTTTGACCGGTTGGTGGAGGCACAAATCCAAAAGGACAAGATCGGACTAGTACGGGGTTGTCAGTGCCGGAGGTCCGGGATTCCTGGATTTCTCCTGGGTTCAGCAAGGACTGAGCGCTGAGCGTGGCGAATCCAGACACATGGAAAGGCGACGGGCAACCCGAGTGTGTGCCCTTGCGGCCGCGCTCGCGCTCGTCAGCGTCGGCACGCTCGCCACGCATGCACAGGCGGGAGACCTCCCTCCGGTCGACCCGGCGGTCGTGACGAGCGGCCCGGTCGGCGTGCTGGTCATGGGCGGCCCTGATGAGGACCCACCCGTCGGCGAGGAGCCCGCTCCGCCCACCCCCGATGACCCCACGCCGCCATCGAATGAGCCGTCCCCCTCGGCCGACACCGCCTCGGCGCCCGTCGCCGCTGCACCAGGCGCTTCGACGCCCCGCCCGCCAGGTCGCCTTGGCGCGGGGGTCAGCAACCCGGCTGCCGGCGCCGCCCGGAACGACGCTTCCGCCTCTCGAGGCGAGGGGCGGTCGCTCGAGGACATCTTCCTCAACAACCGGGCCACCTCGGCCAGGCCCGGCCCTGAGCTCTCACACGCGAGCCGCTCTGCGATCCCGCTGCCGAGCTCGTCGCTGCCGTCGATGCTGCTGGCCACCCTCTTCGGCATGCTCGGTGTCCTCCTCGTGGCCTCCCGCCACTACGGCTCCTCGTTCGTCGCGGCCTCGCTCCGCACCGCGATGCCGCGACGCAGCGCTCCGCGCGGCTGGCGTGTCGTCGCCACCACGCCGCCCCCCATGCCCGGCGGCGCCGTTGCGTCGATCTCCGATCTCGAGCGGCCCGTGCTCGCCGTGAAGTCCCCCGCCGCCAGCTCGCGGTAGCGAGGCCCCGGCCCGGGTGAGCAGCACTCGCGTTCGAGTCGTTTACCATCCCTCCATGCACGAGGTCGGGCGCCTGACTTGAGGTTGTACGACTACGTCGAGATCGCACGGGAGCGCATCGTCGTCGTGCTGGCCATCGTGCTCGTCACGATGATGGCTGTCATCGGCCTGTTGCTCTTCCAAGACCCGGTGCAGTCGGCCACCGTCCGGCTTCGAGCGCGTCCCCCCGCGCCGGGATCCGCAGTCAACCAGATCGCACAAGAGCAGCAGCAGCAGACCGACCTCGGCACCGAGGCCGAGCTCCTGCGCAGCTCGAAGGTGGCCAAGGCCGTCGCCGAGGAGCTCAACATCCCGGGCGACCCAGATGGGCTCCTCGACATGGTCACGGCGGTGCCCGTCGGCACCACCGCCGTCCTCAAGATCGAGGCCACCGCGGCCACCGCGTCGATCGCGGTGGACCTGGCCAACACGTTCGCTGAGAAGTACCTCGAGGTGAGGCGGGCCACGCTGACGGCGGATCTCGACGCCGAGGCCGCCGCGATCTCCGCCACGCTCACCACCCATCTCGACCGGCTCGTCGTGATCGACCGTGCACGACAGAGCGCGGCGCCAGGTTCGTCCGAGGAGCTCGCCGCCCTGGCCGAGCGCGATCAGGCTGTTGCTGACCTGTCGGTGGCGCGCGCCCGCCTCGACGCGCTCGCCAGCCGCGCCGCGGTGAGCGTGGGCTTCGGCGAGGTCATCCAGCCCGCCACTGGGGCGAAGGCCTCCCGAAGCCAGAGCGTGCCGCGCGCCACGGTGTTCGGCCTCCTTCTTGGCTTGCCCCTCGCGATGGCAGCGGTGCTCGTGCTCGACAGCATGAGCAACGACGTGCGCACCCGTCAGGACGTCGAGCGCGCTTCGCACGCTGACCTGATCGGTGTCATCCCCCTGGATCCACATTGGGGCAACCCGGCGGTGGCACGCCTCGCCACCCGTGACGACCCGCTGTCGCCCACCGCCGAGGCCTATCGAAGGTTGAGCTTCGCGCTGGCTCGCTATGCGGAGGTCGGTGGCATGACGAGCCTGCTGATCACCAGCCCTGGTGACGGCGACGGCAAGACCGCCACCGTCGCGAACCTCGCGGTGGCGGCGGCAGACGCGGGTCGAGCCACGCGGGTGATCGGCGCGGATCTTCGCAACCCGCGTTTGCACGCCTTCTTCGATGCGCCATCCGCTCCCGGCTTGTCCGACCTGCTCGCCGGCGAGGTGGAGCTCAGCGATGCCATCAACCCGCTCGGTCTCGGGTTGGAGCTGCTCCCGTCAGGCCGGCCGACCGAGCGTCCCGACCTCCTGGTCTCACGTGGCGATCTGCAGTCGGTCCTCGGCGGTGCCCCTGCACCCGCCAACGGTCGTCCGCTGAAGGCGCGGGCGAAGTCCGTCAGCAGCCTCGTCCTCGTCGACTCGGCGTCGATCCTCGAGGCGGCAGAGGTGGCGCGGCTGGCCACCATGGTCGACGGCGTGGTCATCGTCGCCCGGGCGCGGGCCACGTCGAAGCAGGCGCTGGCCAGTGCGGCCGACCAGGTCCGACGCGTGGGGGGTACCGTGCTGGGCGTCGTCCTGGTGGGGTTGCGATCCGTGGAGGAGTCGGGGATCTCCGAGCCGCCACGCGATCTGGTCGACTCTCGCCTCGACTGATGGCGTCGCTCCTCACCCCCCGGCGCGCCCCGCTCCCAACGGGCCCACGCCGGTGGCGGTCGGGCCGGCCGCGGAGTGGCCAGCTGCAGCTCGCTGCGCTGCTCGGCCTCGCGGCGATCTCGGCCGTGGTGGCGAGCCAGGCGCCGGATGCGGGCCGAGCCCTCATCGGGGTGTTCGGGCTTGCGTCCTGGCTGCTGGTGGCGATGCGGAACCGCGAGCGGGCCTTGGTGTTCACGATCGGCTTCCTCGTGCTGCTCGGCTTCATCCGGCGTCTGCTCATCCCCTTCGCCGGTTGGGCCGAGAACGACCCGCTGCTCCTCGTGAGCCCCGCGATGGCCGTCGCCCTCTGGTATCTGGGCCGGGGGAGTCGTGCGCCGCGGGGGTTCTTGTCCTCGGCCGTGGGCATCCTCATGCTCTGGTGCCTCGCGCAGGTGCTCAACCCCTACGAACCAGCGCTCGTCGTGTCCATGCAGAGCCTCATCTTCATCGTCACGCCGCTGATGTGGTTCTTCGTGGGCCGCACCTTCGACCGCGACGCCCACGAGCACGTGCACCGCGTCATCCTCCGGATGGCCGTGCCCGTCGTGGCCCTCGGTCTGTACCACAGCTTCGGACAGTTCTTCGGGTTCGAGCTCACCTGGGTGGGCGTGAGCGGGCAGAGTGCCGCGATCTTCCTCCCGGGGTTCCAGGTGCGTCCGTTCTCCACCCTCACCAGCCCGCAGGAGTACGGCTACTACCTCGGCTTCGTGCTGGTCATCCTGTGGTCGAAGCTGCTCTACCGCCCGACCCGTCCTGGGCTGGTGGCCGCGGGGATGCTGATCGCGACGGTGGCGCTCTTCCTCCAGGCGTCGCGCAGCATCTTCGTCTTCTACCTCCTCGCCCTCGCCGTGACCGCGCTGGTGCGCTACCGCTCGCCGGTCACGGTGCTGTGCATCTTCGGCGTCGTGGCGCTGCTCGTGCTGTACACGCTGGGAAGCAGCGCGCCGAGTGAGGAGGCGGTCGAGGTCGACAAGGAGAACAAGAAGGGCGCCATCCAGACCTTGATCGACCACGAGCTCTCCGGGCTCACCGATCCCGGATCGAGCACCGGGCCGCTGCACATCGACCTGGTCATCGAAGGCCTCGAGCAAGGCGTGCGAGAGCCCCTTGGCTTGGGCGTGTCGCACGGCTCGATCGCGGAGACGCGCAGCGGCACCATCCGCAAGACGACGAGCGAGAGCGACATCGGCAACGTTGCTGCCGGGCTGGGGGCCTTCGCCGGGCTCGTCCTCATGGGGCTCGTGATCGGCGGTCTGCTCCTCGCAACCCGGCTGGTGCTCCTCCAACCCGGACCATTGCACCTGGCTGCGCTCGGCTTCGGGGTGATCGCGTTCGGGCAGTGGTCCACCGGTGCGCTCTACTGCACCTCGACGATCTTGTGGTTCACGCTCGGAGGTCTGGCCCGCCGGTGGGCCGTGCGCGACGCCACCGATCCGTGGGTTCGGCTCGACCGACAGCCGCCAGGGACGTCCTAGGTGGCCCCGCTGAAGGCGCTCTTCGCCCTCGGGGCGGGCGAGCGCGGGGGGGCTGAGCGTGCCCTCCTCGCACTCGTGCGCCACCTTCCGGAGCACGGTGTCGAGCCCACCGTGGCTGCCATGGCCGAAGGCCCCTTCATCGAGGAGCTCACGCACGCGGGCGTCGACGTGGTCCAGCTCGACCCGGTGCCACGCCTCCGCACCGCCTGGGCCGTGCCGTCTGCCATCACGCAGCTGGCCGCCGCGGCCCGGGCGTCGGGGGCCGAGGTGATCGTCGGGAGCGGCGAGAAGATGACGTTGTTGGCCGTGCGCGCCGCTCGAAGAGCCGGCGTGCAGAGCGCCGGGTGGTTGCACGACGCCCCGGGGCACACCACGAGCGCCCACGGGATCCAGCGCCTGCTGCGCACGGTGGCGCCCGATGTCGCCATCGCCAGCTCGCGCTGGATGACCGAGGAGTTCGAGGCGCGCTTGGGACGCGACGTCGCCTGCGTGCCCTATGGCCTCGAGCTGGACGACCTCGTTGACGTGGTCCCGTCGCTCGACGTCCGCGCCGGCTGGGATGGCCGCACCGTCTTCGCCTTCGTTGGCCGGCTCCAGCACTGGAAGGGCGTCGACGTCTTCCTCCGCGCTGCTGGCGAGCTGCACCGCCGTCGCGCCGATGTCGGCTTCCTCGTTGTGGGGGGTTCGCTGTTCGGACGGGAGCAGGAGTACGCCGCCTCGCTCCCGCTCCTTGCCGACGAGCTCGGTCTCGGTGAGTCGGTGCGGTTCCTCGGTCACCGCGCGGATGCGGTCGGTGTCATGGCGGCGGCCGATGTGATCGTGCACGCGTCCCGCGAGCCCGAGCCTCTGGGGATCGTGGTGCTCGAGGGCATGGCGCTGGCCAAGCCCGTCATCGCCTCGCGGGCGCGTGGTCCTGAGGAGCTCATCGACGATGGGCGCACTGGAGCGCTCACGCCGCAGGACGACGCGCAGGCGCTCGCGGCGGCGATGGAGCACATGGTGGTGGCGGGTCCGGCCGGACGGACGCGCATCGGTGAGGCTGCCCGCGTGGCGTTCGACGGCGCCTGGACGGCCCAGGCGATGGCACGCCGCTTCGCGGGGGCGCTGCTCGCTGGCCGGAGCTCGTTGGACATCGGCTTGGTGGCACAGAACGTCGTGCGGGGCGACGGCCAGGGACGCTTCGCGCTGGAGCTCGGCCGCGAGCTGGCGGAGCGAGGGCACCGCGTCACCGTGCACGCGCACGCCTGCGACCCGGAGCTCGAGGCTCTGGCGAGGTTCCGGCGCGTCCGGCGCGCCCCCGGGCCCCAGATCGTGGACGACCTCGCGTTCTTGGCGCGTGCCACGCCCCGCGTGCGCTTGGCGAGCCACGACGTCGTCGCGATCCTCGGTCCCACCGCCCTTCCCGCCGGCGACTACGTCCTCACCGCCCAGTACTCACACCGCGGGTGGCGCAACAGCTGGACGGGCTCCGGGGCCCCAGGTCTGCGTCTGCGCATCTCCACAGCCGTGTCGGTGGTGCTCGAGCAGGTCGTGGCCCGGCGAGCGGCTCGAGTGGTCACCTTGTCGCCGCAGATCAGCGATGACCTCGCGCCAGGGCACAACGCCGAGACCGTCGTCGTCACCAACGGCGTCGACCTGGACGAGTTCACCGTGCCCAAAGCCTCCGAGCGCCAGGAGGCACGGGCCTCGCTCGGACTCGCGGCCGACGGGCTCGTCGTGGGGTTCGTGGGTGAGTACCTCACGGCGCGCAAGGGGCTCGACCCACTCCTCGCAGCCATCGCGGCCGGCCCACCGGAGGAGCACCTGCTGATCGCCGGTCGCGGCCCCGACCTGACCGCCCGCCTGGCGACTCTTGGGCTGCAGGATCGGGTCACCGTGCTCGGCTACGTCGATCCACGCGAGCTGTACCGAGCCAGCGACGTGGTGGCGGTCCCCAGCTGGTACGAGCCGTTCTCGATCGTGGCGGCGGAGGCCGCCGCCAGTGGTCTGCCGGTCGTGGTCACGCGCGCGGTGGGGGCGGCCTCCGTTCTCGACGATGGTGGCGTGATCATTGAGGCCCCCACCCAAGGCGAGCTCCGGAGCGCGCTCGACGAGCTGTGGGCCGACCCAGAGCGGCGCCGGGAGCGCGGTGCAGCAGCGCGACGTGCGGCCGAAGGCCTGCGCTGGGAGCGAGCCCGCCGACCGGCGGCCGACGCCGTCGAGTCCCTGGGATGGCTCAACCGCGCCCGCACGACGGGGAGGGGCCGATGAGCGCCACAGCCGCCCCGGGACGAGCGATCTACCTCACCGACACGATGGCCGACGTGCGCAACATCGAGGCGGTGGCATCCACGTTCGATGTCACGGTCGTGGCACCAGCGTTCCTCACTGACGAGCAGCTCACGAACTACTGGCCACCGCGCACCGAACGAACGGTCACGCGCGTCCGGCTGCCCGGAGGCCGGGCCGCCTTCATCCTGCGCGCCGCCTGGTGGCTGCGACGCTCGCGCCGGTCGGTCGACGTCGTCTACGTCCTCGACAACCTCACGGCAGGGTTGGCGGCCTCGTTGGCTCGCCGCATCGGTGGTCCGCCGGTGATCGTGCAGGTCGGCCGTCCCACCGCCGAGTATCTCGCCCTGAAGGGCGCCGTGGAGAGCGCGTGGCGCAACCGCGTGCGGCGCTGGGTGGGCGGAGCCCTGATTGCGCTCAACGAGCGCACCGCCGATGGCATCGGCGCGGTGTCGGACTACTGCGCCGCCCAATGCGCCCGACACAACGACAACGTGCGCTCGATCCCGTGGTGCGGGGTCGACACAGAGGTGTTCGCGCAACGATGGTCGAAGGCGGAGGCGAGGGAGCGCCTGGGCCTGCCCCGCGATGCCGAGATCGTGATGCTGCGATCGCGCGTCGCCCCGGAGAAGGACCCGGTCACGTTCCTGCGAGCCATCGCATTGCTCCGGGCCGCGGGCCGTGATGTGTGCGCGGTGTACATGGGTGGTGAGCTCGACGAGTTCGATGCGTTCGTTCGGCTCGAGGGTGTGGAGGTGGTCGCCCGCAAGCCGGCATCGCTCGACGAGATCCCGCTGTGGTACGTGGCGGCCGACGTCGACGTGCAGACGAGCCACGCCGAAGGGCTCGGCGTGTCGCCGCTCGAATCGCTGGCCTGCGGCACACCGGTGGTGGTGACCGATGTGGGTGGGCTGCCCGAGGTGGTCGACGGCGGTCGGGTGGGCAAGCTGGTGGCCCGGGGCGATGCCGACGCGCTCGCCCAAGCCATCGCGGCGTACCTCGACGATCCTGAGCTCGCCGCAGCGCACGCTGGAGCGGGCCGAGCCTGGGTGCAGCAGCGGTTCAGCCAGGCAGCGGCGTGGGGGGCCTGGGGCGAGCTCGGGCGGTCGGTCATCCCGTCGGGCGCCCCGCGCACGAAGGTGCTCTTCGTCGACCACGACACACGTCTGTCGGGTGGCGAGCTCGACCTGGTCGACCTCGTGCGGGCACTCGACCCGCAGGTCGTCGACGTGGTGGTGGCGCTGCCCGGCGAGGGGCCCTTGAGCGACGCACTTAGGGCGGCGGGGGCCGACGTGCGGATCGTGCCGATGGGCGCGTCGCTGCGTCAGGTGTCGCGCTGGGAGCTCACCCGGTCGCCGATGGTCGCCGTGCGACATCTGTGGGCGTCGCTCCGCGCGAGCGTGCGACTGGCCCGCTTGGCCCGCCGTGTGGGCCCCGACGTCGTCCACACGAACTCGATGAAGTCGCACCTCTTGGCCATCCCTGCGGCGCGGGTCACTCGAGCTCCGATGGTGTGGCACCTGCGCGACATCCTCAACGACGGCTGGTTGCTGCGGGCCTTCGACCTCGTGGCCTCGCGCCTGGCCACGCGCGTCGTGTGCATCTCCCGAGCGGTCGAGCTCCCGCTCGTGCGCACGGCGGCCCGGGGACGCACGCGCGTGGTCTACAACGGCATCCGTCCCGAACCCACCACGCCCGAGGCGATCGCCGCGGCACGTGCACGGATGGCAGGCACCTCGTCTGGGTCGCTCGTCGGCATCGTGGGCCAGATCGCGCACTGGAAGGGCCAGGACGTGTTCATCGAGGCCGCCGCGCGACTGGCCGAGGGTCATCCCGGTGCCCGCTTCGCGATCGTGGGGGAGTGCTTGTTCCCGGAGAACGAGCGCGCCTTCGAGGCGCAGGCGCGGGCGCGCTCGGAGGCGCCCGAGCTTGCCGGTCGGGTGGTGTGGACCGGCGCGCTCTCGCCGATCGAACCTGTGATGGCCGCCCTCGACGTGGTCGTGCACGCCTCCCGGCTCCCCGAGCCCTTCGGCCGCGTGGTCATCGAGGCGATGGCGCAAGGAACTCCGGTCGTCACCACCTCCATCGGCGCCGGCCCCGAGCTCGTCACGCCACAGACCGGCCGCATCGTCGCCCCCGATGATCCCGAGGCCCTGGCAGCGGCCATTGCCGACCTGCTCGACTCGCAGAAAGACCCCACGACGACAGCCGCGCTCGCGCAGCACTGCCGCCAACGTGCAGCCGAGTTCGGCACGACAGCGACCGCAGCGGGTGTCCTCGAGACCTACCGAGAGCTGGGCTTGCTCGGATTGCGGCTTCAGCGGCAGATGTCGCGGTGATCCCGTAGCATTGAGGGACTGGCCGCTGGGGTCGGAATCAGGTGCTTTTCGCCGGAGGGCTAGATGAGGATGCTCACGCGCTTGCTCGCGGTTGTGGTGCTGGCAGCTGGACTGGCCGTCGTTGCGATGGGCCAGGCATCGGCGGGTTGCACCAACGCTGGGGACCCCGCGTCCGACCCAGGCGCGTGCGTGAGCCCCGAGGGCGCGAACGAGGGCTGCAACGACGAATCCGTGTGCGTCGGCGTGTCAAACGCCACCGGCGACCCCAACTCCGGCGGTGACGCGGCGGCCGGCTGCCACAACTTCTCCGCGTGCGTCGGTGGCCACAACGCCAATGCGAGCGGCAGTGGTTACGCCGCGGCTGGCTGCAACAACCGGTCCGCCTGCGTAGGGGGCGACAACGCGACGGCCTCGGGGGGTTTCGCCGCCGGCGGCTGCAACACCGGGGCGGTGTGCGCGGGCACGTCCAACGGCGGCGCAGCCGGGTTGGCCGGCGCGGGCGGTGGCTGCAACAACGGCTGGTCTGCCGAGCCGTACGGGGTGCCGATCCGAAACGTACCGGGGTCCGTTTGCGTGGGTCTCTCCAACGGGGCTGCTCATGCATCCGGCGGCGGTGCGACCGGTGGCTGCAACAACGGGTCAGTGTGCGTTGGCCTCTCGAACGGCGACGGCGACGGGGGCTGCGACAGATCCACGTGCATCTCACCAGATGAACAGACGGTTGCCCCACCCACCTTCCCCTGAGGATCGATCGCTCAGGTTGGCAAGTCGATGAGGCGGGACCGCCTAGAGCACTCCATCGACGGTGGCTGGGGCGTTGCACCAAGACATGGACACGAGCTCGCCGGACGGCCCAGCTCTGACCAGCGCACCAACCGTGGCCCCTCATGTCAGCCGCTGCGTGAGCCCTGGGCTCCGGCTGGCCACGTACTGTCCCTGCCGTGCTCTCTGTGCTCATCCCGACGAGGGGCCGTCCTGACCTGCTGCACGACTGCCTGCGCACCCTGATCGCGCAGGACGTCGATCCGTCCGCGCTCGAGATCGTGGTGATCGACGACGGCTCGGAGTGCGACCTTGCGCCAGCCGTCGAGCACCTGCCGACCACGGCGATCCCGATCCGGCTCATCCGCCAGGAACCGTCGGGTCTCACTGCTGGGCGCAACCACGGCGCAGCCATGGCGCATGGCTCGATCCTCGCCTATCTCGACGACGACACGCTGGTGTCGCCGGGTTGGGCAGCGGCGGTCATCAGCGCGTTCGCGGACACTGAGTGCGATGCCGTGGCGGGCCGCGTGGAGCTCCAGTTCGAAGCCCCCTGCCCGCGCTGGGTCAACGGCTCCCGCCTGCGGCTGTACCTCTCCGAGCTCGAGCTCGGAGAGGGCCCACGAACGGAGCTCGAGCCGCCCGCTCTGCCGGTCGGCGCGAACTGCGCGGTGCGACGCAGCGCCTACGACCGGCTCGGCGGGTTCCGGCCCGGCTTCGATCGCATCGGCTCCTCGTTGCTCTCCAACGGAGACCTCGAGTTCTTCGCTCGCCTCCGCGCGGCCGGCGGCTCGATCGTGTACGAGCCCGCCGCGCACGTGCTCCACCGCGTGCCCGCTTCCCGCCTCACCAAGGCGTGGTTCCGTCGCCGCAGCTACGCACAGGGCCTGAGCGACGTGTTGTTCGACCCCCCGGCCACCGGATCGTCTGCCGTTGCCCTCGCTCGGGAGGTGCTCCGCGCCGCGCGCGCCGTGCCGATCTTGGTGAGCAACCTGCGGCACGGGCGCGGCCCGGTCAACGCGCGCTTGTGGCTCACGTACTGCCATGGCCGAATCGACGCCCTGCGAGGGCGGTTCGGCGACGACGTCGCTACGGGCTGATCGAGCTGGTGACACCGATCGGTTGGCGCAAGCCGCCCACCGAGTTGGAGCCGATGAGACCCGTGTCGACGTCGATCGGCAGCACGGTGCCCGCCGTGTAGTTCGAGACCCAGGCCGTGGTGCCGTCGAGCGTCACGGTGATGCCAGACGGTTGACCACCGGGCACCGAGATCGTCCGAACCGCAAGGTTGCGGGCCAGATCGATCTGCGTGACGCTTCCGGAGCCGATGTTGGTGACGAAGGCGCTGCCACCGTTGGGCGTGATGGCGATCACCGTCGGGTTGGTGCCGGTGCTGATCGGCGCGCCGGGCGTGTTCGTGGCCACGGTGATCGGCGTGACCGTGCCCGAGCCAGAGTTGGCCACGTAGACCGTCTTGCCGTCAGGCGTGATCGCGATGCCCTGCGGCCGCTGGCCGACCGGGATCGGGACGCCGGGCTGGCCGAGTGCGAGATCGATCGGGGTGACCGTGCCCGAGCCGGAGTTGCTCACGTAGGCGGTCTTGCCATCAGGTGTGATGGCGATGCCGTAGGGCGCCTGACCGACCGGGATGATGCTGGCCTGGATGGGCAGGCTCGCCGCGATGCTCGCGGTGCAGGCGCCGAGATCGAGCGAGAGCACGTAGTGCCGGATGTCGCTGCCCCCTGAGCTGGCCACGTACACGTTCCACTTCGGCGCTGTGCCTGTGGAGCCGGCCGCTGGGGTCGGCGAGACGGCGATCTGGCTGGGCCCCGAGCCGGTGGGCAGGGCACTCCCGGGCGTGTAGGTGACGCTGGAACCCGACGGGCAGATCGCCACGGGCGTCACGGTGTTGCCGATGAAGTTGCTCACCAGGAGGCCTCGACCGTCAGGGGTGACCGCCGAGAAGGCCGGGCCGCTGCCCACGGGGATCGTGGAGCCGATGATCGGAGGACCAGAGGACGGCAGGGCGACGGGGGTGATCTTGTCGTTGCCGAGGTTGGAGACGTAGATCACGGGCGTGTTCCGCGGGATGGCCACACCGGCTCCGACGGTCACGTTGATGAAGATGCCCGCCGCATCTTGGGGCACGCCGTTGGCCTGCCTGGGCGCGTAGCGGCTGTAGGTCTGGCCGGTGAAGGACGAGATGTAGCCGGTGCCCCCCGAGCTCAGCTCGTAGACCACGGCCGGGTAGGTGCCCGGTGTGGTGTAGGTGTGCGTGACGGTGGGGCTGGAGGTGACGACCGGAGCGGTGCCGTCGCCGAAGTCGAACTGGTAGGTGCTGATCGTGCCGAACATCACCGTCGACGCCGACGCATCGAGCGTGACCGCCGTGCCTGCGGGCACCGAGGTGGCACTCGCCGAGATGCGGGCCACCGGCGCCTGGTCGGGTGTGATGGCCAGACCGACTGGGCCGACGAAGCCGACGATCGGCGCGCCCACGAGGGCGTTGTCAGCCGTCGAGATCATGTGGACGCTGCCTGTCGAGTAGCTGGCCACGTAGACCGTGGTGGCGTCGGGCGAGATCACGACGCCGGTCGGTGAGGTGCCCTCGGGCATGATCACGGCTGGCTTGGCCTTGTTGGTGGCGACATCGATCGGGGTGACCGAGGGCGGCCCGCCCGAGTTCGTGACGTAGGCCGTCGCGCCGTCGGAGGTGATGGCCACCAGCAGCGGGCTGGAGCCGACGGTGATCGGGGCGCCGGGGAGGCGGGTCTCGGTGGAGACCGGGGTGACCGTGCCGGAGGTGGTGTTGACCACGTAGACGGTCTTGCCGTCGGGGGTGATGGCCAGACCCTGGGGCTTGAGACCGACCGGGATCGGCGTGCCCGCCGAGGCCGTGACGAGGTTGATCGGCGTGATCGACGCTGCGCCGCTGTTGCTCACATAGGCCGTCTGGCCGTCAGGAGCGATGGCGATCCCATAGGGGGTCGTGCCCACCGGGATGATCGATGCGGGGAGCGTGGTCGGCGGCGCGAGGGAGGCCGTGCACAGCGCCGAGTCGACCGACAGGATGTAGCGGCGCAGATCGTTGGCGCCGGAGTTGACGACGTAGACGTTCCACTGCGACTGCGAACCCGTCACCGTGATCGGGATCGGGGCGATGGCCACCTGACTGGGGGCTGGGCCGGTGGGCAGCGGCGTGCCCGCCAAGACGCTGGGACCGCCCGAGCTGGTGGCGCAGATCGACATCGGGGTGGTGGTGCCGGTGGAGAAGTTGGTGACCACCGCGGCAGCCGCATCAGGCGTGATCGCGGTGAAGGCAGGCCCAGCCGGTGTGGCCACGGCCGTGGACACGGCGGGGGGGCTGGTGCTGGAGAGGGCGACGGGCGTGACGCTGCCGCCGGCGAAGTTCGACACCAGCATGATCGGGGTGCGCACCGCGATGGCCGTGCCGGTCACGGTGATTCCCACCACGGCAGCGTCCTGTGGCAGGCCGTTGATCTGCGGCGAGTTCCGACTCATCGTCTGGCCCGTGTACACGGAGAAGTACGACGTGCCGTTGGAGCCGACCTCGTACACCTTGGCCTGGAACATGCCTGGGCTGGCGTAGGTGTGGGAGACGACCGGCGACGTGGACACGACTGGGTCGGTGCCGTCACCGAAGATGAACTGGTAGCCGGTGATCGTGCCGTAGGCGACGGTGGAGGCAGACGCGTCCAGGGTGACCGTCGTGCCCGCCGGAACCGTGCTGGCGCTGGCGGTGAGTCGGGCGACGGGCGCCTGGTCCGGCGTGATCGCAATGCCGACCGCACCGGTGAAGCCGGTGATCGGGGCGCCAGCGGTGTGGTTGGTCGTGTTGATCGGGATGATCGCGTTGCCGGTCTGGCTCGTGACGTACAGCGTGGAACCGTTCGGCGTGACCGCAAGGCTGCTCGGCGGGTAGGCGGCGGGGATCGGGATCTCGGCCTTCACGTTGTTGGCCGCGAGGTCGAGGATGATGATCTTGTTGACGCCAGGGGTCGTGACGTAGGCGAGGAGCCCGTCGGGAGCGATCGCGATCTGGCCGGAGATGGTGGTGGCCGGCGGCGCAGCCGGCGAGCTGGCCGGACCCACGGTGATCGGTGAGCCGGGCACGTTGTTCGACGTGGCGATCGGGGTGACGGTGCCGGACCCGGCGTTGACGACGTAGAGCGTGGCGCCACTCGGCGTCACTGCGATGCCCTTGGGGTTGAGGCCCACGGGGATCGGTGCGAGCGGGGTGCCCGAGCCGATGTCGATCGGGGTGACGGTGCCCGAGCCGCTGTTGGTGACGTAGGCCGTCTGACCATTGGGGGTGATGGCGATCCCGGAGGGGCTGAGGCCGGCGAGGATCGGTGCGTTGGGGGTTCCGGTGGTGCCCTGGATGGTGATGGGGGTGACTTGGTTGTCGCCGGCGCTCACCACGAGGGCCTTCGTGCCGTCCGGGGTGACGGCGATGCCCTCAGGCTCCGCGCCGACGGGGATGTTCGCGGCTGTGGTGCCGGTCGTGAGGTTGATCGGCGTGACCGACGCGGACGCCGAGTTGGTGACGAAGGCGGTGGCACCGTCGGGCGTCAGGGCGACGAAGTGCGGTGCCGTGCCGGTGGGGATGCCGGTGCCTGGGGTGCTGGTCCCGATCGGCAGCGGTGTGATGGTGTCGAGCCCCGAGGTGACCACGTACACGTTGGCCGGCGGGGTGGCCGCCTCCGCGCGTCCACCGGGACCAGCGAACACAAGGACGGCCGACAGCATCGCAACGACCAACCCTGATCGCGCGATGCGCGACGTGCGAGGTCCGCGTTGCTGCGTGCCCACGTTCACTCTCCTGGAGTAGCTGTTCGGTCCCTTGGCGGTCGCGACCGCTTGGGTTCGCCCCATCTCGGTGCGCTTACAGGGAGGTGTTCGCCACCATCCGGGCAGAGTCCTCCAACGTGGACAGGGGGTTCTCACTTGGGCGGGTTGACCAACAGGACAGGATGTCGCCGCTTCGCGGGCGTACAAATCGCCCAAATCGGGTCAGAACCTGTCCCGCGACCATCTTCGGGCGTGCAGATAGGTCAGCCGAGGGCCGTGGATCTCGCATCCTGCCGTGTCGCTCCTCCCACGCGTACGTGGCCTCCCAGGCGACCGTGGTCCAGGGGAGCGTTGCCAAGCGGTCCACCCGCATCCCGGCCTCCGTGACCGCCCGCTCCATGGAATCGGGGGTGAAGAGCCACAGGTGGCGTGGGGAGTCGAGTGCGAACCAGTGCGGGCCCCAGAAGCGAGCGCCCAGGCTCGCCACGTTGGGGGTCTCGATGTAGAGGATGCCGCCGGGCTTGAGCAGCTCGTGCACCCTGGCCAGGGCGGCCGTGGGCGATGGCACGTGCTCGATCACGTGGCTCATGTGGATGAAGTCGAACTGACCCGGTTCGAAGTCCTCGTCGGTGACCTCGCCGACGTGCACGTCGATGTCGAACTGGCGCTTGGTGGTGGCAGCGGCCGATTCGCTCATGTCGACGCCGTGGACCTGCCAGCCATGGTGCTTGAGCATCGCCAGGAAGAAGCCGTTGCCCGAACCGACGTCGAGCACGCGCCCGCCGGGGACGAACGGGGGGAACCCCGCCCAATCGAAGCTGACCCGTCGGAGCAGCGGGCCGTGGGCAAGCGTGGCGATCGGGCGGACCCACCGGTGTTCGGGGGTGGGGTAGCCGATGCGGTGCAGCACCTCGTCGCGCAGCGCATCGCGGATGCCGCTCAGGGCTCGATCGCTGCCGCCCTGGGTGAAGCCGTCGACCTTGTGGGGGAGGTAGTCCTCGCCTGGGTAGTAGGCGCCGAGGGCCTGCGGCGTGGGACGCGGTGACAGGCGCACGAGGCCGCAGCCGTCACAACGCACCAGCGCGAAGGTGCCGGGGAGGCCGTGCAGGCGATCACGCGTGGGGAACATGGCCGTCGCAGAGGATGATCCGCACAGATCGCAGAGGGGAACCATCTCGAGATCGGCACCAGGGTGTTCAGGCTGCACCACCACCACAAGACCCTACGTTGTCGCCGTCTACAGTCGTTCACGGTGTCGGAGCAGCGTGAACAGCCGTCGGTGTCGATCGCGATGGCAACGTTCAACGGCGAGCGGTTCCTCGCCGAGCAGCTCCGTAGCCTCGGCGTGCAGACCCACCTCCCGGAGGAGCTGGTCGTGGTCGACGACTGCTCCACCGATTCGACGGTGGCGATCCTCGAGGCCTTTGCTACGGACGCGCCCTTCCCCGTGCGGATCCTCGCCAACGAGCGCTCGCTCCGCCACGGCGCCACCTTCTTTCGCGCCCTCGCCGAGTGCACCGGGAGCCTGGTGGCGTTCTGCGACCAGGACGACGTGTGGCGCGACGACAAGCTCGAGCGCTGCGCCGACGCGTTCGCGCGCGATCCAGCGCTCTCGCTGCTCGTGCACGCCGGCCGCGTGGTGGACGAGGAGCTCAACCCCACGCCGGTGTGTGTGCCCCAGATCGACCACACCGAGACCGTGACCGGGGTGGAGCTGTCACCGTGGTTCGTTCACCGTGGCTTCGCCATGGTGATCCCCCGTTGGCTGCGCGACGTCGCCGACGTGGATCACCGCCCGCACGCGTTCCGGCGCGTCGAGGACCGGTTGATGGATCACGATGAGTGGGCGTGCTTCCTGGCCCCGGCCGTCGGCGACATCGCCCTGCTGGCCGACGAGCTCGCGTTCCATCGCCGGCATGGCGACAACGTCTCGATCATGGAGGCGCCCGGCACCCCCGTGCCCGCTCCCCTCCGCCGAGTGCGCGGCAACGACGCCAACCTCACCGTGCTTCGCCCCGCCCTCGGCGGGGACAGAGGGGTGTCGGGTCTCTTCGACGTCGACGTGAAGGCGGTGGCCTACCGCACGATGGCCGCACATTGCCGTGAGGCCGCGTCGTACCTTCGGCAGCTCGCCGTGGATCAGGACCAGCAGGCGCGGCGCGACGGCCTGCATCGCCGGGCTCGGCTGTACGACCGCGCCGCAACGGTCCACGAGGAGCGAGCTGGCGCGATCGGGGGCAGCCGGTCGCGCGCGATCCGGCTCGGCCGAGTGCTGCGCATGGCCGTGCGCGGTCGGTACGGTCGCTCGAGTCGCGCTGGCATCGGGCTGCTCTCGCTCCCGCTCGACCTCGCTGTGGCGTCGATCGGCCGTCCCTCCCCGCCCGATGATCGTTGATTCGGGCTCGCGCCTGCACGCGTAGGATGCACCGATGACGAGCGCAGGCACCGGGCCGAGCCCCGCCGCGTCCGCGCGGGTCGAGGTCATCGATCCGACCGGACGAGCGTCGCTCGCTGCGTCTCTGGCCGAGCTCTGGCACCACCGCGACCTCGTCCTCATCCTCACAAGGCGCGATGTGAGCGTGCGCTACAAGCAGGCCGTGTTCGGCTTCGCGTGGGCCGTGGTCCAGCCGCTGGCCCTCGTTGCCGTGTTCGCCTTCTTTCTCAACGGCAGCGGGCAGGTCACCTCTCTCGACGTGCCCTACCCGGCCTTCGCGCTGGCCGGCATGGTGCCGTGGGTGTTCGTGTCGAGCAGCGTGGTGGCTGGCGGCGAGAGTCTTGTGTCGAGCGCCAACCTCGTCTCGAAGGTGTACTTCCCTCGCTTGGCTCTGCCCGCTGCCGCCCTGCTCAGCTGGATCCCGGACCTCCTGCTGGGGCTGGTCACGCTGGCCGTGCTGATGGCGGCGTACGGGATCGCTCCCTACCTCGCTCTGGTGGCGCTGCCCGGCTTCGTGCTCCTCGCCGCGGTGGCTGCCCTTGGCTTCGCGGTGTGGACCGCGGCCCTCAACGTCGCCTACCGCGACGTGAAGCACGCGGTGCCCTTCATCGTGCAGTTCTGGCTCTTCGCCACACCAGGCATCTACACGGCGCACGAGTTCACCGGCGCCCTCGCCGTGCTCGTCACCCTCAACCCGATGACCGGCGCCGTCGCCGGGTTCCGGTGGTGCCTGCTCGGGGTGGCGCCACCATCGTGGCCGTCGGTTGCCATGTCGTCGGTCGTGGCGGTCGTCGTTCTGATGTCGGGCCTGCGCTACTTCCGGCGCACCGAGAGGTACTTCGCTGATGTCGTCTGACCTAGCGCTCCGTGCGGAGGGGCTCGGCAAGCGGTATCAGATCGGCAACACCGAGGGCTTCTACCGCTACCGCTCCCTGCGCTCCGACCTGTCGTCGGGCCTGCGCAAGCGCTTCCGCGGCGCCGCGGAGGACCCCCGCACGTTCTGGGCCCTGCGCAACGTCTCCTTCGACATCGCCGAGGGCGAGACCGTCGGGATCATCGGCCACAACGGCGCGGGCAAGAGCACGCTGTTCAAGCTGCTGTCCAAGATCACGCCACCCACCGAAGGTCGCGCCGAGGTCCGGGGGCGCCTCGGCTCGCTGCTCGAGGTGGGCACCGGCTTCCATCCTGAGCTGAGCGGTCGCGAGAACATCTTCCTGAGCGGAGCGGTGCTCGGGATGCGCCGCAACGAGATCACCCGCAAGCTCGATGAGATCGTCGGGTTCGCCGGCGTCGAGCGGTTCCTCGACACCCCGATCAAGCGGTACTCCACCGGCATGTACCTGCGCCTCGCGTTCGCGGTGGCCGCCCACCTCGAACCGGAGATCCTCCTCGTCGACGAGGTGCTCTCCGTGGGGGATGCGGAGTTCCAGAAGCGCTGCCTCGGCAAGATGGCTGAGGTCGGCGAGAGCGGTCGTACCGTGCTGTTCGTGTCGCACAGCATGCCGGCGGTGCTGCGCCTCTGCCCACGAGTGATCCTCCTCGACCACGGTGAGGTGCTGGCCGATGGGCCCGGATCCCAGGTCGTGCGCGTCTACCTCGAGTCCGGCCTCGGCACCACCGCCGAGCGCGAGTGGACCGATCCAACCGTCGCGCCGGGCGATGGTGTCGCGCGCCTCAAGGCGGTCCGCGTGCGCGATGCGTTGGGCAAGGTCAACGAGGAGATCGACATCCGCGACCCGTTCACCATCGAGGTCGACTACTGGGATCTCGGCGGCACGCCGGATGTCGACCTCACCGCCAACGTGCACCTCTTCAACGAGGATGGTGTCAACCTGTTCGCATCAGCCGACTTCAATGATCCCGAGTGGCGCTCACGCGGACGGCATGAGGGTGTGGTGCGCTCGGTGTGCCACATCCCGGGTGATCTCTTTGCGGAAGGGAAGTTCTTCGTCATGGCCGCGGTCAGCAGCATCAATCCACCCACCGTGCACGTGCTCGAGCGTGACGCAGTCGCCTTCCAGGTGATCGATCGCAGCGACGGCGACGGTGTGCGCGGCGAGTACGTGAGCGAGTGGCCCGGCGTCATGCGGCCCCGCTTCGAGTGGAGCGTCAGCCGGGACGCCCACGAACGTGGCGACGCCGACGGGTCCTCGTCGAGCATGGCGACGGAACGATGAGCGACGGAACCATGAGCGGCGGCGCGATGGCCGACAGCCCGGGTGCCGAGCGCTACCTCGAGCTCATCAAGCGGTGCCTCACCCGCGAGCTCTTCGCCGACAGCTCTCGTGTGCTCGCTGGCCCCTCGCTCCTCCAGCGACTCACCCGGAACCGACTCGGCGGCGGAAGCCATCGAGTCGAGGTGGGGGGCTTCGACTCGAGCCTGCGCGCGGAGGGGCGGGACTGGCCCAGCGAGGCCGAGACGATGATCGGGCGTGCCCGCCTCGACAACCTGGAGCACTGCGTGTCCGACGTGGTGAAGCGGGGCGTGCCGGGCGATCTCATCGAGACGGGCGTGTGGCGCGGTGGTGCCACGATCCTGATGCGCGCGGTGCTCGCTGCGTACGGCGACACCACGCGCACCGTGTGGGTCGCCGACTCGTTCCAGGGGCTGCCGAAGCCCGACGTCGAGCAGTATCCGCAAGACGCCGGTGACGAGCACTGGACGATGAGCGACGACCTCGCCATCCCGCTCGAGGCGGTGCAGGCCCACGTCGCGAAGTACGGCCGGCGCGACGACCAGGTGCAGGTTCTCGTCGGCTGGTTCAGCGACACGCTGCCCACCGCGCCGATCGAGCGCCTCGCGGTGGTGCGCCTCGACGGCGACATGTACGAGTCGACGATGGACGGGCTGCGCAACCTCTATCCAAAGCTGTCCGTCGGTGGGTATCTCATCGTCGACGACTACGGGGCGGTTCCCGCGTGCAGGGAGGCCGTGGAGGACTTCCGTGTCGAGCAGGGGATCACGGACGCCGTGCACCAGATCGACTGGACGGGCGTGTTCTGGCAGCGCGCGTCCTGACTCGCTGTCCGGTCAGGAGCGCCGCGCAGCGAGGTTGGCGAGCGCGGCACGGTAGGTCGCTCCGATGGACTCCCACGAGTGGTGTCGGGCCACGTAGTCGTAGGCGGCGTCGCCCATCTGGCCCGCTCGCTCAGGGTCGTCGAGCAGACCGTTGATCGCCTGAGCGAGCAGGGTCGGCTCGATGGGCACGGTGATCAAGCCGTCAGCGGGGCCAGCGGCGACTCCCTCGGCACCGCTCGGCGTGGTGATCACCGGGAGCCCCATCGACATGAAGTCGAGGGTCTTGTTCTTGATGCCCATTCCGGAGCGCAGCGGGACGACGCCAACGCGCACGCCCTCGCACGCCGCGGCCACATCGGGGACGGTGCCCGTGACCTCTACGTCCGGTCCTCGCAGATCCTCGATGGCGCGCACGGGATCGCGACCGACGAGCCGAAGCCTGGAGGTGGGGTGCTTGGCGTGGATCAACGGCCACACGTGCTGGACGAACCAGATCGCACCGTCGACGTTTGGGCCGTAGTCCATCGAGCCGAGCACCGCGATGTCCGTACCGGTCGCGGGCGGCGTGCGGAGGCGGCGCAGCTCGACGCCGTTGGGCACGATGGTGGTGGGAAGGCCCGCGTGGTACGGCTGCAGGGCGTCGACGGTCTGCGGCGAGGTCGACACGATCAGGTCGGTGTCGGTGAGGACGGCCCGGTCGAACATCCCCCACCGCGGGATCTCCAGGGGTGCGTAAGCACGCCCCGCCACGCTGGCGCGCCGCAGCTCGCGCATGAGCGGTTCGAACACCTCGAGGCGGTGCACCGCCACCGGCACGCCATCGAGCGACAGACGAGGCATGAGCCGCATCGCCTCCTCCTCGAAGACGACGACGTCGACCGGGTGGGTGGTGTGCAGCTCCCTGATGGCGTCCGTCACCGCGTGTGCACCGTGCTCGCTGCGCAGGTCGCGCTCCTCGAACATCTCCTGGACGTAGGTGGGGAGCCCACCACGAAGAAAGGTGACATGGCGGCGGATGCGAGCGACGCGTCCGCGGTGGGTGGCGAGCAACGGCCGCAGGACCAAGCGCGCGACCTCGGCGCGCACCTCGGCGACGTGCTCTGGGGGCTCGTCAGGCCCTACCCAGGTGAGGAGCGTTACCTCATGCTCCTCAGCGAGCGCTCGCAGCAGATGCCACGTGCGCACCCGCCATCCGTGGTTCGGCGGGTAGGGCAGGATCGGCGCGATCGACAGGACATGCATGCGCGTTTGGGTGGACCTCGTGGTGGTGCGTGCGTGATGTGACGCGGAAGGTCAGATCTTTGCAGGCAGCACCGGCAACGCAGCCGCCGGCACCGACACGGGCGCCAGCTGGGGTGCGCGCTCGGGGACGGGGATCTGCGCGAGGCAGTCGGCCACCGCACCGGCGAGCTCGTGGTGGAACCACCTCTCGCCGAAGGAATCGGCGTGGGCTCGGATGATGTCCTCGTCCCACACGGTCTCGCGCACCTGGGTGAGGGCCGCCGCGAAGGCCTCGGCGGTCTGCTCGTGGACGAGCACGCCGGTCTTGCCATCGCTCACGGTCTCGAGGGCGCCACCGGCGGCGTACGCCACCACCGGACGGCCCGCCGCATTGGCCTCGAGGGGTGCGATGCCGAAGTCTTCGGTCCCGGCCTGCACGAGTGCGACACAGCCGTGCAGGAGTCCGTTCAGCTCGGAGTCGTCGACGCGTCCACGGAAGTCGACGACGCCGCCGGCGATGCTCGTGAGCTCCTCGTAGCAGGGCCCTTCGCCCACGACGACCAGCCGAAGGCCGAGCCGCTGGCATGCCTTCACGACGAGATCGACGCGCTTATAGGGAAGGAGGCGAGACACGACGAGCGCATAGGGCTTCTCGGCGCCGCCGACGCGGTCGCCGAGGACGACGCGGCTCACGTCGACCGGAGGCGACACCACGGCGGAGGCCGTGCGGCCGTACGTGGCCATGATGCGTCCGGCCACGGCGTTGCCGTTGGCGATGTAGTGATCGGGGCGACGGGCGGCCCGCTTGTCGGAGCGGCGCATCACGCTGAACAGCGGCCCGAGCAGCGGACGCGCCCACGACGGGGCGGGGCTGCCGGCGGCGAGGTAGTCGTCGGTCTGGTAGAGCCACCGCGGGGGGTTGTGGCAGTAGGAGACGTGCACGCCGTCGACGACCTTGATCCCGTGGGCGAAGCCCGACGTGCTGGAGATCACGAGGTCGTAGCCCCGCAGCTTCAGCTTCTTGAAGATGCGCGGGTAGAGGGGGAGGATGCGTCGGGCGTCGCGGCCGGGGCGCATGAGGCTCTGCAGCCGGGAGGCGAGCACCTCGTACTGACGGAACTCGGGGAATGTGCCCTCGGGGTCGTACATGCTCGTGTAGAGATCGGCGTCGGGGTACAGGCGCATGAGGGACAGCACGACGCGCTCGGCGCCGCCTCGCTGCGTCAGGAAGTCGTGGACGATCGCAACGCGCATGCTCATCCCCTCAGTGCGACCCACGGCGGCTGAGCAGCGCCGGGATGGTGCGGGCAAGGATCACGACATCGAGCGCCAGGTTGCGATGGTCGACGTAGTGCAGGTCGAAGCGCTTGTAGTCCTCGAAGGTGAGCTCGTGACGACCGTTCACCTGCCAGAGACCGGTGATGCCCGGCTTCGCGTCGAGGCGGCGGGCCAACGAGCGGTCGTACTGGGCGACCTCGTCGGGCAGCGCGGGCCGCGGGCCGACGAGGCTCATGTCCCCGCGGATCACGTTCCAGAGCTGGGGCAGCTCGTCGAGGGCGGTGGTGCGCAGGTGCTTGCCGAGGGGCGTGACCCGTGGGTCGTTGGCGAGCTTGAAGAGGAGCCCGTCCGCTTCGTTCTGATCGCGCAGGTCGATGACCATGCTGTCGGCATCGCTCACCATCGTGCGGAACTTGAAGATGCGGAACTCGCGCCCGCCCTGGCCCACTCGGGTCTGGCAGTAGATGACCTGCTTGCCCTGTGCAATGCGCAGCACGACGGCGGTGATCGCCATCACCGGCAGAGCGATCAGCAGGAGCACGGTGGCGGCGACGAGGTCGAAGGCGCGCTTGGCGACGAGCCCAGCGGCGTGCGATGTCGGCGCCTTGGTGCGGGCATCGGAGATCTCGGTCCAGAAGCGAGGTTCGACGTCGGTGAGATCGGTGGTGATCGTGCTCACGTGTCGGTGCCCCTTCTCAGAGCGACAGAGCGCTCCGGTCCGCCGCCTCACCTGGGTGGTACGCCAGGTGTCTCTGGCTAGGAAGGTTCGTCCTCACGGTGCGTGGTTCCTGCGTCGATCCTGCCCCGATCCGATTTTTCCCCTGGACGGGAGGGATTCGTCCCGTTAAGACCGAATGAAGAGGAACTGGCCGCATTCTGCGGTGGGTGGGCCGGGCGGATCTCCGCCTGGTGTTGACAGGCACAGATGTGGGGGCGCTCGGTCGCAGACCGGCGCTGGTGACCGTCGCTCGAGCTACACGCACTCCGCCAGACCCCCTCTCGGATCCGATCCAACAAGGGAGAACGACCACATGCGCAAGATCCTCGTAGCGGCCATGACGGCAGGACTCCTCGCCGTAGCCGCCCCGGCCTTCGCCGGCCCCGGCGGCACCTCTGAGGGCACGACCCAGAACGGCAAGGGCACCAACGAAGTTGACTGCACTGACGGCAATGCAACTGGGCAACAGGCGAACGTGCCGGGCTCGGGCATCTGGGTCAAGGCCGATGGGACCCCGGGCGGAACATCGGGGGCGCTGGTGCTCTGCAACGACGGCACCACGGCAAATGGCGCTCCGACGCCGATTCAGGGCCGGATCATTGCCAGTGGCGGTGCATCGCAAGGCGGCGGCTACATCGCTGCTGACGGCGACAACTCCAACGAGACCCAGGCGGAGGGTTGGACCCGTGTCAACATCGGCGCGAGCCCCAGCGTCCGCTGTGGCGGCCCTGCCGATGCAAACACGAGCAACGACTCCACGACCAACAGCGGCTCGCAGGCCGCCTGTAACCCGTAGGCCCTACCGGTGCGCTGAACGGGCCGCCCCTCGGGGCGGCTCGTTCGCGTTTCGGGCATGGTCGCGTTCCGGAGTTCGCAGCATGGAGCAGGAATCTGCACGGTTCATGCCCAATTGACCCATCTGACCGGCCAAGCCATGTGGCGGCGGGTGGATCGGGCGGGACCCCGCTTGGACGACACACACAGGGAGAGACAACGCATGCGCAAGATCTTCGTAGCTGCCATGACGGCAGGACTTCTGGCCGTAGCCGCACCGGCGCTGGCCGCCCCCCCCGACACAATCGATTCCGAGACCAACAACGAGGTGAGCTGTGGCACGGGTGCCGGCGGCACCCTTGTCCCCGGCTCGAGCATCCAGGTGAACACCGCGGGTGATGCAGGTGGTGGCGGCGCTGTGGTGTGCGCCGATGGCGCCCCCGCTGGTCCCGTCCCGGCGCCGATCCAGGGTCGTGTCATCCTGTCGGGGACGCAGAACGGCGCTGGTAGCAGCGGTTACATCGCGGCCGACGGCGACAGGAGCAACCCGGCCGAGGCCGAGGGTTGGGCCCGAGTCGACTTCAGCTCGAGTGGTGTCACGGTCAAGTGCGGCCCCGATGCGCCGGAGAATGCGTCGACGCCCCGCGACTCCCAGTCGCAGGCTGGCAACCAGGCGAACTGCCAACCCTGACGGAAGTCGTTCGGAAACGTCGAGCGCCTTGAGTCATCGAAGGAGCCGCCCCTTGGGGCGGCTCCTTCGCGTTGCGACACAGGTCGCTGAGGTCGAAGTGCAGCGCGCGCCGTCGGTCCTGGCAGACTGTGCCCGTGGCTGCCGCCGACCCGCTCGACGAGCCTTGGGATGACAGCCCCAAGGAGGCGTGCGGCGTCTTCGGTGTGTACGCCCCGGGTCAGCCCGTCGCCCACCTGACCTACCTCGGGCTCTTCGCTCTGCAGCACCGCGGCCAGGAGTCGGCCGGCATGGCCGTCAGCGACGGCACCGGCGTCACCGTCGTCAAGGACGAGGGCCTCGTCGCTGCCGTCTTCGACGACCGCACGCTCGCCGGCCTGAGCGGGCACCTCGCCATCGGGCACTGCCGCTACTCCACCACGGGCTCGTCGAACTGGCGCAACGCGCAACCCGCCTACAAGAGCGTCGGCGAGCGTCACTTCGCCCTCGGCCACAACGGCAACCTCACGAACACCGAGGCGCTCGTGCTTGAGGCCGGGATGCTGCCGGGCACCGTCACGAGCGACACCGACCTCATCGCCGAGATGCTCGCCACGGAGCTCTCGCACCTGCCCGACGACCGCAGCGACGAGCGCGACCTCGAGCGCGCGCTGTGCTCGGTGCTCCCGGAGTTCGAAGGGGCCTTCTCGCTGGTGGTGATGGACGAGGGCCGCATCATCGGCGTGCGCGACCCGAACGGCTTCCGGCCCCTGTGCCTCGGCAAGCTCGAGCACGGGTGGGTGCTCGCATCGGAGAGCCCGGCCCTCGACATCGTCGGCGCCCACTTCGTACGAGAGCTCGACCCGGGGGAGATGGTCGTCATCGACGCCAACGGTCCGCGGTCGCTCCGCCCCTTCCCCGACGAGCGCGTCGACCCGAAGCTCTGCCTGTTCGAGTTCGTGTACTTCGCACGGCCCGACACGCGGCTCTACAACCGAAGCGTCCACCAGGCCCGCATCCACATGGGGGAGCAGCTCGCCGAGCAGGCCCCGGTGGACGCCGACATGGTGATGGGCGTGCCCGAGTCGGGTATCCCCGCGGCGGAGGGCTTCGCTCGCCGCAGTGGCATCCCGTTCGGGCAGGGTCTGGTCAAGAACCGCTACATCGGTCGGAGCTTCATCGCACCCAGCCAGGAGCTGCGCGCCCGCGCGGTGCGGATGAAGCTGAACCCGCTGCGGGAGAACGTGGTCGGCAAGCGTCTCGTGGTCGTCGAAGACTCTGTCGTGCGCGGCACGAGCCAGAAGCAGGTCACCAGGATGTTGCGCGAGGCCGGCGCCACCGAGGTGCACCTGAGGGTCACGTCGCCGCCGGTGAAGTGGTCGTGCTTCTACGGCATCGACACGGGTGACCGCACTGAGCTGTTGGCCTCCTCGCTCAGCCTCGACGAGATCCGCGACTACCTCAACGTCGACAGCCTGGCCTACCTGCAGCTCGACCGCCTCGTCGCGGCGACGGGCGCGCCGGGTGCAGGGTTCTGCGACGCCTGCTTCACGGGCCAGTACCCGGTGGCCGTCCCGGTGACGCTGCGCAAGCATGTGCTCGAGGAGCCGCGCCCGGTCGCGGCGACCGGTCCCGTCCAGATCACGATCGACTGAAGAAGGGCCACGGTTGGGTACCAGCTATGAAGACGCGGGGGTCAGCATCTCCGCTGGAGAAGAGGCCGTCGAGCGCATCAAGTCGAAGGTGCGGACCACGTTTCGTCCTGAGGTCATCGGCGACATCGGGGGCTTCGGTGGCCTGTTCTCGTTCGCACAGCACCGCTACACCCACCCGGTGCTCGTCTCGTCCACCGACGGGGTGGGCACCAAGGCCCTGATCGCGCAGGCGGTCGGCCGCTTCGACACCATCGGCGTCGATCTCGTGGCCATGTGCGTCGACGACATCGTGTGCCAGGGCGCCGAACCCCTCTTCTTCCTCGACTACATCGCCGTCGGCAAGCTCGACCCGGATCACATCGAGCAGCTCGTCGAGGGCGTTGCCCACGGCTGCCGTCAGGCCGGCTGCGCGCTCATCGGTGGCGAGATGGCAGAGCACCCAGGCGCGATGGAACCGGGCGAGTTCGATCTCGTGGGGTTCGCAGTCGGGGTCGCCGAGCGCGATCGGTTGATCACCGGCGAGCACGTGCGCACGGGTGACGTGCTCATCGGGCTCCCGTCGCCGGGGCTGCGCTCCAACGGGGACTCGTTGGCCCGCAAGGTGCTGCTCGATGGCGCCGAGCGCCGCCTGGACGCGCCCGCCTGGGACGGCGCCCCCCACACGCTCGCTGACGAGCTGCTCGTCCCATCGGTCATCTACGCGCCGGCGATCGCCGCGCTCCTGCGGGTGGTCGACGTGCGCTCGATCGCCCACATCACCGGGGGCGGCCTGCCGGGGAACCTCGTGCGCGTGCTCCCCGAGGGTGCCGACGCCGTGGTCGACACGCGCAGCTGGGAGCCGTCGCGGATCTTCACCGAGATCCAGCGGCTCGGCGAGGTGAGCGACGCCGAGATGCGCAAGGTGTTCAACCTCGGCATCGGGATGGTCGTGGTGGTCCCACCGTCGGAGAGCCACAAGACGCTCGACATCCTCCGCACCGAGGGACACCGCGCCGTCGAGATCGGTCAGATCACCGCCGGCCACGGCAACGTGCGGTTCGAGTAGCAGCCCGTGCGCATCGCAGCGGCAGCGTTCGCGCTGGTGGCCGTGTGCGCCGCCGCGGTCGCCTGGCTCCAGAACCCCCACCACATCACGGCCAGCGAGGCGGTCCGAGCCGCCGAGCGCGCCTTCGCTGCCGCGGGCGTGGATGGCGCGGTCGTGGACCCACACCCCGCGGCGGGGGTGCACGTCGACGCTGGCGGCAACCGGGTGGCCGTGTGGATCACCGACGCCGAGCTCGACGATGGCACCGTGCAGCTCTGGTTGGCTCGCTCCGACGGAGCGTCCGTCTACCTCGACGACCGAGCGTCCGACGGCGCCTCGCACCTGCTGACGGAGCCGCAGTTCGAGCGGTTGGACGCGTTCTACGAGAACCCTGCCGTGGCGCGACAGATCCGCCGCAACGTCGTCCTCACCGTCGCCGCGGCACTGCTCGCCGCCATCGCCGCCTGCGTGGCGGTGACCACCTCGAACCCCGCCCCCGTGGCCGCCCCCTCGCCAGCGGTCCCACCCGCTCGCGCCCGCAGATCGCAACCCCTGCGCGCGCAGCCGCGTCGCAGCCCACAGGAGGTCTGATGACCGACCGCTCCCCGTCCACCGCCCTCGTCGAGCACCTGCTGGCGCACAGCGTGCGTCGCGGCGACTTCGTGCTCAAGAGCGGCAAGCGGAGCTCGTGGTTCATCGACGCCAAGCAGACGACCTGTCGTCCGGAGGGGATGCTGCTCGTCGCCGACGCCGCCCTCGCGGTCATCCCCGATGACGTGACCGCGATCGGAGGGCTCACGATGGGAGCCGATGCGGCCGCCTTCGGGATCGCCGCGATCGCGGCGACGCGGGGGCGGGAGCTCCGGAGCTTCAGCGTGCGCAAGGAGGTGAAGGACCACGGGGGCGGGGGCCGCATCGCGGGCGCGTTGCAGCCGGGAGACCGGGTGGTGATCACCGAAGACGCCGTCTCCCGTGGGGTCTCGATGCTCGAGGCAGCCGCCGTCGTGCGCGAGGCAGGCGCCGAGCCGGTGCTGCTGCTCACCGTCGTCGACCGGGGGGGCACGGTCGAGGCCATGGCCGCCGAGCAGGGCCTGCCGCTCATCGCGCTGGTCACTGCCCCCGATCTCGGCTTCGACTACGAGGGCTGACCGCCAGTCATCGAGACGCTGCTGCAGCCGCGAGACGCTGCTCGGCGAAGCGATCGGCGGCGTCAGCGGTGGTGAGGCCATCCGCCTCGGCGAGATCGAGCACGCGGAGCACGGTGTCGTAGATGCGCTCGATCCGCTTCTCGGCGCGAGCGTGGTCGTAGCCGCCCTGCTCCTCGGCGATGTTGATCACGCCGCCGGCGTTCACGACGTAGTCAGGTGCGTAGACCACGCCGGTCTCGTGGATCCGACGAGCGTCGTCCTCGGACGCGAGCTGGTTGTTGGCCGAGCCGACGACGGCTGTGCAGGCGAGCTGTCTGATCGTGGTGGCGTCGAGCACGGCGCCCAAGGCGCAGGGGGCGAAGATGTCGCACGCAACCGCATGCGCGACCGGGGGCTCGACCACCGCGGCACCTGTGCGGGCGGCCACCGCGGCCGCGGCATCGGCCCGCACGTCGGACACCGTGAGACGCGCGCCCTCGGCGTGCAGGTGATCGGCGAGCGCCGCGCCGACTTTGCCCACGCCGCTGATGCACACGTGCCGCCCCTCGAGCGACGGGCTTCCCCACAGACGGGTGGCCACCGCTCGCATGGCCCACAGCACCCCCAGCGCGGTGGCTGGGGACGGATCACCGGAGCCGCCGAGCGCCTCGCTCACCCCGGTGACGTACGGCGTCACCGTGCGGATCAGGTCCATGTCGGCCTGGGTCGTGCCCACGTCCTCCGCCGTGATGTACCGGCCGGCCAGTCCGTGGACGAAGCGGCCGTAGGCGACGATGAGGGCGTCGGTGCGCAGCTGCCGCGGGTCGCCGAGGATCACGGCCTTGCCGCCGCCCTGGTCGAGGCCCGCCGCCGCGTGCTTGTAGGTCATGCCGCGCGCGAGACGGCACACGTCGACGAGGGCCGCCTCTTCGTCGATGTACGGCCAGAAGCGCGTACCCCCGAGACTCGGCCCGAGCACCGTCGAGTGGACCGCGACGATCGTGCGCAGCCCCGTCGCCGCATCGTGCCCGTAGGACACCTGCTCGAACCCGTCGGGAACCATGAGCGACAGCGGAGCGTGACCATCGGGCATCGGACTGCCCACCGTACCCAACTGCCGGTCGCTCGGGACGACGTGCGTGGTGCAAGCGCGTGTGCACGTGACTAGTCACTCATTCGTCCCGAAATGACCCGTTCAGGCCATAGTCGGAAGTCGCCCCGACTCGTACGTTTGAGGTCGAAACGGACATGCCGCCACGAACAAGCGTGGCTGCGGAACCACACCACGAGGAACACCATGCCGCTGAACGACAACATCGACACTCCCGAAGCCCTGCTCACTCCCAGTGAGGTGGCGGCGCTGTTTCGGGTGAACCCCAAGACGGTGACCCGCTGGGCACGATCCGGAAAGCTCACCGCGATCCGGACGCTCGGCGGGCACCGTCGGTTCAAGGCCTCCGAGATCCGGGCGTGCCTCGAGGAGATGTCCCACGAGCCGAACTGAGGCACGCGGTCTCATCGGCCGCACCCAGCTCACCAGATCGACGACGGCGCCCGATTCGCTGAGGGCGCCGTCGCCGCGTTTTCCGTGCATCTGCGGCACGGGAGTACCGTCGCCGCCGGACCCGGGCGCGTCAGCCCGCCGGCGACCAGATCGGTGACCTCATGGCCACACCCACCGCAGCCTTCTCCATCCGTCTCCGTGTGCGACTCGACAATCGTCCGGGCACGCTCGGACGACTCGCCACCACGATCGGCGAGGTAGGCGGCAACATCACCGCCATCGGGGGCTTCGACGTGCGCGGCACCCACCTCGACGAGGACGTCATCGTCAACTGCTCGTCCGTGGAGCACATCGACAAGGTGGTCGCTGCGGTCCGTGGGGTCGACGGCCTCGAGCTGGTGGAGGTGTCCGACCGCACCTTTGCCATGCACGCCGGCGGCAAGATCGAGGTGCTGTCCCGCGTGCCGGTGGCCGACCGCGACGACCTGTCGATGGCCTACACCCCCGGCGTGGCCAGGGTGTGCACGGCCATCCAGCAGCAGCCGGCGCTCGTCCACGAGCTCACGATCAAGAAGAACACGGTGGCCATCGTCACCGACGGCACCGCTGTGCTCGGCCTCGGTGACATCGGCCCCGCCGGTGCGCTCCCCGTGATGGAGGGCAAGGCGCTCCTGTTCAAGGCCTTCGGCGGCATCGACGGCTTCCCGATCTGTCTGGACGTCTCGTCCTCCGAGGAGATCATCGAGACCGTGGTGCGGATCGCTCCCGTCTTCGGGGGGATCAACCTCGAGGACATCGCGGCGCCAGCCTGCTTCGAGATCGAAGACCGCCTCAAGGAGCTCCTCGACATCCCGGTGTTCCACGACGACCAGCACGGCACGGCCGTCGTGGCCCTGGCCGCGCTCGAGAACGCCTTGCGCATCGTCGACAAGCCGATGAGCTCGCTGCGGGTCGTCGTCGCCGGTGTCGGCGCCGCGGGGGTGGCCTGCAGCAAGATCCTGCTCGAGGCGGGCGTGGCCGAGATCATCGGTGTGGATCGCAAGGGCGCCATCTGGGAGGGTCGCGACGACCTCAACGTCGCGAAGCAGTGGTTTGCCGAGCACACGAACCGCGAGCGCCGGGAGGGTGAGCTGAGCGACGTCATCGGCGGCGCCGACATGTTCCTCGGCGTGTCTGGTCCGGGCCTCCTCACCGCTGCCGACCTGCGGCGCATGGCCAAGGACCCGATCGTCTTCGCGATGGCCAACCCGGACCCCGAGATCCGCCCAGAGGAGGCTGACGGTCTCGCCGCGGTGATCGCCACGGGGCGCAGCGACTACCCCAACCAAATCAACAACGTGCTCGCCTTCCCGGGCATCTTCCGTGGTGCGCTCGACGTGGCGGCGACGGCGATCACCGAGGGCATGAAGCTGGCCGCGGCCCGCGCCATCGCCGAGGTGGTGGGCGACGACGTGCGGCCTGACTACGTGATCCCGTCGGTGTTCGACACCCGGGTGGGCCCGCTCGTCGCTGAGTACGTGGCCGAGGCGGCGGTGCGCGAAGGCGTCTGCCGCACGGCCACCATCTGAACCCGGAACCCCCAACCCGATCTGTGGTGGCTCACGCGCGCATGCCGTGCGTGAGCCGCCAGAGAATCGGTCTGGCTGGGGGAGCCGAGGGGTGGGCCGCTAGCGTTCCCAGCCGTGGAGCCTGACCTCATCGTTGCCACGCCCGCCTACTGCCCGGCTCCGGCGGCCACTGGCGCGCCGATCCACACGACGCCGGCCGACCTGCGCATGCGCCGCCTGCTCCGCCTGCCCCTCGACGCTCCCAAGGCCACTGAGGCGTCGGCCCGTTCCCTGGTGGAGCGATCGCTGCTCATCTCGATGGTCCGCTGCCTGCTCACCTACATCGTGCTTCCCTTCGTGGCGCCGCTGCTCGGTGTCGGTCTCGGGGTGGCGCCGTACGTCGGGATCCCGGTCGGGCTGGTGGCGATCGCGGCCAACGTGGCATCGGTGCGCCGCTTCTGGCGCGCCGATCACCGCTACCGCTGGCACTACACCGCGCTCGCGGCGGTCATCGTCGCGCTGCTGGCGTGGCTCGTGGTGGCTGACGTGATCGGCCTGATCACCTGACGCGTCGAGGGGCGCTCCCCAGTCGGGAACGCCCCTCGGGCATGAGTGGAACGGCCGGCTCGACCGGCCACAGGGTCAGTCGACGTCGTCGAGATCGCCGTCGACAGGCGGACCGGGGTCCTCACCGTTGACATGCGCGGTGATCCGCTCGGTGAGCGCCGCCTTCATCGTCTCCGCCCGCTCAGCGCTGATGCGACCGTTGGCGACGGCCTCGTCGAGCTTGGCGGTGGCGTCAGCGACGAGCGCCTCGATCACGGCGTCGACATCGACGTCGTTCGCCTCGGCGACCTCGGCGATCGTGGAGCCGTCCTGGAGGGCGGTGCGCAGCTCGTCGGCCGTGATGCCGATGGCCTCGGCGGCCGCCTCCAAGCCATGGATGCGGAACCCACCGTGACCCCGCGGGCCACGGTGGCCGCCGGGGCGGTCCTCGCCCCAACCTGTGCGGTTCACCATCTCGGTGACCCGATCGGGCAGCGCTTCGATGGCCGCTTCGAGGCGGTCCGTTCCATCGGCGACGAGCGCGTCGATCACGGTCTGCAGGTCGATGCCTTCCGCCTCGGCGACCTGGGCGATCGACTTGCCGTCAGCGAGCTCGGCCCGCAGCTCCTCGGCGGTCATCCCGAGGGCTTCGGCGGCAACCGCGAGGGATTGACCGCGATGTCCGAACCGACCGTCGAAGGCGGTGTCATCGGCGGCGGTGGCGGAGCTGGTGCTCGCATCCTGGGCGTTGGAGAGCGTTGGCGTGCCGAGCGCCGCGCCCGCCAGGCCACCGCCGGCGAGGGCGAAGGCGAAGGCGGCGGCGCCGAGGGTCGTACGTGTTGGCGTCATGGAGTGGTCCTTCCGTGGTGGATCTCTTGAGATCACCATGCCGGTCCAACCTCACAGTCACCTGTGAGCGGACGCGGTCCTCTCGCAGAGGGCGCTAGGTCTCGATCGCCGTGAACACGCCGTTCGCGAGGCGGAGCTGGTCCAAGAACGCCAGCACGAAGACGACAGCGATCGTGCCGTAGACGGCCGCGCCGATCCCGTAGACGGAGTACGCGATCAGCGCGACGACCCATGGCACGAGGAGGCCGATGTGGACGGAGCGGCGTGCGATCCATCGGCGGGTGACGAGTGAGTCGAGTCCCTGGAGGACCAGCACGGCGACCGCGAGCACGATGGCCATCGTCCCCGAGCGGAAGCCGACCGTGACGAGGAGCAACGGGATCGAGCCCACGATCAACCCGATGTGCGGGAGCAGCCCGAGCACGGCAATGGCGAACCCGAGCGCCGACGGGGCAGGGAGCTCCAGCCAGTTGGCCACGCTTGTCGCGACGAGACCGGCAAGGGACGACACGCCCACGGTGAGCACGACCGCCCGGCGCGCTCGCTGCAGGGCCAGCGAGGTCATCGCTTCGACACGCCGGCGACGACCGGCGTCGCGATCTTGGGCGAGCGCGGCGGCGGCCATGCGTGGCCCATAGGTGAGCAGGAAGACGGTGAGAATCGCGCACAGGAAGTAGGTGGGTGCCGTGCCTGCCGTGGTCCGCAGCACGTCGTCGCCTCCCGTGGCTCGATCGTTGAGGGCGGTCACGAAGCTGTCGACTCGCTCGTCGAGCCGGCCGTCGCGCGCCAGCTCGCCGAACCGGTCATCTCGGGCGAGGACGGCGTCGGCCGCCTGCGGTGCCGCGGTCTCCAGACGAGTGAGCGCGCTCTGGATGTCGTCGAACACGAAGTAGGTCGTGCCCACCCCGACCACGCCAACCACCACGAAGGTCAGGACCACTGCAGGCACGCGGCGGATGCGCAGCGCCAGGTTCTCCACGAACGGGTCGAGCAGCAGCGCGGCGATCGCAGAAGCGGCTGCCCACGACAGGGGCCGGTGGGCCGCGACGAACACCCGGCGAGCGACGACGAGCGCGACGAGCGTGCCGACGATCCAGATCGCGCTCGACGTGGAGAGCCGGACGACCCGGTGCGGCAGGGTCCCTGGGGTCGCTTCCACCGAGTCCTACCGTACTGACGGTGAGCCTTGCGTCCGGGGAGGGTGGCGACAGCCGAGGCGCTCCCGCTGACGTCGTGGTCGTCGACGTCGACCCGATGTCGTCGGTGATCTTCGGGCTGGTCGCCGGTGTTGCCGCGGCTGGGTGGGCGATCGCCACGAGCGCACCGGACATGGTCACCCGCATCGCCGTCGGGGTGCTGCTGGGGGTTGCCCTCACGCCCGTGGTGTCGGGGGTGCAGCGCCGGTGGGGGGTCACGCGCGGCGGCGCAGCGATGGCGGTGGGCGGTGGCCTCGTGGTGTTCTTCGCGGCCGTCGTGCTCCTCGTGGCGCCCCCGGCGGTCGACCAGGCGAGCACGTTCAGCCGAGAGCTGCCGGCGACTGTGCGCGACGTGTACTCGTGGCCCGTGCTCGGTCCGCGCCTCGAGCGGGCCGACGCCGCTGGTCAGGTGGCCGATGTGATCGACCGCCTCCCGGCTCGGCTCGACGACGCCACGCTCGCTGAGCTCGGTGAGCGACTGCTCGGAGGCTTCTTCAGCGCCATCGTGGTGATGGTCACCGCCTTGGGCGTGCTCGTGGACGGGGAACGGGTGGTGCTGCGCGTCCGGGCGGTGGTGCC
>JBQTKH010000012.1:0-9703 GCA_052386335.1 Microthrixaceae bacterium
CACCTGCCCCAGGTGGCGGCGTTCGCACCTGCGCCTGTGCGCGGCACCAAGGAGACCGGCGGGGATCACACGGGGGCCCGCCACGTACCGCTCGACGAGGCCGGCCGCGTGGCCGAGCTGTCCCGCATGCTGTCGGGCCAACCTGAGAGCCAGACCGCCCGCGACCATGCCGAGGAGCTTCTCGCCACGGCGAGCCGTCAACGTGGTGAGGGTCACTGATGGTCAAGGTCCCGCGCGAAGTCCAGGTCCACACCGCGCTCGCCCGAGTGGATCGACGAACGAAGCAGCTGGTCAAGCGCGTCCAACCCGGTGAGATCATGGTGATCGACCACGCCGATCTCGACCGCGTCGCCGCCGAGACGATCGTGGAGGCCCAAGCGGGAGGCGTGATCAACGCCAGCCCGTCGATGAGCGGTCGCTACCCGAACCTCGGTCCGCTGCTCGTCTGCGCGGCCGGGATCCCCCTCATCGACGACGTCGGCGCGGAGGTCCTGACCCTGATCCGCGAAGGTCAGACGATCACCATCTCGGGTGGCGATGTGCTCGTCGACGGCATCACCGTGGCCAGCGGTACGCGCCAGAGCATGCAGCTGCTCGAGGATCGCATCGAGGTGGCCCGCCAGTCGATGGGGGAGGAGCTCGAGCGCTTCGCCGAGAACACGCTCTCCTACCTGAGCGAGGAGCGTCACCTGCTGCTCGACGATCCCGACATCCCCGACATCGCGTTGGAGATGAAGGATCGCCACGTCCTGATCGTGGTCCGCGGCGCGGAGTACAAGGAGGATCTCGAGGCCCTGCGCCGCAGCGGCTACCTGGGTGAGCTGCGCCCGCTCCTGGTCGGGGTCGACGGGGGCGCCGACGCGCTCCTCGAGATCGGGCACACGCCCGACCTCATCATCGGTGACATGGACTCCGTCTCCGAGCGTGCCCTCCGGTGCGGTGCCACCCTGGTCGTTCACGGCTACCAAGACGGTCGCGCGCCGGGCGCCAAGCGTCTGGACGAGCTGGGCCTCGACCACGTCGTCTACGCGGCGGCCGGCACGAGTGAGGACATCGCGATGCTCCTCGCCTATGAGAAGGGCGCGGAGCTGATCGTGGCGGTGGGCACGCACAGCTCGATGGTGGAGTTCTTCGACAAGGGCCGTGCCGGGATGGCCTCGACGTTCCTCGTCCGCATGAAGGTCGGACCGATCCTCGTCGACGCCAAGGGCGTGAGTCGGCTGTACCACCACACCGTTCGCAAGGGCGACCTCGCGCTCCTCGTGCTCTCGGCGATCTTCACCCTCGTCGTCATCATCCTCATCAGCGAGCCAGTCCGCCTCGTGCTCCGCGGCTACTGGTTCACCCTCACCTCCTAGGCCGGTCTCGTGATCAACCTCCGCTACCACATCGTCAGCATCACGGCCGTCTTCCTCGCGCTCGGGATCGGCCTCACCCTCGGTTCCTCGTTCCTCGACCGCGTCACCGTGGACACGCTCAAGAGCCAGCTCGAGACCGTGCAGGAGCGCGTCGGGAAGTCTGAGGCGGCCAACGACGCGCTGACCAACCGCGTCACGGCGTTCGAGGAGCGAGACGAGGACCTCGCCACCGAGCTGGCCGAGCGCACGCTCGCCGGTCATCTGGACGCGGTGTCGGTGCTCCTGTTGGCCACCGAGGGAACCGACGACGCGCTGGTCGACCAGGCGGTGGCGACGCTGACCTCGGCAGGCGCGCAGGTGGCGGGAACGTGGATGCTCACGGATCGCTGGCTCCTCGACGACCCCGAGGAGGTGAGCGACTTGGCCGCCATCCTCGAGCTCACCACCGAGGACGCGGACCGCCTGCGTCGCAACGCGGCGATCCGCGTGGCCGAGGTCCTCGATGCCGCGAGCCAGGACCTGCTGACCGAGGCACCGGCCGACCCCACGGTGCTGCCGACCCTGGCGCAACCCAGCGAGCCGCAGCTCGTCGCCCGCCTCCAGAAGGCCGGCTTCCTCGACTACCGGCCCCTGCCCGGCTCCGGAGACGAGCGAGTGCTGCTGCCGGCGGGCGGGGCCCGCTTCGTCGCGATCTCGGGCGCCCTCCCCGAGGCAGGGCCGACCCTGTTCGCGACCGCGCTGCTCGACGAGATGGTGGCCGGGGGCCCCGCACCCCTGGTGGCTGCGCAAGGGGAGGTCGACCTCCCTGATGGCGAGGAGCCCGCGTCGGAGGACCAGCGGCGATCGAGCTTCGTCGGCCCGTTGCGGGAGGGCGAGCTGACCCGAGACCGGCTCAGCACGATCGACGACCTCGACACCGCGGCCGGGTTGGTCGCGCTCGTCCTCTCGGTTGAAGACCTCGGGGCCCAACGCCTCGGGCACTACGGCGTGGCCTCGGGTGCCGCGCGCCTGCTGCCCGGGGCTGACGCGAGCTCGTGACCGACCCGACGCGCACGTCGCGGTCGGCGATCGGGATGGGAGCGATCGCGGCGGCCTCCCGCGCGGTCGGCGTCGTGGGGGTGGGCGTCGTGGCCGGAGTGCTCGGCACGACCTACCTCGGGAACGCCTTCCAGGCTGCGAACTCGGTCTCCAACGTCTTGTTCGAGCTGCTGGCCGCCGGGGCGCTCTCGGCGGTGCTCGTGCCGACGTTCGTGGAGCTGTTCGACGCTGGCGACGACGAGGGGGTCGAAGCGGTCGCAGGCGGTGTGCTGGGCGTCGCGCTGGGACTGCTCGGCGCGCTGTCGCTCCTGGGCATCCTCGGCGCACCGCTCATCGCTCGGCTGCTCACCCTGGGCGTGCCGGCATCGGTGGCGGCCGAGCAACGGGAGCTCACCACCTTCCTGCTCCGCTTCTTCGTGCCGCAGGTGATGCTCTACGCGGCCGGGACGGTCGCCACCGCCGTGCTCTATGCCCGGCGGCGCTTCGCCATCACGGCTGCCGCCCCCATCGGCAACACCGTGGTCATGGTCGCCTGCTTGCTGGCCTTCCAGACCGCGACAGGGAGCGATCAGGGGCTGGACCTCACGAGTGGCCAGCGCTGGTGGCTGGTGGCGGCTGGGACGGGCGGGGTGATGGCGTTCGTGGGGTTGCTCCTGCTCGCGTGTCGAGCGTCGGGGTTCCGGCTGCGGCCCCGACTGCCCGGCCGCGACGGACGCGTGCACGCCGTGCTCCGACACGCCGGCTGGGGTGTCGTGCTCCACACCGGCGCCGGCTTGCTGCTCGGCGGCGCGATCGTGGCCGGCTCGGCCGTAGAAGGCGCCGTGGTGGCCTACCAGGTGGGCTGGGTGTTCTTCCTTGCGCCGTATGCGATCCTCGCGCAGCCGATCCACACAGCGATCCTTCCGGAGCTCGTGGCCGAGGCGCGCGACGACGACCTGACACGGTTCCGAACGTCGATCCGATGGTCGCTCGAGCGGATGGCCCTTCTCCTGCTCCCGGTGTCCGGGCTCGTCGTGGCCCTGGCGCTGCCCGCGATGCGGGTCGTGAGCTTCGGTGCGGTCAGCGTCGATGGCCCGAGCCTGCTGGCCGCCGCACTCGCGGCGCTGGCGGTGGGTCTGCTGCCCTACGGTGCGTTCCTCCTGCTGGCGCGGGCCTACTACGCGCTCGGAGACAGCCGAACGCCCGGCATCACCGCGCTGGCATCGTGCACGGCCGGGGTGGCGATCATGGCCACGGGCGCCCTCGCCACGCACGGCGCGGCACGGGTGGCCATGCTGGGGGCAGGCCACTCAGTCGCGTACGCGATCGGGTCGCTCGTGCTCCTGCGCGGCCTTGGCGTGCGCCTCGCCGGTCCGGTCTGGCCCGCCGGACTGACCCGAGCCGCCGGGCTCACCGCACTCGTCGCCGCCCTGACGTGGTGGGCGGCTCGTCACCTCATCGACGCCGACGCCGAGCGCGTGACCGGCGCGCTGACGGTGGCCGTGCTGGCGGTCGTCGCGGGGTTGGCGATCGTGTTCGCCCAGCGCCTCCTCGGGTTCCACACCGGGCTGACCCGACGAGCACCGGTCCTCGCCGCCGACCCGTTGGTGCTCGACGACGCGCCCGAGGTGCTGCCGTGACCCGCCGCTCCGCCGTGCCAGCGTTGCTGGCGCTCCTCGTCGTCCTGGTCGCAGGGCCCAGTGCCGGGACCAGTCGCGGCAGTGGCCCGACGCCGCGAGCTCCGGTCCAGCGGGTCCTCATCGTCTCCCTGCCCGGAGTGGCTTGGGACGACGTGCACGGGGGCCCCATGCCGGCGATGCGATCGCTCGCGAGCGAGTCTGCGATCGGTGCCCTCTCGACGCGCATCGGTCGTCGAGGCGCGTCCACCACCGACGCGTACCTCTCGATTGGCGCGGGCACCCGGGCCATCGCTCCGTCGGTGGACGTCGCGGTGGCCGTCGAGGCCGACGAGAGCTACGGCGGGGTGCGTACCGAGGACATCCTGCGTCGTCGTCTCGGCCGGGTGCCCAGCGGCATCGCCTACCTCGCCGTGGGAGCGGCCCAGGACCGCAACGACACCTCGGGCTTCGGTGCCCGACCGGGCCGCCTCGGAGGCTTGCTGAGCAATGCGGGCGTGGATCGAGGGGTGATCGCCAACGCCGATGCGGCCGAGGGGTTCCCCACCGACGAGCCACCTCCCGACGGTGCCTACGCACGGGGCGCGGTGACGGCGCTGATGGGGCCTGACGGGATCGTTCCGAACGGAACGGTGGGGCGGCACCTCCTTCGGGCCGATCCCGAGGCGCCGTTCGGTCATCGCCTCGATCACACCGCCGTGCTCGATGCCTTCGACTCGCTGTGGTCCGGCACGCACCGGGCGGTGGTGCTGGTGGAGGCGTCAGATCTGAGCCGAGCGACCGCGTACGCAGCGCGCACCACGCCCCGCCAAGCGAAGGCGCTGCGCACCGACGCGCTCGCCACCTCCGACGCGCTCCTCGACCAGCTCGTACGACGGCTCGACCCCACAACCGACGCGCTGCTGGTGCTCTCGCCGGTGGCGCCGTCGGCGTCGCCGGAGCTCGCCGTTGCCCTCCTGCGTGCCCCGGGCGTGGACCGCGGGATGCTGCGCTCGGCGACGACGCGCCGCGACGGGTACGTCCAGCTGGCCGACATCGCGCCAACGGTCCTGTCCTTGCTGGGCGAACCGGAGCCTGAGGAGATCGAGGGTCGTTCCATCGAAGCGCGGCGCTCGTCGGAGGACCGAGTGGCCACGCTGATCGGCGAGGCGTCAGCCGCGGCCCGTCGCGATGACCTCATGCCGATCGTCGTGCCCTCGGTGATCGGCGTCCTGGCCGTGCTCGCTGCCGCCACGATCGTCGCCCGACGCCGACACCAGCCTTGGGGCGCGACGCTTCGGTTCGGGGCGCTCACGTCCCTCGGCATGGTCCCGGCCACCTTCGCCGCCAGCCACCTGAGCGTGGCGGAGTCCGTCGCTGCCTACCTCGCCGTGGCCGCGCTGCTGGCCGTCGCCGTTGGGGTGGGGCTGTGGACCGCCGAGCGCCGATGGCCCGGGGTGAGTCCGCTCCTCGGTACGGGGGCGATCGTGGCGCTCTTCGTCATCGACGTGCTGCTCGGCGCGCCGCTCCAGGTCAACGCCGTGTTCGGCTACTCCCTCGCCGTGGCCGGCCGGTTCGTGGGAGTCGGCAACCTGGCCTTCGCCCTCTTCGGTTCAGCCACGATCGTCACCGCCGCACTGCTGGTCGATCGCCTCGGCCGCACCGCGGTGCCCTGGGCGGCAGGGCTCCTGGCGGGCGTGGTGCTCGTGGAGGGGTTGCCGATGTTGGGAGCCGATGTCGGTGGCGTGCTGTCGATGGTCCCGGCCTTCGGTGTGACCGCGCTCCTCCTCGCCGAGCGACGCCTCCGTCTTCGCGACGTGGTCGGGTTGATCGGGTTGGCAGCGGCGGCGGTCACCACCTTCGCGTTCGTCGACCTACTCCGCGACGAGGGCTCCCGCACGCACCTCGCTCGGTTGGCAGAGCACATCCGTGACCGGCGGTGGGAGCCGGTGGGCGACAGCCTCTCGCGACGCCTCCAGGCCAGCTTCGGCGGCGCCGAGCTCGGCGCATGGGTGGTGGTGCTCGGGCTCCTCGGGGTGGTGGGCGCCTACGTCGTCCTCGTCCAGCGCGGGTGGCTCGACCCCCGCCGCCTGCTCGACCAAGGGCACCGGCCCACCACGGCGGCCGCGATCGGGCTGTCGGTGCTGGCGCTGGTCGGGCTCGTGGCCAACGACTCGTCGATCGCCGTCCCGGCCACGATGCTCATCGTGATCGCCCCCGTGGCCGTGTGGCGGGCGATGTCACCGGCGCAAGCCGCATCGCGCATAGACATGGGCCCCGCATGACTGTCGCCGTCGCCCTCGTCGCGGGATGCGTGGCCACCCTCGTGCTGCTGGTCACCACCACCGACGTCTTGCACCAGCCGGCACTGGCCCGGGAGAACTACCGGGGCCACGTGCTCCCCACCGCCGCGGGACTCCTCTTGGTCGCGGCCGTGATCGTCGTCGACGGTGGCCGCACGATGCTCGGTCTGGTGGGCGTCGGTGATGTCGAGACGGCGTCGGCACGGGTCGTTGTGCTCGGCGCGGTGGTGTCGTTCGGCTTCCTAGGACTCGTCGACGACGTCCTCGGTGATGCACGAGATCGCGGCCTCCGGGGTCACATCGGCGCCCTGCTCCGCGGTCGCGTGACGACCGGCTTCATCAAGCTCGGCGGCGGCATCGCGGTAGCGCTCGTGCTGGCAGGACGGGTCGACGGCGATCGCCCGTGGCGCGTGCTGATCGACGGCGCACTGATCGCACTGGCCGCGAACATGGGCAACCTCCTGGACCGTGCCCCCGGTCGCACGATCAAGTGGAGCCTCCTGTGCTACATCCCCATCGCGCTCGTCGCGGGAGCGGGGGCAACGGGCGTTGCGCTCGCGGTGGTGGCCGGCGCGGCGGGCGCACTCCTCGTCAGTGACCTCCGAGAGGACCTCATGCTCGGCGACACCGGGGCCAATGCGCTCGGTGCCGCCCTTGGGAGCGCGTCGATCCTCGTGCTCCACGAGGACGTGCGGAACGTCGTCGCGGCATCGCTGCTGCTGCTCACCCTCCTTTCCGAGGCGGTGTCGTTCTCGCGGATCATCGCCGTGGTGCCGCCGCTGCGGGTCTTCGACGGGCTCGGCCGCCGAACCCCGGAGCAACCCGGATGACGGCCGTCCCCCGGACCATGCGAGGGGTCGCCGCGGGCATCGTGGTCGCGCTCGTCGGGCTCGCCGCCCACCCCGCCGCGGCAGCGGGGCAGGGCGGTGGTGACACGAGCGGCGGCCGACTGCTCATCGTCTCGTTGCCGGGGCTCACCTGGGCGGAGGTCGAGTCACACCGCCTTGCCGCGATCGAGGGGTTCGTGGACGGAGCGGCGCTCGCCGACCTCGCGCCCCGCGGCGTGTCCCCGCGCTCAGGCCCGGGTGATGCCTACCTGACCATCTCGGCGGGAGCTCGGGCCACGACCGAGCGAGGCGTCGACGGTCAGGTGCTCGGGCTCGAGGAGCAGAGCAGCGGTTCGGAAGCCGGCGAGATCTTCACCAGGCGCAGCGGGATCACGCCCTCCGGACCGTTCGTGTCGCTCAGCTGGCCGTCCCTCGTGCGGCGCAACGCGGCACAGCCCTACGACGCAGAGCTCGGTCTGCTCGGCGACACGCTCACCGACGCCGGTGTCGGCACCAGCGTGATCGGGAACGCTGACGGGACCGACTCGATCGGCCCGTCCTACGAGCGTCAGGTGGGCCTTGCCCTGGCGTCGAGCGATGGCGTGGTGGACGCCGGCGCCCTCGGCAAGGAGCTGCTCACCGACGACGCGTCGCGCCCGTTCGGGAAGCGCCTCGACCTGGCCGCCGTGCGCGAGCACTTCGCCGACGCCTGGCACGGCGGTGCCAGCGCCCCGGGTCGTGTCGTGCTGGTGGAGGCGTCGGATCTGGCACGAACGATGCGCTACCGCCCGCTCGTCTCCACGGCCCGATACGCGGCGATCCGGGCGGAGGCCCTCGACGAGGCTGACGAGCTCGTCGCCGCGCTCCTCGACGAGGTCGACCCGGAGCGCGACAGCGTGCTGATCATCGCCCCGTACAACCTGGTCGGCAATCGAGACCTGACCGCCATCGCACTGCGCACGCCGACGACCGAGCCTGGCTACCTCATGTCGGCCTCCACCCAGCGCTCCGGCTACCTCACCCTCGTCGACGTCGGCCCGACGATCCTCGACCGGTTCGGCCTCGTTCGACCCGTGACGATGGAGGGCCGACCCGCCGAGGTCGTCACGTCGAGCGCCGAGGGAGCAGCGCGGGTCGAGCACCTGGCCGCCCTCAACGAGGCGTCACGGTTCCGGGAGCGGCTGCTCACCCCCACCACGCTGGTGGTCGTGCTGCTGCTCGCAGTCGTGGCTGCAGGCATGGCGGTGGCCATCGTGGGGGGCCGCAGCGAGCGTTGGCGATCAGTGCTGCGACTGCTCGCCCTGGTGGACCTGGCGTTGCTCCCGACGTCCTACCTCGCCCGAGCGTTCCCGCTCGAGGACCTCGGCGTCGGGTTCTACTGGACCGTCCTGGCGGGTGGTTCGGTGTCGATCGCGCTGCTCGCCACCTGGATCGGCCGGCGGGCCCGCACCAACGGGATCGCCCTCGCGCTGGTGCTGGCCCTGGTGGCAGGGGTGCTGGCCGCTGATGTCGTCACCGGCTCCCGTCTCAGCCTGAACGCCGCCTTCGGCTACTCACCCACGGGGAACTCCCGGCTCTACGGCATCAGCAACTACGCGTTCGGACAGGTGGCGTCCGCGGTGTGCCTGCTCGCTGCCATGGTGGTCGGGGCGGCCACCGCACCCCGACGACGTTGGCTGGCGATCGGTGTCCTCGCAGGAACGCTCCTCGTGCTCGGAGTGCCCACATGGGGCGCCGACGTGGGCGGTGTGCTCGCCTTCACGCCGGCCCTGGTCGTGTTCGCCGCGGTGGTCTACGAGCGGCGCATCAAGCTCAGGCTCGTCATCGGGGGGGGGTGGGGCACGGTGATGGCGCTGATCGGGTTCGGGATGCTCGATCTCGCTCGCCCGCCCTCAGAGCGGGCGCACCTCGGACGCCTGTTCGAGCGGATCGGCGACGAGGGTTTCGGCCCCCTCCTGTCGATCGTCCAGCGCAAGCTGGTCGCCAACATGGCCGTGTCGACCTCGTCGTTCTGGGTGGCGGCGCTTCCGATCGGTGCCGCGGTCTGGCTCCTCATCGCTCGCCACCCGACGCGGCCCCTCGATCACCTCCGCGGCCGTCTTCCAGCCCTGCGCGGCGGGCTCGCGGCCGCCCTGGTGGCCGCGGTCCTCGGGAGCCTGCTCAACGATTCGGGTGCCATCGTGGGCGGCGTGGCGGTGCTGGTGCTCACCGCATCGCTGGCCTACCTGCTGATGGTGCACGAGGACCCTGTCCCGTCGGGGTAGGGTGACCTCCCGTGACTGCGACGATCGCTCCGCACGCGGAAGGCCCTCAATGACCAAGCACATCTTCGTCACCGGAGGTGTGGCCTCCTCGCTGGGCAAGGGCATCACCGCCTCCTCCCTCGGCCGGCTCCTCAAGTCCCGAGGGCTGAAGGTCACGATGCAGAAGCTCGACCCGTACATCAACGTCGACCCCGGCACGATGAACCCGTTCGAGCACGGCGAGGTGTTCGTCACCGACGATGGTGGCGAGACCGATCTCGATCTCGGCCACTACGAACGGTTCATCGACGAGAACCTCACGCGCGACTCCAACGCCAC
>JBQTKH010000013.1:0-22924 GCA_052386335.1 Microthrixaceae bacterium
ACTGTGGTTGGTACGCCGGCCGCCAAGCCATCGACGTCGACTGAGGTCTCCCGTGCTCCGGGCGTCGCTGCGCTCCTGCCTCCGCACGTGCCTCCCGGCGACCGGCGAAGCCGGATCGCCTCCGGCCCCTAGCGTGGCTTGATGCTGCCGGTTGCGCTCGACGCGATGGGTGGGGACAAGGCACCTGAGGAGATCGTCGCGGGCGCCCATCGGGCCCTGGCCGAGCTCGGGGTGCCGGTCGCCCTGGTGGGGCAACCCGAGGTGCTCGGGCCGCTCGCCGGTGACCTGGAGATCATCCCCGCCTCCGAGGTGATCCCCATGAGCGCCGATCCCGGCGCCAGCGTCCGCAGGATGAAGGACAGCTCGCTCGTGCGGGCCGCAGAGGCGGTGCGCGACGGCAAGGCCTTCGCCATGATCTCCGCTGGCAACACCGGTGCGACCATGGCGTCGGCCCTCCTGCGCATGGGGCGCATCAAGGGTGTGTCACGTCCCGCGATCGCCACGCCGATCCCGGTGCCCGGCCACAACCCCACGGTGCTGCTCGATGCGGGCGCCAACGCCGAGTGCCAGCCCGAGTGGCTGCTGCAGTTCGCCCAGATGGGCGCCGTGTTCGCCCGCGAGCGCTACGGCATCGCCCAACCGCGGATCGGCCTCTTGTCGATCGGCGAGGAGGCGAGCAAGGGAACCCCGCTGGTGAAGGCCACCCACGAGCTGCTCGCAGGGTCCCACGCGCTCACTGCCGCTGGCGCCGTGTTCGTGGGCAACGTGGAGGGCCGTGACGTCATGACGCCCGAGGTCGATGTGGTCGTCACCGATGGCTTCACGGGGAACGTCGTGCTCAAGACCCTCGAGGGGGGCATGCGCACCCTCGTGTCGGCCATCTTCGAGGCCTTCGGCTCGACGGCGGAGACCCAGGCGGCCAGCGAGGTGCTCGTGCCGGCGCTGCTGCCGCTCTACGGCACCCTCGACCCTGACAACACGGGCGGGGCGATGCTGCTCGGCGTCGACGGCCTCTGCCTGATCTCCCACGGTTCGAGCTCGGCGACAGCCATCGTGAACGCGGTCCGCGTGGCCAAGGAGCTGCACGACCATGACATCGTCGAGCGCATGCGGGTGGCCGTCGCTCCCGCATAGAGCCGAGGGTCAGCCGGCCCGGCGGCGTTCGACCCGCACCGCGGCCAGCACGGCTGCCGTGGCCACGAGGAGCGGCCACCACAGCGTGTGCGGGTCGTCCGTGCGACCCAGCCAGGCGTGCCGCAGCCCGCCGACGATGTGGCTGAGGGGCAGGGCGTCAGAGAGGGTTCGCATCACGCCCGTCATCGCGCCGCGGGGCGGGCCGCCGCCGCCGAGCAGGAACATCGGGACGAAGAGCAGGTTGCCCAACGCTGTCGCGGCACGGCCAGTCGACAGGATGGAGCCAAGTGCGCCGCCGATCGCGATGAAGCACGCCAGGCCCGCGAGGTACCAGCCGAGCACCCCGAAGGGGTGAACCGGTGCCTGCAGCCCGTACACGGCCGATCCGGCTAGGAGCACCACGGCGACCGCGGCCGTGCCGAGCACCACCCCGAGCGCGATCTCGCTGCTGACCATCACCCCGGCGCTCAGCCCCGACGCCCGGAAGCGGCGCAGCACGCCGAGCTCACGGTGGGTCGCTACGTGCACCGGCAAGGTGATGAGGCCCATGGCGGCGATCACCACGCCGATGTAGCCGGCCAGGTAGTGGTCATCGGGGGCGACCCCGCCGAAGTCCGGGTCGGGTACCTGGCCGAACACGCCGGCGAGCACGAGCACGGTCACGAGCGGGAAGCCGAGCAGCCCCACGGCCACCATCGGCTCGCGAGCGAGGAGTCGGAGCTCGAGCGTCGTGAGCCGAAGCGCCGTGCGCAGCGATCCCTCAGACCGATCGTGCGTGGGGAGGTCGACGAGCTGGGTGGCGGTCATGACGGGCTCCGTTGGGTCAGGGCGACGAATCGGTCTTCGAGGGTGGGGCGTTGCGCGGACAGGTCCACGGCGGGCCGGTCGATCCCGACGAGGAAGGCGCCGACGTGGGCGAGCACGGCGCCGGTGCCCTCCACCTCGACCTCGGGGCCGCGTCGACCCACGCGGGCGACGCCAGGCAGATCGCGCAAGAGGCGCACGTCGAGCTCGGCGTCGGAGAAGCGCACCTGGGTGAGGCCGCCCAACGACTCGACGATGGAGGCGGGCGTGCCCTCGGCCACCACCTTGCCGCGGTCGAGCACCACGATGCGGTCGCACAGCCGCTCGGCCTCCTCGACGTCGTGGGTGACGAGGACCACGGTCGTGCCCGCGTCGCGGACCTTGCGGACCACGTCCCACGTGTGCCGGCGGCCCACGGGGTCGAGGTTCTGCGTGAGCTCGTCGAGGAACACCAGCTGGGGGCGGCCCACGAGGGCCAGCGCCACGAACAGGCGCTGCCGCTCGCCGCCCGAGAGCGCGCTGAACGAACGTCGCCAGAGCTCGGTCAGCTGCCACTCGGCGGCGAGCTCGTCGAGCGGGCGCGGCGCCGGGTGCAGCGACGCGAACAGGCCGAGCGCCTCGCCGACGCGCATGCGATCGGGCAGGGCCGCCTCCTGGAGCTGGCTGCCCACGATGCGGCGGAGCCGGTCGCCGGCGGTGCCGGGGTCGTGCCCGAGCACGTCGATCGAGCCGCGGTCGGACCGTCGCAACCCCTGCAGGATCTCAACGGTGGTGGTCTTGCCGGCGCCGTTGGTGCCGAGCAGGCCGAACAGCTCGCCTCGACGGACGGCGAACGACACGCCACGAAGCACCTGCGTGCTGCCATAGCGCTTGGTGAGGTCACGGACCTCGATCACATGGTCGTGGCTCGGCTCGGCCGAGGGGGTGGGCGTAGCCACCAGTGGTGTGGTCCTCATGTCCGCATCGTGCGCCCGGTTGTTCGGGCACGCATCGGGCCAGGGGGTTCAGGTCGACTCGGCCTGGGGACGGGGGTCGACGATCCCGTGGTCGTAGGCGTACACGATGGCCGCGGCGCGGTCTCGCACGCCGAGCTTCGCGAAGATGGCACCCACGTGGGTCTTGACGGTGGCTTCGCTGACCAGCAGGACCGCGGCGACCTCGGTGTTGGTGGCACCTCGGGCCATGTGGCGCAGGACATCGTGCTCGCGATCGGTGAGCTCAGGAAGACGAGCGGCCTCCCCGAGGCGAGGGCGAACGTGGGCCCGGAACGCTGTGAGGACGCGCGGCGCCACCTTCGGGTCGAGCCAGGCCGCGCCGCCCGCGACCGCTCGCGCGGCAGCGATCAGGTCTTCGGCGGAGGCGTCCTTCAGGATGAACCCGGCCGCGCCGGCGTCGAGCGCGCCCCACAAGGCGTCGTCGTCGTCGAACGTGGTGAGCACGAGCACGGGTGGCACGTCGGGGTCCTCGTGGAGCAGGCGAGTGGCGGTGACGCCGTCCATGCGCCGCATGCGGATGTCCATCAGAACGAGATCGGGTCGGTGCGCGGCCACGCCGGCCGCCGCCTCGTCACCGTCGTTGCACTCGTCCTCGACCTCGAAGCCGTCCTCGGGGCCGAGGATCCGCGCCACACCTGCCCGGATGACCGGCTGGTCATCGACGATGAGGACGCGGATCATGGCCGCAGCACCTCGTCGGGGGCGGCAACACCAAGTGACAGGCGAGCCACCACCGCCCAGCCGTCGGGCGTCGGCCCTGCCTCCAGCTCGCCGCCGAGGGCGCGCGCTCGCTCCTGCATGCCGACGAGCCCGAAGTGGCCGGTGCCCCGCTCCGCCGGTGCGGCCGGGCGTCCGCGGTCAGTGACGCGCAGGTGCACCCCGTGACCGTCGTGATCGAGCTCGACCTCGACGCGGTTGGCGGGCGCGTGGCGGGCCACGTTGGCCAGCGACTCCCGAGCGATTCGATGGATGGCAGTGCCGAGCGGCCCGGTGAGCCCGCTCGCGCGGGGTGAGACGCTGAGGTCGATGGCCAGGCCCGCTCGCCGGTACTCCTCCACGAGGTCGGCGAGGTCGGCGGAGCCCGCTAGCGAGGGGTCGGTGCCCCGCTCCTCGGTCCGCAGCGCGGCGACGGTGGCGCGGATCTGGTCGAGGCTCGCCCGTCCGACCGTCTCGGCGTCGACGAGCGCACGTTCGGCCTCATCGGCGTCGCGCCGCAACACGTGTCGTGCCCCCGTCACGTGGAGCAGGACCGCGGCCAGCGTGTGGCCGGCGAGGTCGTGCAGCTCCCGCGCGATGCGCCGCCGCTCCTCGGCCACCGCCTGCTCGGCCAACGCCTGCCGGGCCTCGTGCAGCTCCTCGATGACCATCTGCTGGTTGCGGAGCCCCATCCCGAGCCCGAACGTGAAGACCGTGGCCGACGACCACGCCTGCCACCCGATCTGATCGTGGGGGAGGAGGTGCTGAGCGACCAGCCAGGGCGTGACGGCCGCCGCGGCCAGGATGACCGATGAGCGAACCGACACCCCGAGGTGCCACGCCGTGTAGAGCGTGACCAGGGTCGGAAGGAAGAAGGCGCCCTCGAGGTGACCGGCATGGCCGACGACGAGGGCGATCGGCACGATCACCGCGATGGCGAAGAGCTCTGGGTACAAGCGCCGCACCACGCCGCGCAGCACGAAGGCGGCGAGGGCGGGCGAGAGCACGAGCAGCTCGGCGGCCGAGCCCGGCTCGTCGAGCTGGGCGAGCAGCAGGATGGCCACCGCGCTCGCGGTGATGCAGGCGAGCTCGTAGGGCCCCGTCGGGACGGACGGCCCCGCCAGCCACGCGCGCACTCCGATCCGTCGATCCACAGGTGGAGGCTACGGCGGCCGGGCGGCGGTGTCGTCAGCCCTGGGGAGGACCAGCCATCTCCGTCCACGGGCCGGTGGTGTTCGGGGAGCGGCGTGCAACCAAGGGCCGCGCACCCACGGTGGGAGGGTGGTCAGCAGCGGCCAGGTCGGCCGACCAGGAAGCGGAAGTCGCCCGACGCGCCAGGCTCGCCGCTCTGTGGCTCGATCACGGCCACCATCAGATGTGCCTCACCCGTCAGCGCGGTCGGGTCGACTTCGAGGGACCACGTCGCCCCACCGTTGTCGTCGGCGGTGCCGTACGTGTTGGGCAGCTCGGAGAACTGCTCGTTCGGCCACTTGACCTGCATGGCGTACTCGGCGCCTGGCTTGGTCTTGAGCTCGAAGGTCACCGTCTCCCCCCACACGACGCAAGGCGGTGTGATCCGGGCCTCGAGCGGGAGCGTGGCTGGCGCGCCAGATGTGTCGTCGGGGGGCCGGAACTCCTCCGGAGGCGGCTCAGCCACCGTGTACTTCTGCTCGCTCGTGTCCTGGCCGTGTTGGTAATCTGTCGTCGTGCCGGCCGTGGAGCTGGGGCCACCTTCGGCGGAAGTCGTCGGTACGGTGCGTGGCGCGGGCTGGCCGTTGGCCTGTCCTCCATCGTCGCCACATCCGACGAGCCCGAGCGACGCCAGGCAGAGCCCGGCAAGAGCGAGACGACGCACAACGAGCTGGGACCGATTCATCGGCGGGGTCGACTCGTCGCGGCCCGAGCGCTTCTGCGGGCACGCGTCGGGCGCGATGGTGACGCGGCGGGGGGCGGGTCGTCGGCAGCCATGTCACCCTCACCCAGGTAGGTGGCGATGAGCTGGGGATCGGCGAGCAGGTCAGAGCTGTCTCCCTCGAGTGCCACCTCGCCCTTCGCCAGCACGTACGCCCGGTTGGTGTTCCCCAGTGCCATGTGCACGAACTGCTCGACCAGAAGGATCGCGGTGCCCTCTCCGTTCGCCCCCTTCAAGATCTCGAAGAGCTGCTCGACGACCATCGGGGCCAACCCCAGCGAGAGCTCGTCGACGAGGAGCAGTCGGGGAGAGGACATGAGGGCGCGCGCGACGCCGAGCATCTGCTGCTCGCCACCTGACAGCGTGCCCGCCGCCTGCGTGCGCCGCTCGCGGAGACGAGGGAAGTGGTCCATGACCAGATCCAGCTGCGTGCGGTAACCGGCCTTGTTGCGACGCTTGCTCCAGTACCCGTAGCGCAGGTTCTCCTCGACGGTCAGGCTCGGGAAGAGATCACGGCCTTCGGGGAGGTGCGAGATCCCCCTTGAGACGAGGCGATGCGCGGGGATCCCCCCGATCTCCTCGCCGTCGAGGCGGATCGTCCCCGTGCGCGGCGCGAGCAAGCCTGACACGGTTCGCAGCGTTGTCGTCTTGCCGGCTCCGTTGGCGCCGATGAGCGCGACGATCTCGCCCGACTCGACGTGCAGGCTGACCGACCGAAGCGCTTGGACCGCCCCGTAGTGCACGTCGATCTCGTTCAGCTCGAGGAGTGCCGTCATGCGCTGACCGCCTCGTCTGCCGCGTCCGCTTGATCGGCGCGCCCTAGGTAGGCGGCGATGACTCGCTCGTCGCGAGCAACCTCCTGCGGCGTGCCCTCGGCCAGGAGCCTGCCGCCGTTGAGCACATAGAGGTAGTCCGACACGCTGGTGACCATGCGGACGTCATGCTCGATGAGGAGGATCGTCACACCGAGCGATCGGATGTAGCGGACGAGGTCGGCAAGCCGGTCGGTCTCGGCGTTGTCCAGGCCGGAGGCGGGCTCATCCAGCATGATCAGGCGCGCTCCGGTGACGAGTGCTCGGGCCACCTCGACCATGCGCAGGACTCCGAAGGGCAGGTCCTTGGTCTGACGTAGAGCGACGTCGCCGAGGCCCAACAGCTCGATGACCCGTTGCACCTGGCGGCGGGCGGTGGCTTCCGCCGACAGGGCAGCAGGCGAGACGACGAGGTGGGCCAGGAACCCCGTCGGGTTGTGCTGGTGGGTGGCAACGAGCAGGTTCTCGAACACCGTGAGCTGGCCAAACAGCTGGATCGCCTGAAACGTCCGGCCGACACCGATCAGGGCTCGCTGATGAACGGTGAGATCCGTGACGTCCTGACCGAACAGCTCGATGGTGCCGCGGCTGGGCACGTTCAGCCCCGCGATGGCGTTGAAGCAGGTCGTCTTGCCCGCGCCGTTGGGGCCGATCAATCCCACGATCTCGCCCTCGCGCACGATGAGGTTGACGTCTTCGTTGGCGAGCAGCCCACCGAACTGAACCGTGATCCCGTCGGCCTTGAGCAGGATTCGACGGTCCTCACGGACCGCGGGTAGCTCTACCGGCCGAACCACCTCGAAGCTGAGCGGCGCGGCGCCGGTCATGGCGTGACCGTTGGAGGATCTCGTGACCGGTGTGCTGTCGGCATCGAGAAGCGTGACATCGCCAGCATCCAGCCCGGGCTCGAGCGCTGGTGCATCCAGGTCGAGGGGCTCGAAGGTGCGGACGACTGCTCGGCGGGCCTTGACCCGACCGGCAGACACCTTCGCGGCAAGAGAGAGGATCCGGCTCTCGCGCTGGATGACCAGGCCGTCGGCTCCTCCCTGAGAAGGAGAGGTCGCGAGGCGGCTCCACGCGCGTGCTGGAGCGGCGGTTGCCGAGGCGAGAACCGCGTCGACCTTGGCCAGCGTGGGTTGGGCCGCCCGGCCGAGCGGGGCAAGCACGGGAGCCAAGCTGTTCGGGATGGCGGCCAGCCCACCGCGATACAGGAGGAGCACCGCGGCCAGCAGCGCGGCGGCGACGACGTCGAGGTAGCCCTCGAAGGCCTTGAACCGGAAGAAGAGCTCGTCGAGCGACGCGAACACCAGGGCGGCGGCCACCGCGCCGCCCAGGCTGGCGAGGCCGCCCACCACTGCGATCGACAGGAAGAAGAGCGATCGGGTGACGGTGAACATGTCCTTGCCGACCGTCGGCGTGTAGATCAGCATCAGGCTGCCGGCGGCACCCGCCAGTGCGCCCGACAGGGCGAAGGCCATCAGCTTGGTCCGCATCACGTCGATGCCCAAGGATGCAGCCGCCACCTCGGAGCCCCGAACAGCGAAGAACGCCCGTCCGGTCTTGGAGTCTCGCAGGTTGCTGATCAGGAAGATGGTCAGCGCGACGAACGACCAGGCTCCGTAGTAGTAGACGGCTCGGCTGTTCCAATCGAAGTAGGGAATCGTGTCGCGCTTGCCGACCGCCTCGATCGTGACGCTCGCGTGCTTCGTGACGACACCGTTGACGAACAGGAACTCCTGGGCGACCCACGAGAAGATGAGCGTGGCAACCGCCAGGTAGAGGCCGCGCACGCGCAGCGCGACGACCCCGAGCAGCACGGCGATGAGCATGCCAGCGGCCGCTCCCCACAGCAGGCTGACGGGAAACCCGATGTGCAGGCCTCCGGTCGCCAGCCCGGTGACATACGCGCCGGTGCCGACCAACCCGGCGTGGCCCAGGGAGATCTGGCCCACCCATCCGGTCAACACCACGAGGGAGATGGCGATCAACGCGAACGCGGCGGCGCGGTCGACGTTGCCCAGGAAGGAGAACGGCACGAACGGCAGGTAGGGGAAGGTCAACAGCAGCCCCAGGAGAACGAGCTTGGCCAGTCGGCGGGACGTCACAGCCCGCTCCGGATGTCGCTTGCCGCGTAGCGCTCGCCACGCGTGGCCATGACGACCAGGGCCAAGATGCCGATCACGAGCTCGCGGAGCCCTTGTGTCGACTCGAGGCTTCGGAACCACGGGAGGGTGACGAGCCACGGCACGAGGCCGCTGCTCGCTCCCACCACCAATGCCCCGATGACGCCCCCGTACAGGCTGCCGAGCCCTCCGATGAGCGCGGCGACGAAGGCTGGGATGGCTTGCAAGGACAGGGTGAGGGGGTTGAGGTTCGTCACGGCGGCCAGGAGGATCCCTGCGATGGCTGCAGTGGCGCCCCCGAGGACCCACGCTCCCGAGGTAGCCAGCTCGGGATCGACCCCCATGAGCGCTGCAGCCCTCCGGTTATCGGCGGCACCCCTCATGGCCAGGCCGATGTCGGTGAGCTGGAGCAGCGCAGTCAGACCAGCGGCCACGAGCAGCATGACGACGAACAGCCCGAGCTGGCCGATGCGAAGGCTGGAGCCAAGGAGCTCGATCCGGCGGTCGGGGAAGATCGACGGGGCCACCTTGGTCCCCGTCCCCCAGATCTTCCCCGAGACCGATACCAACAGGCCGAGGACGGCAACGGTCCCAACGGTCTGCGCGGTGATCGAGACATCACGCAGCGGGCGGACGAAGAGGCGTTCGACGGCCAGTCCGAGCGCTCCGCCAGCGATGACCCCGAGGACGAATGCCAGCAACACGGGTACGCCCGCTTGGTTCATCGACGACACGAGGTAGGCGGGCACCATTGCCATGGCCCCATGGGCCAGGTTGATGACCTTGGAGGCACGGAAGATCACGACGATCCCCAGCGCGAAGATCGCGTAGGCCGCGATGTTTGGCAGTGACAGCATCAAGTAGTTGGGGAGAGAGCTCATCGCCGGCCTCTTGGGTGTCGTCAGTCGCCGGCGGGGAAGTTGCCGGGGTCGGGATCGGCGATGAAGCCCGAGCCGGAGTTCGCGAAGCCCGTGAACCCACCGGCACCGGTGCGGACCTCGAAGGCCTGGGCGCTCACGTTCGCGTAGTGGCGGCCCGGCTGGTACGTCAACGTCGACGACAGGTCTGACTCGTAGACCATGGTGTCCATCACCTCGCGCAGCCGGGCTCGGGTGAGGTTCGGGCCCACCCGCTTCAATGCCTCGACGAACAGGCTCATGCCCAGGTAGGAGCCCTCGAGGAACTGGTTGTTCACATCGATGCCCTTGTTCAGGGCTTGGACGTCCTTGACGTACTGAGCCACGATCGGCAGGTTCTTGAGCTCTCCGATGGGCGGGTTGTAACCCGTCCAGAGGAGCATGCCCGAGCACTTCTCACCGCAGTTGCGGGCGAAGCTCTCGTTGAAGAGCGGCTGGGCCCCGGCGGTGCCCTTGGTCCCAAAGCCCTGCGGCGCGTCGTGACTGTCGATCCACGACTTTGCAGTTCCCGGTTCCAGCAGCATGGCGACGAACTCGCACCGCTTGGTCGGGCCGCACTTGGTGTTGAAGGTCTCGGCCTCGGGGTAGTTGGGCTGGCTGGGCTGGATGCCCACGTAGGCGTCGAGTCGAGCGCCCGGAAGCTTCTTCTCGATGTAGTCCTTGAAGGCCCGGGCGCCCTCGCGACCGAACTTGTACTGGTTGTCGTAGACGATGCCGAACTGCCGAGCACCCAGCTTGTCGTACGCGTACTTGGCCATCACGCGCATCGTCGACACCGTCGCGGTGGCCACGGGCCACACATAGGGATCCTGGTATTGCTCCTTGAGCATGCCGTCGGTGCCGATGACGGGGATCTGACCGTTGCTGATGATGCCGCTGCGAACGGCCTGGGTGAGCCCTTCTGAGGAGGGAACGACTGGAAGGGCGAAGTAGCCGCCGCTGTCATTGATGAAGTTCTGCAGGAACTGGGACCCGCGGGCCGCGTCCCAGCCGTCGTCGCGCAGCGTCAGCTCGAGGATCCGCCCGCAGATGCCGCCCGCCTGGTTGACGCGGTTCACGACCGCCTCGAGGCCGTAGTGGCTGGTGCCGAGGAACGACGAGCCGGGCCCGGACAGGACGTGGGTCGAAGCAAGCCGGATCTTGTTGTTGGTCACGCCCTTGTCCGTGGCGCCGCCGTTGCGTCCCGGCGCACACTCGAGCTTGCCAGCCGCGGCCTGGGTTGGGTCGCTCGTGCCCGCTGGACCGGCCGCGGCTCCCGGATCCGCGGTTGCCGGGCCTTGTGCCACCGCCCCAGGGTCCGTCGGGTTGACGCTCGGGTCGGTGACGCCGGGGCCGAGGGCTCCTGCCGTGTCGAGACCGACGTTCTTCTGCTGCGCTGGAGTCTGAACGGATACCACCGACAGCACACCGAAGACGGCGAGGGCGGTGAGGACGTTGCGGGCACCGGGGGTCATGCGGAGGGGGATCCTTCGGGGTCGTGGTCGAGCGACAAGAGGGCTCGGCGGCGGTTTGCCGCAACCCATGGGCCCGCGAGCAGCGCCCACACGGTGGCCATGGTCAGCGCTTCGCGCGGGTTGGCGAAGATGAGGCGGAGTCCGTACAGCGCGCCAGCAAGCGCCTGTCGGAAGAAGCGAGTGATGGGGTTCTCGTAGGGCAGGTTCGGGACGTCCGGCAGCGCCACCTCCGAGGCATCGCTGAGGACTGGGGAGCCGTCGTCCGGCGCTCCCAGGGTGGTGCCACAGCTCGAACAGGCCTGGTCCGCCCCGATGGGCTGGATGCCGTAGTGGGACTCGGCGCGGACCCCGGCGATCTGGATCACCTGACGCGACCGGCCGATGACCGCGTTGTCGTTGAAGATGATCATCTCGAAGGCGGGGATCTCCACGCTCTTGTCACCCGACAGGCTGTTGTCGCTGGCTCGTTGCTTCTCCGACTTGATCACGCCGGCCTGATAGCCGCCGGGCGACCCGGCCGCGAACAGCGCATCCGGGGTGACGCGGCGGAACTCTGCTCGTCCCGCCAACGCAGTGTTGAGGGCCTTGAGGATCTGGTCGAGGTCGCACTGGTCGCACGACGGAACGCCGGGCCCGTCCACGAAGCCGATCCGGGGCTTGGCGAAGTCGGTCCTGGCCGTGCCGGTCCGGCCCTTCGCATACGACGTGGCCGAGTTGGAGATGTAGCCGATGGTGACGTCGCCGATGCGCAGGTTCTCCACCCGCGCCTCAGACCGGCTCACGAGACCGTCATTCGGGTCGAGGCGCACGCTGGTGTTCGTGACGGCCCGGCTGACGCTCACGGGAAGCGAGCTCCCGCCTCGCAGCCGGCTCTCCGCTGTGGCCGAGATCTGGCCGTCTTCCTCACAGCTCACCGCGGTGTCACCGACCAAGGGCTCACTGTTCGGCCCGGACTTGTCCTCACCAGCGTCGCGACCGGCCGCCTGGTCAGCGGTGCAGTCGGCCGGCACGTAGTCCCACGTCGTGCGCGGGCCGATGTTCTCGTTGATGACGCCGGACGGGGCGAGCCCTTCCGGCGCGCTCTCGTCGAGCGATGCGAACAGGCCGGGGTTGCGCAGGAACGGCGTGACCGCCGTCAGCGGATAGAAGGACCCGCCATACGAGTTGAAGATGTCGCATCGAGAGGGCGCCTTCAAGTCGGTCACCGTGGCGCTGTCGAGGTCGACTGCTGCCGCCTTGGCGAACTTGCTGCTATCGCTCAGCTCGGTCGTCGAGATCCGAGAGAGCACCAGCTCGCGGTCGACGAAGCCGCAGTGGGTGTTGATGTTCTTGTAGACGTCGCCCGCGGAATCGTTGCCGTTCGAGGGGATGGCGCCGCTGACGCCCCGAGCCAGCAGAACCCTCAACCCATAGCCGGAGGCGCTCCCGCCGTACTGCGACACTGTTCGCCCCGGTGCTTCCTGAACTTGGGTCGTGCGCTGATCGGGGTCGTCGGGCGGGGGCACCGGCAGCGGTGGAGGAACGCTGATGATCTCGTAGTGGTCGGCCGTGTCCTCCGCCCCCGTCGAGCTGCCCGACAGGAGGAAGATGCGATCGCGGCCCTCGTCGGGGAGGATCCGGTAGGAGCCGATCGCGGCGAGGTCCGGGTAGATGTCTGCCTGGGGCACCGGGTCCTGGGCAGCGGCAGTGATCATCAATCCGTAGCCCAGCGATCGGGCGTAGAGACGGCCGCTGGTCTCGTCCACGCCCATGGACAGGTTGGCCGCCGTGCTCTGCCCCTTGGGCGACATGGCGATGATGCCGACGAATGCGTTGGAGGCGGCTTCGTACACCCAGGTGTCGGTCTCCGACGAGGTGTTGGTGAGGTACATGCGCCCATGGGTCGTGTCCGTGACCCAGTTGGTGATCCCAGCCGGCGCCACGATCGCCCGCTCCTGGCGCGACGACGGGTCGAGCGCGGTCGAGCGTTCCAGGCGGGCGATGATGACGTTGGTCGAGAACGTGGTCGCGTAGCACGGGAACATGACGAAGGTCTTCACCGCGCCGTCACCCTCGAGGTCCGGCGCGTTCGCCACCAGGATCGGGGTCATGTAGCGGCTCGTGGCGTCGTTGATGGGGTCGCGGCGGCAGGATCGCACGGGCCGCGGTGGGCTGTAGGGCAGCTCGCTCCCGGCCAGCAGCTGCGAGGCCGTCCACCCGGAGAGCTGCAAGGTGTTGCCAAGGGCCGACACGCCGTGCACCGCAGCGCTGAGCAGCAGCAGCGTGTCGGTCGACTCGTCGTACTCGATGCCCGCCGGCGCGATCGCCGAGTCGGCGGTCTCGTACATGAGCCGCGGGAGGCTGGCGTCCTTGTAGGTGAACGAGCTCAGGTCGATGGTCAGGAACCCCGGCAGGTTGTCGCCCGTCACGGTGCCGCCCTGGCCGCTCAGGCCGCCGCGGCTGCCGTAGAGCAGGATGAGGCGGTCGTTCTTGACGTCGAGCGTCGAGACCCACTCGGCGCCGGTCTCGCTGTTGGCCATCTCGGCGTCACGGCCGGGGATGATGAGCACGCGGCCAAGGGCCAACGAGCCGCGGTCACGCTCCGCCACGGCCAGCGCCCCGGCGTGGGGACCTGAGGCGATGTTGTAGAGCTGGTACAGCCGATCGAACTTGGGGTAGCTGATGGCCACGCCGTTGTCGACGCTGGCATCAACGATGCTCTTGAGATCATCCGTGCCCAGGGCGCGGCCGACGTCGGCTGGCAGGCGTGACAGGGTGCCCACGACGCGTGGTCCGGTGCTGCCCATGGAGCGCGCGGACGGAATTGCGGCGAGCGCTGCGGTGAGCAGCAGGGCGCCCAGGCCGACGCGGACGAGGCGCGGCGTGCGAGTGGTGTGACGAGGCATCAGGTTGCGCATCTCTCGGGTGTGGAGCCCAACGGTGCTCGGAACGTCAACGACCACCGGTCGGGGTTGCCCGCCGGTGGTCGTCGAGCGACGCTCACGATGTACCGAAGCGGTCGATCAAGCGGTGGTGTCAGTGATCACGCCGTCGATCTTGAACGTGACGGCGGTGCCGCTGAGGCACGACCCGCCGGGGTCACCCGGGGGGTTGGCCTGGGCGTTGACGCTGCCCCTGGCCGTGGGGTGGGTGAGCACCAGCTGGCTGCCAACGCTCTGCCACTCGATGATCGACGTCACGCCGTTGACCACGCTGGTGCCCATGCCGACCGAGCGGCCGCAGTAGCCGATGCCCGTGCCCGAGCCCAGGAAGGTGAAGCCGTTGTTCGCGCAGGTGCCGCCGTTGCTCCACCGGAACTTGTCGCCGGTCTGGTAGGCGAAGCCGTCTTGGCTGCGGGGGGTGGCGTGGGCGGTGACCGGGTCGGTGACGGGGTAGTAGATGCCCATCTTGCCGTTGGGTGCAGCCGCCTGGCCCGGGTGGCCGATGCCGCGGCCGGCGCCGTTGATCCCCATCTGGATGTTCTCCACGTTGGACGTGGCGGTTGCCGCCGTCACGACGCAGGTCGAGTTGTTGCTCGGGGCCGCCTCGGCTTGAGGGGCGAACAGGAGGCTGCCCGCCGCCAGCGCGACACCGGCCGAGGTTGCTGCGCACTTCTTGAACTTCCCGAACATTGGAGCTCTCTTTCTGCCGCACTCCGCGGGTAGGCGTGGGTGTCTCAAAGGGCGCAATTCGTGACAAACGCCACAGAGTCCTGCCTGGCCTGCTGCGATTCGGCGGCTCCGCGGGGGTGACCAGGCGACGCAAGCGTGCACAAGCGCACAAAGTCTGGGTCCCGGTATGCTCGCTCCCGCCCCAAGACCGCCGCGTGCAGGAGTGACCGTGCCCGCCGAGACCCACGTCGAACGAGGACAACCCATGGACCGCCAGCAGGTGTTCGAGCTCATCCGTGACCGCTTGGCCGACATCCTCGAAGTGGAGCCCGGCACGATCACCGAGGGCGCCAGCTTCGCGGATGACCTCGAGGCCGACTCGCTCGCCCTGATCGAGCTCGTGGAAGCGCTCGAGGAGGAGCTCAGCGAGCGCTCCGTCGGGTTCCGCATCGACGACGAGGACCTCGAGGACCTGAAGACGGTGCGCGATGCCGTCGACTACGTCGTCGGGCGACTGTAAGAGGCCGTCATCTCCCTTCCGATACGCGGCCTGGAGCACCTGATCGAGCGCCTCGGCCTCGACCTCGCCCCCGACCTCCTCGCGCCCGCGCTCGTGCACCGATCCTGGTGCGCGGAGCACGCCGGGTACCCGTCCAACGAGCGCCTCGAGTTCCTCGGCGACGCCGTGCTGGGGATGGTCGTCACCGACTTCGTCTACCGCGCCCACGGCGAGCTCCACGAGGGCGACCTCACCGAGATCCGCAAGACCGTCGTGAACTCCGTGGCGCTCGCGGAGGTGGCTGACGAGCTTGCGATCGGCGAGCACCTCCTCCTGGGCAAGGGCGAGGAGCAGTCGGGCGGTCGCCAGAAGCCGTCGATCCTCGCCGACGCCATGGAGGCGATCATCGGCGCCGTCTACCTGGCCCTGGGCATGGAGGGGGCCACCACCCTGGTGGTCGGGATCCTCGAGTCTCGGCTGGCCACGGCCCGCACCGACGGCGCCGACCACAAGAGCCGCCTCCAGGAGCTGGCGGCGCGCATGCTGGCCGAGCCGCCGCGCTACGAGGTGGAGGCCACCGGCCCCGACCACGCCCGCACGTTCTACGTCACCGTCACGATCGACGGCGTGGCCCGCGGCCACGGCACCGGACGGTCCAAGAAGCAGGCCGAGCAGGCCGCCGCCCGCGACGCGGTCGCCGTGCTCACCGAGCTCGCCGTCACCACCGACATCACCGACACCACCGACGGCAGCGATGTCGACGACACCCTGAGGGAGATCCACCATGGCTGAGCTGCCCGAGCTGGAGACGGTTCGCCGGGAGCTGGAGAAGGAGGCCGTGGGCAAGCGCTTCAAGGCCCCCGAGGTCACCGGCGCGAAGGTCACCCGCCACAACGGCAACAAGAAGGTGTTCGCGGCCCGGCTCGAGGGCGCCAAGGTGAAGTCGGTCGACCGCAAGGGCCGGCACCTCGTGGGCAACCTCGACAACGGGGAGCTGCTCGTCATCGAGCTCAGCCCCACGGGTCGCCTCGAGAAGGTGGCCCCGAAGTCGACGCCTCCGAAGGGCACGGCGGTGGTGTTCTCCTTCACGCAGGGCGGCCAGATCCGCCTGGTCGACCCCGCCGGAGCGTCCCAGGCCTTCGTGGTGGCCAGCGACTCGCTCGCCGACGAGGTTCCGGCCATCGCCACGCGCGGCCTCGATCCGGTGGCCGACACGGTCTCGTGGACGTCGTTCGCCCGGCTCATCCTGGCCAAGAACGTCAAGCTCAAGGCCCTGCTCATGGACCCGGATGTGGTGGCGGCCATCGGGCCGATCTACAGCGACGAGATCCTCTGGGAGGCCGGTCTTCGCCACGATCGCATCTCGAGCGAGCTCTCGAGCCAGGAGATCCGGCGGCTGTTCCGCGCGCTCGTCGAAACGCTCCACGAGGCGGTCAAGCACCGGGGCACCACGGTCGACGAGTTCCCGTTCGTCGACCTCTACGGCAAGCCCGGTGAGCACCAGGGCGAGCTCAAGGTCTTCGGCCGCGAGGGCGAGCCGTGTCGCCGCTGCCGGGCTCCGGTCGCGAAGGCCCGATACGCCAACCGGCCGCTGTACTTCTGCGAGGCGTGCCAGGTCTGATGGTGCTCCGCGTGCCGTCGCGCGGCCGCTAGGTTCGGGCCTCGGATGTTCCTCAAGACCCTCACGCTGAAGGGCTTCAAGTCCTTCGCCGAAACCACCGCACTCGAGCTCGAACCCGGCGTGACGGTGGTCGTCGGCCCCAACGGCTCGGGCAAGTCCAACGTCGTCGACGCGATCGGCTGGGTGCTCGGCGCCCAGGCGCCGTCCGCCGTGCGCTCGCAGAAGATGGACGACGTCATCTTCGCCGGCACCTCCAAGCGCCCCGCCCTCGGTCGGGCCGAGGTGGCGCTCACGATCGACAACTCGGCGGGCCTGCTCCCGATCGACTTCACCGAGGTCACGATCACCCGCACGCTGTTCCGCACCGGCGACAGCGAGTACGCCATCAACGGCGTGCCCTGCCGCCTGCTGGACATCCAAGACCTCCTCTCCGACACCGGCGTCGGTCGTCAGCAGCACGTGATCGTGAGCCAGGGGCAGATCGACGCGGTGCTCAACGCCCGCCCGGAGGATCGTCGCCTCATCCTCGAAGAGGCCGCCGGCGTCTTGAAGTACCGCAAGCGCAAGGAGAAGGCTGAGCGTCGTCTCGCGGCCACCGAGGGCAACCTCACCCGGCTCGGCGACCTGCTGCGCGAGGTGCGCCGCCAGCTCCGCCCGCTCGAGCGCCAGGCCGATGCCGCTCGGCGCCACGGCGACGTCGTCGCCGAGCTCCGTGCCCTGCAGGTGTTCCTCGCCGGGCGAGAGCTCACCACCCTGCGCCGCCGCCTCACCGACGGGGGGGCCGCCCGGGCCGAGCTGGCCACCGAGGAGAACCTGCTCCGCAAGACCCTCGCCGAGCTCGACACCGCGGTCCTGGCCGCAGAGTCCGAGCTGGGCACGATCGGCGGTGACGACCTCGGCGACGCCCTCGTGCGGTTCGAGTCGCTCCGCGAGAAGGCTCGCGGACTGGCCGCGGTGCTCACCGAGCGCCGGCGGGGGATCGACCGTGATCGCGGTGCCTTCGTCGACCCGGCCGTCATCGCCACGCTCGAAGCCGAGGCCGCCCGGCTCGGCGCCGAGCTGGCCGAGGCCGATGCCGAGGCCTCGCTGCTCGCCCCGCAGGCCGAGGAGCTCGCGCGGGCCGAGGGGGCGCTGGCCGAAGCCCGCGCCACCTACGAGGGCCAATGGGCCGAGGGCGTGCCCGCACCCACCGGCCGCGCCGCGGAGGCTCGCGGCGAGCTGGCCGCCCTGCGGGCCGGGGTGGAGCGCGGCGAAGCCGAGCTGGCTCGGTCGCGCGCTCGCCTCACCGCGCTCGACGACAAGGTGCAGCGGCTCACCGCAGAAGCCGACCGACTGCGCGCCGATGCCACCACCGCCGAGGCGGCCGAGGGCCCGCTCGTGGAGCGGCTCCAGGCCGCCGAGCTGGCGCGAGCCGAGGCGGAGGCGCAGGTGGCGGCGGCCGAGGCCGCGCTGCGGAGCGCCGACGCGGATCGTCACGCCTGGACAGCGCGGGCCGAGGCGCTGAGCCTCGCGCTCGACCAAGCCCGCTCGCGAGCCGGTGCGGAGCGCCTGGCGTCGGTGCGCGGCGTGGTCGGCACGCTGCTCGACCTCGTCGAGATCGACGACGGCTGGGAGTCCGCGGTCGAGGCAGCCGCCGGTGAAGCCCTGGCGGCGGTGGTCGTCGACGGTGTCGACGCGGCGCGCGCGGCGATCGCTGCACTCCACGACGGTGACGGCGACGGCGTGGTCGGCGGCGCGGTGCTGGCGCTGGGCGCCAACCGCACGAGTCGCACGGCACCCAACGTCGGCGAGCCGGTGCGCGGCCACGTGCGAGCGCGCCGTGCGGATGTGGATGCGCTGCTCGACGCGCTGCTCGGTGCCGCGGTCGTGGTCGACGGCGGCTGGTCGGCAGCCGTGGACGCCGCGCTCGCGCATCCCGATGCGGTGGTCGTCACGCGCGATGGCGGGCGCTTCGGGCTCACGGGATGGCGGGTCGGCACCGCGTCCACCGGCGCCACCGGCGCCGCACTCGAAGAGGCCCGCGAGCGAGCGGATGCGGCCGCGGTCGAGTCCAACCACGCCGAGTCGAGCCTGCACGGCGCGCGCTCGTTGCTGGACGAGGCGCGGCAGGCCGAGGCGGCGCTGTCACGCCAGCTCGACGAGCACGACGGTCGGCTCACCGCGGCCACCGATGGCCTCCAGCGCGTCGACGCCGACCACCGCGACGCCACCACCGAGGCCGACGGGCTGCGTGGCCATGCGGACGAGCTGGCCGAGCGGTTGGCACGCGAGCAGGCCCGGGTGGCCGAGCTCGAGCTCACGCTCCCGCTGCTCGAAGCCGAAGAGGCCGACTCTGCTGAGCGGGCTCGGGCGATGGCCGACGCGAAGCAGCACCTCGACGAGCGCGCCGCCGCGGTCGGTGCGCTGCGCACCGATCTCGAGGTGCGCGGTGCGGGGCTCGAAGAGCGGCGCCAGATGCTGCGGCGCCGCCAGAGCGAGGTCGAGGCCCGCCTCGAAGGCTCGATGGAAGCGCGTCGGGGCGCGGAGGTGCGGCGGGTCGAGCTCGATGCGAAGCAGCTCGCCGTCGACGCGCTGGCGGCCCTGGTCGCCGACCGTCTCGCCACTGTCGAGTCCGAGCTCACCGAGCTGCGGGAGCGCCGCCGCCAGCAGAGCGAGGCGCAGCGCGCCGCCGCAACGCGCCTCGACGGGTTGCGCCGCGAGCGCGTCGACGCCGAACGTCGGCTCGAGGAGACGCGCGAGCGCGCCCGGCGCGCCGAGCTCGACGAGGCCGAGGTGAAGCTGCGGCTGGAGACGGCGGTCGAGGCCCTGCGCCGCGATCTCGACATCGACCCCGACGCGGCGATGGCCTCCGAGCTGCCTGCCCTGGCCGAGGGCACCACCCCGACGGCGCGGGTGCGCGAGCTCGAGCGCGACCTGCGCCTCATGGGCCCGATCAACCCGCTGGCCCTCGAGGAGTTCAACGGCCTCCAGGAGCGCCATCAGTTCCTCGAGGCCCAGCTCGACGACGTGAAGTCGTCCCGCAAGGACCTCGGCAAGGTGATCCGGGCCATCGACGCCGAGATCGTCAACGTGTTCGCGGGCGCCTTCGCCGACGTCTCCCAGAACTTCGAGCACCTCTTCCAGACGCTCTTCCCGGGTGGCACCGGCCGACTGCGGCTCACCGAGCCCGACGACCTGCTGAACACCGGCATCGAGGTGGAGGCCAAGCCCTCGGGCAAGAACGTCCGCAAGCTCTCGTTGCTCTCCGGCGGCGAGCGCTCCCTCACCGCGCTGGCGTTCCTGTTCGCCGTGTTCCGCAGCCGTCCGTCGCCGTTCTACGTGATGGACGAGGTCGAGGCCGCCCTCGACGACATGAACCTGCACCGCTTCCTCGATCTCGTGCACGAGTTCCGCCAGGAGGCACAGCTCATCATCGTGAGCCACCAGAAGCGCACGATGGAAGCGGCGGACATCCTCTACGGCGTGACGATGGAGCCAGGCGGCTCGTCGAAGGTCGTCAGCGAGAAGGTCACCAGCGTCACAGGCTGACCAACTCCGATCTCTCGAAGGTGGCGCGCGGCATGCGCGCGTGAGGTTCCAGAGATCGGCGGGCTCTACGCTGCGAGCCGCCATGGAACCGCTGCTCATCGCCCTGCTCGTCCTCGTCGTCATCGGTGGGGTGGCCTTCGTCGCCACCCGACGGGGCGACCGCACCACCCTCGAGCCGCCGGCCCAGACCCCGCCGCCCATCGCAGAGCCGGTCCTGGACGAGCGGGTCGAGGTGGGGGAGCTCCCGGCCGAGGTGCTCGTCGAGCCCGCCCCGCAGCCCGAACCAGAGCCGGCTGCGGAGCCGGTCAAGCCCAAGCTGCGCGACCGGCTCGGCAAGGCCCGCTCGACGATCTCGGGCTTCGTCGGCTCGGTGCTCGCCCGGGAGAAGATCGACGGCGAGACCTGGGACGAGCTCGAGGAGGCCCTCATCCGGGCCGATGTCGGCGTGGCCACCACCACCGACATCCTCGACCGGTTGCGCACCTCGGTCGACGGCCAGGGCATCACCGAGCCGCAGGCGCTCCTCGACGCGCTGAAGGCCCAGCTCAAGGCCGATCTCGCTCCCGGGGATCGCTCGCTGCGCTTCGAGCCGGGGTCGCCGAACGTGTGGCTGTTCGTGGGCGTCAACGGCGTCGGCAAGACCACCACCATCGGCAAGGTCGGCAAGCAGCAGACCGATGCCGGCCGTTCCGTCGTGATGGCAGCGGGGGACACCTTCCGAGCCGCGGCCGCCGAGCAGCTCACCACGTGGGCCGAGCGCTCCGCGGCAGAGCTGGTGCGCGGCGAGGAGGGTGGCGATCCGAGCTCGATCATCTTCGACGCGGTGCAGCGGGCGGCCGCTCGCAACATCGATCTCGTGCTCGCCGACACGGCCGGGCGACTGCACACCAAGGTCAACCTCATGGAGGAGCTCCGCAAGGTGCGCCGCGTCGCCGATCGCGATCCGGGCAACGTCACCGAGGTGCTGCTCGTCCTCGACGCCACCACCGGTCAGAACGGCCTCGTGCAGGCCCAGCAGTTCACCGAAGCCGTCGACCTCACCGGCGTCGTGCTCACCAAGCTCGATGGCTCCGCCAAGGGCGGCATCGCCCTCGCGATCCAGTCCACCCTTGGCATCCCGATCAAGCTCGTCGGCCTCGGCGAGTCGGTCGACGACCTCATCGAGTTCGATCCCGACGAGTTCGTCGACGCCCTGTTCGCCCAGATCTGACGCCGACATCGGGTCTACGATCAGGCCCATGTTCACACTGCTTCGCCTCATCTTCCTTCCTGCCAAGGTCGGCGTGGGGAGCACCAAGCTCGGGGTGAAGGCGGGGTATCGCACCGGCCGGCTGCTCGGGTACCGGCGCATCTTCGTCTTCGCGATCGGGGTGGGCGTCGGGCTGCTCATCGCGCCGATGACCGGCCGAGAGGCGCGGGCCAAGCTGCAGCGCCTCATCGACGAGCGCCCGGGTGCCTCGGGCGGTGACCTCGCCGAGCGGGTGCGCTTCGAGCTCTCGCACGCGCCCCGCACCTGGCACCTGCCTCAGCCAACCGTCGAGGTGCAGGGCGGCACCGCCATCCTCCGCGGCACCGTGCCCCACGAGACCGGCCGGATCGACCTCGAGCGCACCGCCGCGGGCGTGGCCGGCGTGGTCGAGGTCGACAACCACGTCGCCATCGCCGGGGCTTCGGGAACCAACGGGCACACCTGAGCGTCGAAGTGATGTGCGCCCCCACCGGCGGGGCCGCCCGGTCATCCAGGAGGCAGGCAGATGGTGGACGAGAGCGCGCAGCCCGCAGACGAGGAGATCGCCCTCCGCCCGGTGGCGGTTGGCCCCGACGCCGCCACGCGCCGGCGTGCCCTCTGGGGTGTGCTGGCGGCGGTCGCGGTCGTCACGGGTGCCGTCGTGGTGTCCTCCGGGGGCGACAGCCGCCTCGAGCGCTTGCCGGTCACCCTGGGGTCTTCCGGCGGCCGGGAAGCGGCCGGCGCGATGTCCGCCGACATGTCTCTGGCCTGGGTCACCTACAAGGCTGGCGACGGTCTGCCCGCGCTGGGCGGCAAGGCGGCCGCCTACCGGCTCGACGGGCGCGTCGACGAGGCGCGCGTCCGCGCGCTCGCCGAAGCACTCGACCTGCAGGGTGATCCCACCCACGACGAAGGCATCTGGCGGGTGACCGCCGGTGACGCCGTGCTCGAGGTCTACGAGGACAACGGTTCCTCGTGGTGGTATTCAGCCAACCAGGGAACGATCTCGTCGGGTGGCGGCAGCGCCGGTTGCGACCCGACCGGCACCAAGTGCGAGGTCACCGCAAGCGGGTCCGCCTCCGCCGAGCCGGCCACGACGGTCCCCGCCGAGGAGTGCGGCACCGAGGGCGTGTCGTGTGCCTCGGACACTCCCACGAGCGATTGCCCGCCCAATGCCCAGTGCGTCGAGCCGTCTCCACCGCCCGAGCCGCCCTGCGCCACCGATGCCGACTGCAGCACCGAGCCCGCCTGCCCGCCTGACACCCGGTGCGCCGCACCCGAGCCGATCCTGCCCCCGGCCGACCTGCCCACCAAGGTCGAAGCCCGCGAGCTGGCGTTGGATCTGCTCACAGCCGCCGGCATGGACGTCGGCGACGCGAAGGTCACCGTCGACGGTCCCTACGACGCCTGGTACGTGAACGTCGAGCCGGTGGTCGACGGCCTGCCGGTCTCCGGTTGGGTCGCGTCGGTGAGCGTCGGCTCGAAGGGCGCGATCGTGAACGCATCGGGCTCGATGGCCACCCTCGAGCGGCTCGGCGACTACCCGCTGATCGACACCCGCGCCGCGATCGACCGCCTCAACGAGATGCAGGGCGGCTTCGGCGGCGGCCC
>JBQTKH010000014.1:0-72262 GCA_052386335.1 Microthrixaceae bacterium
GCCAATCCAGGGTGGCCGCGATGTCCCTAAATACGACACCATGTCGTAGTCTCCCGGGACTATGGAGACCAGCCATCGTCACCAGGGCAACGAGCGATCCGGCCGAGTCCTTGTTCTCAGCGCCATCGCCCTTGTGGCGGTCATGGGCGGCTACGTCGCCCTGGGGATGCCGGGCATGGACCATTCCGGTAACGCCATGGAGGACATGAAGCACACCCCCGAGCTGCAGGCGCTCAGCCCTCGGATGTTCGAGGCACGCGTGGCTGAGGGTGACGCCTTCGTCGTGAACGTGCACGTTCCAGCGGCAGAGACCATTGAGGGAACGGTCGAGGCGATCGCCTTCGATGAGATCGTCGACTCCGGGCGTCTCCCTGCGAACAAGGCCTCTCCGGTCCTTCTGTACTGCGAGTCCGGGCGGATGTCCGAGACGGCCGGCCGGGCCCTGCTAGGGGCCGGCTACACGAGTGTGGGGCACCTCGCGGGAGGACTCGAGGCCTGGAGGCGTGCGAACCTCCCGCTGGCGTCCGAATCGCTGCTGGCGCGATAGCGGGTGACTGCGCCCCTCGTCGGCTCGCTGATCCTGTTCGTGGGCTGGATCGCGGCCGTCGTGGTCATGGTTCGACGATCACGGCGGCGTCCGCCGCCGGAGTGACGGTGCGAACGCCATCCTGCGGCCGCGTAGCGGTCGTGGTTGGTCATCGTCTTCGAGTCGGCAGCGTGGAATGGGCTGTCGGCCGACTACGACAGCATGTCGGAGCGACGCTAGCCTCCGGCGCATGGACATCAGGTCGGCAGCGCTCAGATGATCAACACGACGTGATCGCTCTCCTGCAGTTCGACCCCATCGAATACCTCGTCTTCGGACCGCTGCGGGTCTCTCCGCACGGGATCGGAACGGCGGTCGGGTTCTTGGCCGGAGCCCGTCTGCTGCTACCCGCAACCCGGGAGCGGGGGATCCACGATGAGGCGGTCCACCGGATGCTCTACCGGGCGATCATCGGAGCGCTCATCGGGGCGCGCCTCGCCTACGCCCTCAACCACTGGTCGGACTACACGGATGACCCGCTCTCGGTGCTCGCGGTCTGGGAGGGTGGGATCTCGTTGTTCGGGGGCATCGCGGGCGGCGTGCTCGCCGCCGTCCCTGTCATGCGTTCCGAGCGAGTCCGCTTCTGGTCGCTCATGGACGCCGCCGCTCCCGGCCTGGCCCTGGGCATCCTCATCGGTCGAGTCGGCGACCTCGTCGTCGGCGATCACCTCGGCAAGCCGACCGAGTTCTTCCTCGGTTTTCGGTGCACCGGTGCGGACAGCGCATCGTCGTGCATCGCGCCGATCGGATCCGGCGTGCACATGCCCGCGCTCTACGACCTCGTCAACGCCACGGCCCTGCTGGTAGCCCTGCTGGTCCTGCGCCGACGGAAGCGCTGGGATGGCTTCCTGATCATCTTCGCAGCGGCGTGGTACGGCGCCGGTCGGTTCGTCGAGGACTTCTCCCGGATCGATGACACCGTGGCGCTGGGTCTCTCCGGCAGCCAGCTCACCGCCCTCACCCTCGTCACGGCGGCGACGGCATGGCTCGCCTTCGCCCGGCGGACACCGAAGCTCGACACGGCGCCTGACCTCGTCGACCACCAACGTGAGGACCGACCATGAGCACCATCAAGTACCTCGTCGACGGCATGACCTGCGCGCACTGCGTCGCCTCTGTCTCCGCTGAGGTCGCCAAGATCCCTGGCGTGAGCGACGTCGACATCGACCTGGAGACTGGCGAGGTAACGGTGACCTCTCTCGCCGACCCCGACGAAGCCGCTGTTCGCGCTGCCGTAGAAGTGGCCGGGTACGAGCTCCGAGCGTGACCGTGGCGTGCCTGGCGAGACCAGGGAGCTGATCTACACGTTTGACGACGCTGGCGAGATGCTCATCGGCTGCCATCAGCTCGGTCACTACGAAGCTGGGATGGTGGTCGCCGTTGACGTCTCGTGAGCGCGATCAGCCGCCCGTCGATTCGTTCCGGGCGTCGACTCGCTTCGGGATTCCCGCGGTCGATCCGTGTCGGGCACGGATGCGGCCCGGCGACGCCGATGAGACGATGGGCGACAATTGGGCTTCCGAGTTCCGAGCCGCCAGGAGGCAAACGTGGCAACCGACGGTCACCGCGACCACCACCACGACCGTTCGGGACACGGGGCTGAACCCATCGCAGGATTGGCGACCGCCGTCCTCGAGGTGAAGGGCCTGCACTGGGCCTCGGAGAAGGCGGTGGTCGAGAGCACGCTCGGCCGCTTGGACGGCGTCCGCACGGTCGAGGCCAACCCGGTGGCCCAGACCGCCACCGTGTCCTACGAGCCCGGTGTCACGAACGTGGCCGAGCTGCGGCGTTGGATCGAGGGGTGCGGGTATCACTGTGGGGGCCAGTCCGTCCCCGAGCATGTGTGCCACCCCATGCAGGAGCCACATCCCGACGGCCACCTCGGTACCGCCGATCACGGCACCGGCGACGGGGAAGCGGCGCAGCCCTCGCCGCACGACATGATGGGCCACGGCGGGCACGGCGCGATGTCGATGGACGACATGGTCGCCGACATGCGACGCCGGTTCCTCGTCGCAGCGATCTTCTCCGTGCCGATCCTGCTGTGGTCCCCGATCGGCCGTGATGTCCTCGGCTTCGAGACGGCTGCGCCCTTCGGGCTGCGCGACGACGTCTTCATGCTGCTGCTCAGCGTGCCGGTGATGTTCTACTCGGCGTGGATCTTCTTCGACGGGGCCGTTCGTGCCCTGCGGGCCCGGACGCTCGACATGATGGTCCTCGTCGCCGTGGCCGTCGGTGCCGGCTGGCTGTACTCGCTTGGCGTGTCCCTGACCGGCGGGGGTGAGGTGTTCTACGAGGCAGCAACGGTGCTGTCGGCCTTCGTGCTCCTGGGGCACTGGTTCGAGATGCGTGCCCGCGGCGGGGCCAACGAGGCGATCCGCACGCTGCTCGATCTCGCTCCGCCGATGGCCACGGTGATCCGCGACGGAGAGCCGGTCGACATCCCCACTGCCGAGGTGGCGGTCGGAGACCTGCTCCTCGTGCGTCCTGGCTCCAAGCTGGCCGTCGACGGTGTGGTCGAGGAGGGCGACAGCGACCTCGACGAGTCGATGGTGACCGGCGAGAGCCTGCCCGTGCACAAGGCGCCCGGTGACACGGTCATCGGCGCCACCCTCAACACGACGGGAACGTTGCGGGTGCGTGCCACGAAGGTCGGGGCGGACACGGCCCTGGCGCAGATCGTGAAGCTCGTCCAAGAAGCCCAGAACTCCAAGGCCCCCGGCCAGCGCCTCGCCGACCGGGCCGCCTTCTGGCTCGTGTTCGTGGCCCTCATCGGCGGCACCCTCACCTTCCTGACCTGGTATGTGCTCGCCGGTCGGCCCGCATCGGAGGCGGTCCTGTTCGCCATCACCGTCGTGGTGATCACCTGCCCCGACGCCCTCGGTCTCGCCACCCCGACGGCGATCATGGTCGGCACCGGCCTCGGCGCGAAGCGAGGCGTGCTGTTCAAGAACGCCATGGCCCTCGAGACATCGGCCCACATCGACACCGTCGTCATGGACAAGACCGGCACCCTGACCAAGGGCGAACCCGAGGTCACCGACGTCATCACTCAAGGGATCGACGAGGCGCGGCTGCTCGCCCTGGTCGCAGCCGTCGAACGCGAATCCGAACACCCCCTCGCCCAGGCCATCGTCACGGAAGCCGAGCAGCAGGGCGTGCCGACGCTACGAGCCGAGTCCTTCGAGAGCGTGCCCGGTCACGGAGCACTCGCGAGCGTCGACGGACATCGGGTCGTCGTCGGGAACCGGCGGCTCATGGAGCGCGAGGGCGTCGACCTCGGCGCGCTCGCCGCCCGCCGAGAGGAGCTCGCGGAGGGCGGCCGCACGGCCGTCATGGTGGCCGTCGACGGTGCCCCCGCTGGCCTTGTCGGTATGGCCGATGCGCCCCGTCCCACCGCAGCGCTGGCCGTCGCCGAGCTACGCCGGCTCGGTGTCGAGGTCGTCATGCTCACCGGCGACAACGAGGCGACCGCCCGCCGCATCGGCGCCCTGCTCGGCGTCACGAACGTCATCGCCGAGGTGCTCCCCGGTGACAAGGCGTTCAAGGTGGCCGAGCTGCAGGCAGAGGGCCGCAAGGTGGCCATGGTCGGCGACGGCGTCAACGACGCCCCCGCCCTGGCCCAGGCCGACGTCGGGGTGGCCATCGGCGCGGGGACCGATGTGGCCATCGAGACTGCCGACGTCGTGCTGATGCGCAGCGACCCTCTCGACGTTGCGGTGGCCCTGCAGATCGGTCGGGGGACGTTGCGCAAGATGCGCCAGAACCTCGGCTGGGCCATCGGCTACAACACCATCGCCCTGCCGATCGCCGCCGGCGTGTTCGAACCCGCCTTTGGCCTTGTGCTGCGTCCGGAGATCGCGGCCCTGTCCATGTCCGGCTCCAGCTTCCTCGTCGCCGTGAACGCCGTGATGCTCAAGCGCCTTGGGTTACCCAAGCCCAGCGACGCGACTGCCGCCGATGCTGGGGCCTCGCGGATGGTGACAGCCGCCGAAGCGGCCGAAAGAGCCGGCACGTAGTCCACCGCAGTGAACAGCTACGGGTACGGCCCGTGGCTTCTGGTCAACGCCATCCCGACCCTGGTCATGTTCCCGATCCTCATCGTCATCTACCGGCGGCTCTCCATCCAGGTCAGGACGAGGCCGCAACTTGCCGGTCGTGGTCACAGTTGATAGGACCCACCTCCAGCCGTTCGTCCTCGGCGATCTCGGGGCCTTGGCCGCCGCAGCAGCTGGCTACTGATCCGATGGGTTGGTGGACTACGGAGGCGTTGTCGTCGCTTCCGCTAGCTCACGTTGAGCATGACCTTCATGCCCGCCTCGTAGTGCCCTTCCTGGTGACAGCCGATGAGCAGCTCATCGCCTTCGCGGAAGGTGTGTGTGAGCTCAGCCGTTTCCCCGGGGTCGACGGTGATGCCGTTCTCGTTCGAGTTGCCGCTACCTCCATGGTCCATGTCCATGCCCTCGTCGCCGGCGCCGCGCATCTCCATCTCGTGGTCGCCCTGGGCGCTTTCGTCGCCGATGAACGCGTCGTGCGTGACAGCGCCCACGTTGTGGAACACGAACCGCACCGTCTCGCCTGCCTCGACACGCACCGACTCAGGGGAGAACGCGATGTCGCGCATCTCGATCTCTATGGTGCGAGTCCCCGTTCTAGCGGTCGTGTCATCGGAGTCGTCTCCGCATGCAGCGAGGGCCAGCACGGCGACGGCGAGCACTGCAGCCATGAGTCTGATCGGGGTTCGGATCACTTGGACTGACACTCCTCGAGTGGGGGGCTAGGGAGCGGGGCGCTCGGAGCGAGGTTACCGAACATTCACGACACGGTGTAGTTGGTCGGTGGCGTTGTGCAGGGTGTCGTCACAGTGCCGGCTCCTTCGCGCGGTAACGGTCTGGGTGCGCGGCGAAATCGGCCCGGCAGGAGTCGGAGCAGAACCACCACTCGTGGCCGTCGGCCTGCAGGTGCAGGGTGGCATCTTGTTCGACGGCCATGCCGCAGACGGGGTCAGTGGCCATGCCGGCGAGCTCGCGGAAGGCGCCGTCCTCGAGCCAGAGGACCCGATCGGCCACCTCGCGCAGGCGTTCGTCGTGGCTGACGATGACGATGCTGCGGCCGTCCTCCTCGCTGAGGCGACGCAGGAGCCGCGCGACCTCGCGTCCGTGTCCGGAGTCGAGGTTGGCTGTGGGCTCGTCGGCGAGCAGCACGGTGGGGTTGTTCGCCAGGGCTCGGGCGATGGCGACGCGCTGCTTCTCACCGCCGGAGAGCTGATCGGGGCGGAAGCTCAGCCGTTGCCCGAGCCCGACTCGCTCGAGCAGCTCGGAGCTGCGGTCGCGAGCGGCGCGGCCGGTCGTCCCGGCGAGGTTGCAGGCGAGCTCGACGTTCTCGAGCGCGGTGAGGGCGGAGAGGAGGTTGAAGTCTTGGAAGATGAACCCGAGATGGGTCGCCCGCAGCGTCGGAAGGCGCCGCTCTGGGGCGGTGGCGAGGTCGACGCCGTCGATGACGACCGAGCCGCTGGTGGGGCGGAGCATGGCGCCGAGCATGAGCAGCAGCGTGGTCTTGCCGCTGCCGGAGGGTCCCATCACGAGGACGACCTCACCGGCCGCGACGTCGAGGTCGAGGTTTGTGACGGCGTGCACGGCGATGTCGCCTTCGCCGAAGGTCTTGGTGAGCCGGCGAACCGAGATCGCGGCTGACGAGCCGGCGGTGGGCAGCGCCAAAGGGGTTTCCATGGTCAGGGCCTCCTGAAGGCGGTTGCGGGGTCGACGCGCACGACCCTCCGGAGCGGGAGCAGGGCGGCGAGGGCCCCGACGATGAGCGCGCCGACCCCCGTGCGGAGCACCGAGTCGGCCTGAATCAGGACGGTCACGTTCGGCGTCAGCGCACCGATCGCTGCGCCCAGTACGACCGAGACCACCACGGCCACGACGAGGCCGAGGGCGACTGACCACGCCGCCTGGGCGATGACGGTCGTCGCCAGACGGCCTGAGCCCGCGCCGAGGGCCTTCACGACGCCGTACTCGCGCAGCTTCGCGAGGGTCGCGGTGAACAGTGTGAGTCCGATGACGGCGAGCGCGATCAGGAACCCGATGACGGTGACGATCTTCATGACGTCTGCGGCCATGTCGCGCACAACGTTGGCCTCCTGACGTGCGAACGCGGTGCGGGTCTGGACCGTGGTGTCGGGGAGCGCAGTGGCGAGACGCTCAGCCAGGGCTTCGGGAGCGACACCGGGGGTGGCACCAACAAGGACGTAAGCGACGCGCTCGCCGTGGAGGCGGGCGAAGTCTTCGGTCCGGATGTAGACGGTGGTGTTCACGATGTTGGTCCCGTCGGTGGAGGTGCCGCTGACCCGGAACGGCACGCCCATCACGGTGACGGTGTCGCTGATCGCGATGCCGAGCTCGTCGGCAACCACGTCATCCACGAGGATCTCCCCGGTGTCAGGTGGCTGGCCGGAGGCGAGCTGGCGGGGGCCGCCTCGCCCGGTGGTGACGTCGTAGCCGAGGACGTAGCTGATCCGCTGACCGTCGCCCGTATCGACGATGCTGTTCGTGTAGCGCAGGCCTTCGGCCCAGGCGACGCCGTCGACGACCCGTACTGCGTCGACGGTCTCGGGCGGGAGGGCGGACTGGGACATGTGCATGGTGCGCACACCCTGTTGGGCGACGAACACGTCGGCAGGGGAGTTGCGCATGTAGGCATTCACCTGGTGCATGGCCCCGGCGAAGATGCCGTCGAGCACCAGTACGAGCACGAGCGACGCGCCCACACCGGAGATGGCCAGCACGGCGCGTCGCCGGTCCTGGAAGAGGTTCTTGCGAGCGAGGGATACTCGGCCCGTCATCATCCACCCCTATAGGCGGTGGCGGGCTCGAGCCGGGCGAGCCGGCGGGCCGGAACGATGGCGGCGACGAGCGCCATGAGCAATGCCGCGACGACGGCGCGGCCGACGCTTCCTGGCGAGGCCAAGATGACGAACTGGGGGCGGACGGTGGTGATGTAGGCCCGGCCGGCGACGAACAGCAATCCGCCCGAGACCAGACCGATGCCGGCGATGATCAGGGTCTGCTGCACCGCGAGGGCGAGGAGGCGGCGCCCGCGGGCGCCCATCGCCTTGACGATTCCGTACTCGCGCCGCCGTTCCATCATCGCCGTGTACACGGTGAGGGCGATGACGAGGCTGCCGACGGTGAACGCGACTGCCCGCATCACCCGCAGCGGGACGCTGTAGGCACGGGCCATCAGGCTGAGGTCGTTCGCAGCGAGCTCATCGCGATCGAGCACTGCCAGGCCAGAGCCGAGGCGCGCCCGCACGGCAGTTGGTTCGTTGGTGCCGACGAGCACGAAGCTGGTCGTCGCTGGCGCGCTGAGCAGCTGATCAGTTGCGGCGTGGGTCATGAACACGAACGACGCCATGAACGCGTCGGTGGTGGTCCCCACGACGGTGAACCGCCCGCCCATGATCTCCATGCGGTCGCCGACGCCGATGCCATGGCGCGTGGCCATGACGCTGCCGATCGCCACCTCGTCGTCGGTCGCTGGGGCGCGGCCCTGGCGCAGCTCCCATGGGCCGCCTCTCTCGCCGGGGATGGAGCCGATCACATAGGTCGGCACTTTGATGTCGTGCAGCTCGACGATCGAGAAGAAGCCTCGCACCGGGACTGCCCACTTCACGTCCGGATCGGCGCGGACCGTGTCCACGGTGGTGGCGGGGATGAGGCTGATGGTCCCGAAGAAGTTGCGGGTGCCGGGTTGGGCCACGTACAGGTCGGCGCCCACGTTGTCCTCGTAGGTGGTGACGTTCGCCTCGATCCCGGCCCACAGGCCGTCGAGCAGCAGGATCAGCATGATCGCCATGCCAACTCCCGCAGCGCTGGCGATGAGTCGGCGCGGCTCAGCGAGGAGGTTCCGGCGAGCGAGCGGCACGGAGTGGTGCATCGCTCAACCCCCCAGCTCCCAGGTGATCTCGACGGGCTCGGGGAACTCGGGCAGGGCCAGCCGTGCGGTGCCGCTGGCCGGCCCGGCGGCCTCGAAGCGCAGCTCGCCCTCGCGGTGGTGACCGCTGGGGCCGTCACCGTCCCAGCCCCTGACCGGCCACGACGTGCCGGCGACCTCGAGCTTGGCGGCGCCGAGGTCCATGGACAGCTCCGCCGAATGCGTGTCGAGCGTGATGGCGAAGGCGGCGCCCTGGTCGTCGATCTGGCGGGGTTCGATTCTGATGTCGATCTCGCCAGCGCTGAGCGTGCGGGTCTCGAGCCCCACGCCGGGGTCTTCGGCCGGCGTGGCGTCGTCTTCGCCGCGTGACGCGAGCAGGAGGCCGCTGGCGAGGATTGCGGCGAGCGCGACGGCGGCCGGGATCAGGCGGCGACGCACGTCTCGGCCTCCTCGTGGGCGTCGGGATGCGTGGACGGGGTTCGCCACAGCCGGCGGGCGGCCACGGCGACGCCGACAGCGTTGACGCCGATGCCGACCATCATGAACGGGATCCGGTAGTCGATGAGGAACGCAGCGGCCCCCGTGGCGCCGATGAACGGTGCCAGGTCAGCGATGTGGTGGGCGCAGCAGGCGACCATGCCGACCGTGGAGGCACCGGCGCCCGCGCCGCTCGCGGCGGCGGCCCCGTGGTGGAGGCGGTGCCGCCGCCGGAGCTCGGACATGAGCGTGATCTGGGTGCCGAACCCCCCGACGATCAGGGCGAGGTAGTACCAGTCCTGACGGGCTTGGTCCGTGAAGTGGTCCCAGGATCCCGACGCGCCAGCAACGACGACCATGTAGAAGAGCATGAGGCCGGCGCTGGCCAGAGCGCCGGCCCTGATGCTGCGGGGGTTCATGGTTCGTCGCGCCGGGTGTGACCGGCCTGGGAGTGGTCGTGCTGCTCGCCTTGGTCACCGCCGCCGTGGTTCATGCCGCCCATCATGAGCATCATCATCAGCGGGCAGGCCAGGATGATCAGCAGCGGCACGTAGGTGAGGACCGGAAGGCCAGCGAGGCCGAGCACGAAGAGGATGCCGACGCCGATCAGCATCGGCTTGAGCATCTGCTGGTGGTTCACGTTGCGCTCCTGTCGGTGTCGGCCCGTTCGGCGGGCCGGTTCTGGTGGTCATTGTCTTGATGGTCGGTGTGCTTGTGGCCGCTGTGGCCACCGTGCATGCCGCAGCCGTGACCGCCGCGGTGCATGGCGACGAAGAACCCGATAGCGGCGATCCACAGCCAGTTGTTGGCGAGAAACTCGATCACGACAGACCCCTTTGACCCGGCCGGACCCGGACCGGCGCGATTGCGACGTACGAGGCTGCCTGCAGCGCGATGCGGTACATCACCACAGCGGCGAGAACCAGCAACCCAACGAGCATCACGACGAACGCGACGAGGGTTGTGTGGCCCAGGAGCCAGAGCATCAGCATTGCGGCACCTCCTTCGCTTCTTGTTGTGGCCTCATCATCGGCGCCGGCCGCGCCTGTGGCATCCGGTGCAGGTACGGAACGGGGCAGCGGTCGACTACGGAGCGACCCGCGGCGCTCCGAATGCGCACGGCGGTTACGCTCTCCGACACCATGTCGTTGAGCCCGGCCGGAGTGTGAGGGTGGCGCGGAGCGAAGACGGTCGCCTCGACGCCCTGCTGAAGAGCGCACTCGGGCTCGCTGCCGAGCACGACCTCGACCAGATCCTCGACCGCATGGTGCGCTGCGCTGCCGAGGTCGCCGACGCCAGGTACGCGGCGCTCGGCGTCTACGACGCCACCGGACACATCGAACGGTTCGTGCCGTACGGCCTCGATGACGAGACGGTCGCTCGAATCGGCCCGTATCCCGAGGGTCGTGGTCTCCTGGGCGAAGTGATCGTTGCCGACGGTCCGATTCGGCTCACCGACATCCGCGCGGATCCGCGTTCGTGTGGCTTCCCGGCCCACCACCCTGAGATGCGGTCGTTTCTCGGCGTGCCGGTCCGAGTCGGCGAGCGCCGCTTCGGCAACCTCTACCTCACCGAGAAGCGTGGCGGGGGGCAGTTCGACGAGGACGACGAGCGGCTCGTGGTCACCCTCGCGGCCTTCGCCGCGGCGGCTGTCGAGGCCGCGCTGCTTGTGAGCACCGAGCGGGAGCTTGCCACCACACAGGCACGCGCCCGAGCTCAGCGGGAGATGCTTGCCCGGGTGATCGAGGCCCAGGAGGCCGAGCGAGCCAGGGTCGCCCGTGACCTGCACGATCAGATCGGACAGTCGCTCACGTCGGTGTTGCTCGGCCTGCGACTCGTCGACGGTTCCTTGTCGGGTGCGGGCCCGGACCTCGACGACGCCCGGGCCCACACCGGCGAGGTCCGCGCCCTGGTGGTGCAGGCGCTTGAAGAGGTACGCCAGCTCGCGTTCGAGCTGCGCCCGACTGTGCTCGATGACGTCGGGCTGGTGGCGGCGGTGAGGCGCCTTGCCAGCGACCTTGCTGAGCGGTTCGGTGTGACGGTTGACGTCGTGCTCGGTGGCCTTGATGACGACACTCGGCTGCCTCCGGAGGTCGAGACCGTTGTCTACAGGGTGGTGCAGGAGAGCCTCACCAACGTCGCTCGTCACGCCCGGGCGACCCGTGCCACGGTCGAGATCGCAGTCGACTCCGAGGGTGCGCGGGCCACGGTCGTCGATGACGGCGTGGGCTTCGAGGTCGGCGATGGTCAGCTGCGTTCCCTCGGGCTCGCGGGCATGCGCGAGCGAGCGTTGCTCGTCGATGGGCGCCTTGAGATCGTGTCCAGCCCACAGCGGGGCACGATGGTCGTGCTCGAGGTGCCACGATGAGCGAGCGAAACGAGCGAATCACCGACACAGATGTCTTACCCGGCACGCAGTGCCGAGCGCTCACTGCGTGCACCCGAAGGGGGCACCAGTGAGCGAGATGATCCGTGTCGCGCTGTGTGACGACCACGCCGTGGTGCGGAGCGGGTTGCGCCGAATCGTGGCCGACGAGCCGGGCTTCGAGGTGGTGGGCGAGGCCGGCACCGCCGAGGAGGCCGTCGCCGTGGCTCGGGCGGAGCGGCCAGACGTGTTCGTCATGGATCTCGGGCTGCCGGGCACGAGCGGCATCGAGGCGACCCGCCAGGTCGCCGAGGTGAGCCCACAGACGGCGATCCTGGTGCTCACCGTGCACGACGACGTCGCCTATTTGCGCAAGGCGTTCGACGCTGGCGCCCGCGGCTACCTCGTGAAGGACGCCGCTGACGTGGAGCTGGTCCTGGCCATCCGGCAGGTGGCGGCCGGTGAGGAGTATGTGCACCCGCGTCTCGGTGCCGCTCTGCTCGCGCCGGAGGCGACCAACCGGGTTGCAGGTCCCGGCGGTGAGCTCTCCGAGCGAGAGCTCGAGGTGCTCCGTTTCGTGGCACTCGGCAACACCAACGCCGAGATCGCTGCCGAGCTGTACGTGTCCGTGCGTACGGTCGAGACCCACCGAGCGCACGTCCAGCAGAAGCTGGGGATCAAAGCCCGCGCCGAACTGGTTCGCTATGCCCGGGAGCACGGACTGCTCGACGAGGGCGAGGAGCTGGCTCCGTAGGCGCCCGCAGCATCGAATCCGTAGTCGGGGCGGATGGCTCCGGACGCAGGACTCGCCACGATTGGGGTGTGATCGACCAGCCAGCGCCGAGCAGCGAGCCTCAGGAGCCCTGCCCCGTTTGCGATCGAGCGCCGAACGTCCTGGTCGCCATCCGTCATCCGGTGATGCGCCGGTGGACCGGCGAGTTGCTCGCCTCGGAGTATGGCTGTTGGACCGTGAGCGAACCGGGTTCCGGCGAGATGCTCGCCGATGCCATCAGGCGGACCCGACCCGCATTGGTGATCGTCGACTCCATCGACTTCCCTGCGTGCTGCCAGGCGGCCCTGCGCACGTTGCCGCCCGAGCACGTGATCGTGATCGGCCCCGAACCCGACCGGGCCTACCGGGCCCGCGCGCTGGCCCTCGGAGCTGGCGGCTGGGTGTGCCGGGACCACGTCGACGATGAGCTGAGCGCCGCCATGCGGGCGGCGCTCGGCTGCCGTCATCACCCCTGCGCGCCCGGCTCGCCGACCGCACACCATCGACCACACGCGTCCCTCACCTCTGGAGACCTCCGATGAGCATCGCCGATGTCGTTGTTGTCCTCGCCGCAGCCGGCCTCACCGGCCTGCTCTGGCGGTTCTTCTTCGGTGCCCGACCGACCAGCAGGGCCGAGCTCCGCGACGGGGTACAGGCGGTGCGGATCACGGTGAAGGGCGGGTACGCCCCGGACCGTGTCGAGGTCGAGGCCGGCACCCCGGTGCGATTGCTGTTCGACCGCCAGGAGACCGGCGACTGCACCTCCCGGGTCGTGTTCTCCGACTTCGGCATCAACCGCTCCCTGCCCGCCTTCACCACCACCACGATCGAGCTCACACCGCAGCAAACCGGGGAGTTCGGGTTCGCCTGCGGGATGAACATGGTGCACGGCACCCTTGTCGTCACGGGCGACAGCCACCAGCGAGAGGCGCGCCAAGCGGCCAGCACCGAACCGACGGCCAGCGAGGCCGTCGCCGACGGCGCAGCGGCTCCGACGCCCCCCAGGTCGGTGCGCGACGACGAGGATGTCGAGGCGGCGGCACGGCGGGCCGAGATCGTCGACCTGACCCGCCGGGTCATCCTCGGCGCGGTCCTGTCGGCCCCAGTAGCGGTCGCCGTGATGGCCCATGAGGTCTTCGACGCCACCTGGGTGCCCAGCCTGCTGCTCAACCGCTGGATGCAGCTGGCGCTCATCACGCCCGTCATGGCCTACACCGGGTGGCCGATCCACCGCACTGGCTGGCTGACCCTGCGGCACCGCACCGCCGACATGAACAGCCTCATCACCCTGGGCACGATCGCAGCCTTCGGCTACAGCCTCGTGGTCACTCTGGCCCCCAGCCTGCTCCCCACCGATGTGCGCGAGGTCTACTTCGAGGCCGTCGGTGTCATCATCACCCTCATCCTGCTGGGCCGGTTGCTCGAGGTCCGGGCCAAGGCGGGCACGGGCGAAGCGATCCGGCAGCTCATCGGCCTGCAGGCCAAGACTGCCCGCGTCCTGCGCAACGGAGCCGAGGCGGAGATCCCTGTCGAGGAGGTCGTCCCCGGCGACATCGTGCTGGTCCGACCCGGCGAGAAGATCCCCGTCGACGGCGAGGTCACCGACGGCAGCTCGGCGGTCGACGAATCGATGATCAGCGGCGAGCCGATCCCGGTGACCAAGCGCCCCGGCGACACGGTGGTCGGTGCCACGATCAACCAGACCGGCGCCTTCCGGTACCGGGCCACCAAGGTCGGGGCCGACACGATGCTCGCCCAGATCATCCGCCTGGTCGAGCAGGCGCAGGCGTCCAAGGCGCCGATCCAGCGCCTGGCCGACCTGGTGTCGAGCTACTTCGTCCCCGCCGTCGTGGTCGTCGCCATCTGGACGTTCGTGGTCTGGTTCCTGGTGGGACCCGACCCGGCGCTCACCTTCGCGCTTGTGTCTGCCGTGGCGGTGCTGATCATCGCCTGCCCCTGCGCGCTCGGTCTCGCTACCCCGATGTCGATCATGGTCGGCACCGGCAAGGGCGCCACCTCCGGCATCCTGATCCGCTCGGCCGAGGCACTCGAGACCGCCCACAAGATCGACACGATCATCCTCGACAAGACCGGCACCCTCACCCGAGGTGCTCCCGCCCTCACCGATGTCGTGGTCACCGCCGGGTGGAGCAACGACGAGGTGCTGCGGCTGGTCGCCTCGGCCGAGCGCTCCTCCGAGCACCCCCTTGGCGCCGCCATCGTGTCGGGCGCCACCGAGCGCCACCTGAACCTCCTCGAGCCGACCGAGTTCGACTCCGTCACCGGGCAAGGCATCCGGGCCACCGTCGACGGTCACCCGGTGCTGGTCGGCAACCGACGGCTCCTCGTCGGCGCGGGCATCGATCCGATTGCGCTGGACGCGGATGCTGAGCGCCTGGCCGCGGACGGGAAGACACCGATGCTCGTCGCCGTCGACGGTCAACCCGCTGCGGTGGTGGCGGTCGCCGACACCCTCAAGGAAGACTCGGTCGCCGCCGTCGCGGCGCTCCAGGACCTCGGGATCGCGGTCGTGATGATCACCGGCGACAATCGGCGCACTGCCGCCGCCATCGGCCGCCAGGTCGGGATCGACCGGGTGCTGGCCGAGGTGCTCCCCGAGCACAAGGCAGCCGAGGTGCGTCGCCTCCAGGACGAGGGCCGCGTCGTGGGCATGGTGGGCGACGGCATCAACGATGCTCCCGCCCTGGCCCAGGCCGATGTCGGATCCGCCATCGGCACCGGCACTGACGTCGCCATCGAGTCCTCGGACATCACCCTCGTGTCTGGGGCGCTGTCGGGCCTGGTCACCGCCATTCGCCTGTCACGGGCAACCATGCGCAACATCCGCCAGAACCTGTTCCTGGCCTTCGTCTACAACTCGGTTGGCATCCCCGTCGCCGTAGGCGCGCTCTACCCGTTCTTCGGCGTTCGGCTCAGCCCCATCATCGCCGCAGCAGCCATGGCGCTGTCCTCCCTGTCCGTGGTGACCAACGCGAACCGTCTGCGACGCTTCGCGCCGGTCCCGCTGCCCGAGCGCGCTACGCCGCGGGCCGTGGACCCGGTGGTCGAGGTCGGCGCCGACCCTGCGCCGCCCGAACCGGCGCAGGTCACCGACCCCGTGTGCGGGATGTTCGTGGACCCAGCCCACGCGGCAGCGACCTTCACGCGCGGCGGCACGACCCACTACTTCTGCTCGACCGGTTGCCGCGACACCTTCACAGCGGATCCCGAGCGCAATGCTCCGGAACCGGCGAGGAGCTGACCGTGCTGGCGAACAGCGGTCCCCGCTCACCTCCGACCACCAGCCTGCCGGGCAGGAGGACGCGGTTCGCGCCGCGCGTGCTGATGTGGACCGCAATCGGGCTGTCCTTCGCGCTGTTCGGGCTGCTCATCGCTCTGGGATGGCGTGGCAACGCCGGGACCATCGCCGCCGGCTTCCTGCTGCTGGCCTGCGTAGTGGTCTGCATCTGGGCAGGCGTGCAAGGCCGGATCTCCGACCGCGAGGTCGAGCGGGCCATCGCCAGGTTGGCCGCTGCCCGCGAAGCGGGCGACCGCCAACGGTCACCGAGGACGGAGAGCACCGATGGGCGATGACCTCAAGCTCGGCCGAGTTGCAGGCTTCCCGCTGTCCATGAACTGGAGTGTGCTCGTCATCGCCTGGCTCCTCACCTGGAGCCTCGCGACGGGCTCGTTCCCCTACGAGGCACCCGGCCACTCCGATGGCACCTACTGGGCGGTCGGCCTCGCCGCAGCGCTCGTCTTCTTCGGGTCGCTGCTCGCCCACGAGCTCGCCCACGCCCTCGTCGCACGACGCCACGGCGTCGAGGTCAAAGGATTGACACTGTGGCTCTTCGGGGGCGTTGCCAACCTCGGCAGCGAACCCCCCACACCCCGCGCCGACTTTCGGATCGCCGTCGCCGGACCAGCCACCAGCCTCGCCCTGGCCGCCGGGTTCGGACTCGTCGCCGGCGGCCTCAAGCTCGGCGGCGTCGCCCACATCGTCGTCGTCGCCGCCAGCTGGCTCTCCGGCATCAACCTCATGCTGGGTGTGTTCAACCTGATCCCCGGGGCCCCACTCGACGGCGGCAGGCTCCTGCGTGCGTTCCTGTGGCATCACCACGGCGACCGGGTCCGGGCCGCCGTCACCGCGGCCCGGGCCGGGGCCGTCGTCGCCTACGGGCTCGTCGGTCTCGGGCTGCTCGAGTTCCTCACCGGCGCCAGCGTGAGCGGGCTGTGGCTGGTGTTCATCGGCTGGTTCGTGCTCAACGCTGCCCGCGCAGAGGAAGCACATGTCCTGACCCGCGACGCCCTCGGCGGGGTGCGGGTCGCCGAGGTCATGACCCCGCGTCCCATCGTTGCCCCCGGCTGGATCACCGTCGGCGAGTTCATCGGGCGCTGCCTGCTGGGGAGCCGCCACTCGGCCTACCCGGTCGAAGGGCCTGATGGCCGCATCGCCGGGCTCGTCACCCTGGCCCAGATCCGGCGGGTGCCATCGGCCCAGCGCGACACAACGCGGCTGGTCGACATCGCGATCGCGAAACCGGGCCTCGCGATCGCAGCGCCTGGCGACCTGCTGGTCTCCCTGCTCGAGCGGGTGACTCCGGACGCCGGTGGGCGGGCGCTCGTGTTCGACCACGACGAGCTCGTGGGGATCCTCACCCCGACCGATGTCGCCCGCGCCGCCGAGCTTCGGGGTCTGCGGGACGGCCGCCACCTCGCCGCGCCATGACCCCCACAGGGCGAGGACGAGCGCCACGGGACCCGCAGCTCGTGGTCCTCTACGCGTCCCTGTTCGTCGTGATGGCCGGCTACGGCAGCACGCTCATCGTCCTCCCGTTCCACACGCAGCGCATCGGCGGGCTCGCCGGCGCGTCGGCCGAGGCGGTGGCGTTCCAGGTGGGCCTGCTCACGAGCGTCTACGCGCTGGCCCAGCTGCTGGCGGGCCCGTTCGCGGGGCGCCTCGGCGACCGGATCGGCCGGCGGGCCGTCCTGCTCGGCGGCCTCGCCGGCCTCGCCGCCACCCAGGCGGCGTTCGGGCTCACCACCTCGCTGCGACTCCTGTACGCGCTGCGCTTCCTCGGCGGCCTGGCCACCGCCGGCCTGGTCGTGGCGGCCACCGCCTACGTCGCTGACCGGACCACCGACCAAGAGCGCACCCATGGCATGGCCTGGTTCGGTACGAGCGTCAGCCTCGGCCTCGTCGCCGGGCCCGCTATGGCGGGCGTGCTGAGCCGCCCCGGTGTCGACATCGGTGGCGGTGCCTTCCGGATCGATGGCTATTCCATCCCGTTCCTGTTCAGCGCGCTTCTGACCCTCGGGGTCCTCGCCTACGCCCGCGACCGGCTGAGCGACACGCCGCCACCAACGGCGGTCGCGCCGAACACGATGTCGACACCGGGGGGCAACGCGCGGACAGGGCCATCGCTGCGAACCCTGCTCGGTCTCGTCACTGCCGCTCAGTACGGGCTCGCCATCTTCGAGGGCACCTTCGTGCTGTACGCCCGCGACCGGCTCTCCCTCACCGCGGCCCAGACCAGCCTCGCCTTTGTTGTCTGTGGTGCCGTGATGGCGCTGCTGCAGGTTCCCGCCGCTGGGCTGCTGGCCAAGCTGGCACCACCGCTCTCACAGGTCGCGATCGGATTCGCCCTCATGGGAACCGGCATCGCCGCCCTGCTGACCACGAGCTCGTACCCGGTGGTGTTGATGATGATCGCCGTGCTCGCGGCCGGCGCCGCTCTGGTCATCCCGAACCTCTCTGCTCTTGTGTCCACCGGCGCCCGTGCGAACACCGGCCTTGCGCTGGGCTGGAAGAGCTCGGCCAGCAGCCTCGGCCAGTTCCTCGGCCCCCTGGTCGGCGGCTCGCTCATCGGCTGGCAGGAAGACCCGCCATTCCTCCTGGCCGGGGTCATGCTCCTCGCCGTGGCCGCCGGGGTCGCACTCCGCCGCGCCGCGCCAGACCGAAGCCAACGGCGGGCATCGCGGCCCGCCATCGCTCAAGGCGGGCAGGACGAGGACGACGTGCCCCGCTCGTTGCGGTCCTCTCCGACGCGACCTGGCCCATCGCCCACCCCTGCTGGGCCGACCGGTCGAGCCGGGCTCGGGGGATCCTCGATGAGGGCAACCCACGTGATGAGCTCGCCACGGACACCACCACAACTGGTTCGACCAGATCCGCTCGACCCACAGGAGACCTGCCATGACCGACACCCACCATGACGGCACCACCCAACCGACGACCCCTGACCCGCTCCCGAACCCCGTGAGCAGCCGAATGATGTGGGCCATGATGCTCGGCTGCTGCCTCGCCATCCCGCTGGCGGTCATCGTCGGAGGTGCCAGCATCGGCGGTATCGCCGGCGCCAACCCCTGGCTGCTCGGCGTCGGCGCCGTCCTGGCCGTCGCGCTCGTGATCACCCGCCGCATCTCCGCGGGGCAGCGCTGTCAGACCCCGCCAGAGCGAGATGAGTGATCACGGCACCACCCCAGGCGATCAGGTTGCGCATCGCTACGACCGGATCGCCCGGTTCTACGACGCCTTCAAGGTCCCGATGGACCAATCCTGCTCTGGGCGGGCTACGACTCAGGCAGGTAGCGGGCGGGATCGGCGAGGAACGCTTCGACGCACGCCAGCGAGCAGAACCACAGATCGACATCGCCCCGACGGAGCCGGCCCGCCGCGGACGTGTGCGCGATCTGCATGCGGCACACCGGGTCGATGGAGATCGCCTCGACCGGCGGAATCAGCTCGATCTGAAACAGCTCGACAGGCTCGTAGATGTTGCGCAGGTCGAAGCAACCGAGATCGACCGTCGGTAATCCGAGATCACGTGCCGCTGACGCCACCCCCGCCGTCGCGAGGGTCTCGCCGCCGGATGCCTGGCTGGCGATCCGGGCTGTGAGGTTGACCGTCGCGCCGAACCAGTCGTCGTCTCGCCTGATCGCGGGTCCATGGTGGAGTCCGGCCCGTGGCGCTGGGAGCGTGGAGTCGGCGACGGACGCCTGGAGCAGCTCGCCAACTGCAACCAGAGCGTCCGTGGGCGAGGCGAAGGCCAGCATGACCGCATCACCGAGGGTCTTCACGAGCTCACCGCGCCGAGCCACTGCGGACCTCGCGCGGTCGAAGAACGCGCCCACGACGTCGACGGCGGCCTCGTCGCCGTGGACCTCGGTCAGGGCGGTGAACCCCGCCAAGTCAACGAAGGCGAAGGTACGAACGGTCGCCTCCGAAGCGCTCTGTCTGCTCGCGTCCACGCCAACCCCTCTCGCGACTACGACGCTGCGTCGTAGGCATGGTGGCACATGTCGCCATGCCAACCCCAACGCCCTCTGGCGTGCCTGACTACTGGGTGGGCCGAGCGAGCATCTGGTCGATGTCGGCTTGATGCTCCTCGAGCGCCTTGATGAACGCCGGGTTCTGCGAGTGGTCCAGCTGTGGGTCGCGGATCTGGCCGGTGAACATCGGACCCGACGCGTTGGGTGCGGACATCCGCTGGGTCATCTCGGCGTCTCGTTGCAGGTTGTCATGATCATCTGCAGGACTCGAGGCGACGGGCGCGCCGGGGGCGGATGTGACGCTTGTCGAAGAGGTCCCCGTCGTCGGGGTCGAGGTCACCGCGGCCTGCGAGGCCGGCGCGGGCGGTGCGCCGTCGCTCGTGCTCACCGATATGCCGAGGATCAACGCTGACCACAACGCCAGGCCCACGAGCAACCGTTTCAGCGTACGCATCTCGACCATGCTGGGACCTCCGTCTCCATTCGAGCGTCGCGCCGTCGCTGAGATCCGACATCGATGCGATCTACGGATCGTGCGTGCGGCAGATCCGAAACCGTGGTCTCGCCGAGTCGTAGCTCAGCGTGGCGCACCGAACGAGCGAATCCCGCCGAAGGAGATCCGTGTCGGCGATGCATGCATCGACCGGGCCTACCGAACGACAAATGGAGACCAACCCGACCGGGTCCGCGTCGCAACGAGCATCCGGGTCTCGAGGCTCGTGGATTGACAGACTTGCGATGTGGAGATCCTCTGCGCGGAATGTGGCTGCCTCGTTGAGCGCGGCGTGATCGTGAGGCTGTGTGATCGCCATCCGGATTGTTGCTGTGGCGAGGTGCCCATCCGTCCGGCGGAGTAGCCGGCGACCACGTCGAGGACAAGCCACTCATGACCGTCGTGGTCAAGGACATCTTCATGAGATGACCTCCTAGGTCACCCTCATCGTGAGCTCATGAGCCCCCGGGCACCCGAGGCGGTGGTCCCGAGTCCGTGTGACCAAGGGTTGGCGACACCGCCGAAGGCGGCCTTCGCGCCGATGAACCCGGCCGCTACACCTACTACCGCTCCATCGCGGGCCACCGGGCCGCCGGCATGGAAGGCACGTTGGTGGTCGAATGAACGTGAGCGACCGCGGGTTGGCGGGTGACCGGGTGCGGGACCACGAGCTGCCAGGACATGACCTTCGGCCCTGGGCGTCATGGGGTCGCCCCGGGTTCAATCAAGGCAAGCACCCGATGACCGATCCCGAGGAGACGCAGCGATGATGTGGTGGAACGGCAGCTGGGCATGGGCATGGCTGGTCATGGTCCCGATGATGGTTCTCATGTGGGCGCTCATCGCCCTGGTGGTCATCCCGTGGGCCCGTCATGCCAGTGACAGTGGTCGCCCGGTCTCGCCGCTCGAGCGACTCGACGGGCGCCTCGCGACCGGGGACATCGACGTGGACGAGTACCGGATCCGCCGCGCCGAGCTCGAGCACCACGCATGAGCACGCACCCGATGCTCCGCTGGAGGATGGCCACTGCAGTCCTGGCCGTCGGCGTCGCGGTCACGTTGGCGGCGTGCGGAGGAGACGACTCATCCAACGGTGACACGGGCACGATGCTGCGCGACAACGGCATCGAGATGCGCGACGGCGGCCAGATGATGATGGACAACGGCCAGCAGATGATGACCGACGGCCAATCGATGATGGACGGCGGTCGGGTGATGATGGATCGGGGCGAAGCGCTCGCCGACACGGACATGGCCGACCGAGGCCAGCAGATGATGACCGACGGCCAATCGATGATGGACGCCGGACAGCAGATGATGGACGGCGGCGAGACGATGATGGGCAACGGCCAACAGATGATGGAAACGGGCAGCGGCATGATGGGAAGCGGCTAGCCAGCGGACGACCTGCACCCCTCGTTCTCGCTCGAGACGTCACCCGCGGGCGTGTCCGAGGAGGAAGTCGATCGTGGTGTCGATGGCGGCCGGAGAGATGGAGTGGTGGTTCTGCTGCCGCTGGCAGCCGTCGCAACGCTCGTTTGCGCGGTGGTGCCGCGGGCCCGACGGCACTACGCGCCGGTGGCGCTCGGGTTGGCCTTCGTGGCCACGCTCGCCGTGGGATTGGCGCAAGGTTCGGGCGAGGAGCTGGAGGAGAAGGTCGACGAGACGGAGCTGGTCGAGGAGCATGCCGAGCAGGGTGAGCGGGTCCTTCCGTGGGCGATCGCAGTCACGGTCGCAGCGATGGCGGTGACTGCTGTTCCCGTGTTGGTGAGGCGCCGCCCGACGATGCCGGCTCGGGCAGTCACTGCGGCGGTGGTCGCGGTTTCCCTCGTCGCCGGTGCGGGCGCGACATGGACCGTCGTCGAGGTCGGTCATAGCGGCGCCAAGGCGACATGGGACGACGTCGCCGACGACGATGGCGGCTGAGGCTTCATCCGGGCGTCCCGGGCGGACATCGCGCAAGGCGACGGGCGTTCGGCTCGGCATGGCTGACGGCGAGCGCGCCGGCTTGGTGGAGCGGACGGACTGACCGTCGTGCCATGCTCCCGCGATGACTCACGAGAACGAGCTCACGGTGGCGGTCGACCTCTGCACCCCCGACGGTGGACGCCTCAATCGCGAGGCGCTCGGCTGGTCACGCCGCCCGCTGCACCGGGCGAACCTGATCGGCGAGTTCGGTGTCAACAAGAAGTGGGACTACTGGGCGATCCTCGCGGGAGACCTCGTGATCTCCGCGGTCTACGCCGACGTCGACCACCTCGGACTCGCGGACGTCTGGTGGGCCGACCTGGCCACCGGGACGAGCGGGGGTGCAGGCATCGTGACCGTCGGGAACGACGAGTTCGACCTACCGGAGCGACCTGGCACCGCGCCACTGCGCATCGCTCGCGACGGCCTGGATCTCGCGTTCGTCGATGACGAGGCGGGAACCCACCTCACGGCGAGCTGGACCGAGCCGGACGGACGGCCCGGTGAGCTGGCTGCACTCGTCGCCGCGCCCGCCGGCCACGAGTCGCTGAACGTCGTGATCCCGTGGAGCGACCAGCGCTTCAACTTCACCTCGAAGCACCAGGCACGGCCGGCGGAGGGGACACTGGTCGTCGGTGACCGCACGTGGAGGTTCGGTGGACCTGTCGGCGACGCGTGGGGCGTGCTCGACGTCGGTCGCGGCCGCTGGCCATCGGAGATCACGTGGAACTGGGGCGGAGGGGCGGGCCGCGCTGGTACGCACGTCGTGGGCTTGCAGTTCGGTGCGAAGTGGACCGAAGGCTCGGGGTACACCGAGAACGGGATCATCGTCGACGGGCGGCTGACGAAGATCGGGCGGGAGCTCGACTGGCAGTACGACTGGGACCAGCCGCTCGCGCCGTGGCGCGTCGTGGACCCGGGCGGGCAGATCGACGTCACGCTCGCTCCCCGGTACGACAAGCACACACAGCTACCGGGACGGGACAAGGGAAGCGAGACGCATCAGGTGTTCGGGACGTGGTCCGGGCACGTGCGAACCGACGAGGGCGTCGAGCTCTCCTTCGACGGCCTTCAAGGCTTCGCGGAGGAGGCGCGTCAGGAGTGGTGACCGGTGACAGGCGACGGAGCAGCGCCGGTCATGGCCGCCCGGTCGGTGCGGAGGGCTTCTCCAGGTCGATGGTGATGTGCACGACCCCGGACTCGACGCCCTCGGTCGTGGCGCCAGCGCGGTCGAACACGGCGAGCATCGGCCGGTTGTGGGCGAGGGTGTCGGCCACGAGCCGGGTGATGCCTGCTTCCCGCGCCCGCTTCGCCAGGTGTTCGAGCAGGATCGTGCCCAGGCCCCGACCCTGCCAGCTGTCGGCGACCACGAACGCGATCTCCGCGTCGACGCCGGCGCTGTCGTCGCCGAGGCGGTCGTAGCGGCCGACGCCGATGATCTCTCCGTCGCGCACGGCGATGATCGCTTCGCGCTCGCGGTGGTCGACATGGGTGAACCGATCGAGCTCCTTGGGGCTGAGCTCGGGGTGAAAGGCGAAGAATCGCCGGTAGGTGGTGTCGGGCGACAGCGACTTGTGGAAGCGAACCAGCCGCGCGGCGTCCGCTGGGCGCATGGCGACCAGGTCGACCGCGGTGCCGTCGCGCAGCCGAGCGGAGGCGGCCACCTCCACGCCGTCATCCGCATGGTCGTCAGGGTCGTCAGGAGCGTCGTTCAACGTGGCGCACCTCCGCTGTGGTGACAAGACCGTACGACGCGGACGTCGGCGTTGTCGGCGCCATCGGGCCGGGCCATCGTCCTGTGCGATGCTCGGGCGATGACGGAATCGCCGACTGCGGGGCCGCCCGAGGCGGTGCTCGAGCTCATCGCCGACGATGCCGATCTGATCGTGCCGCTCGCGAATGGTGAGCCGATCACGGTCCTCGATGCCATCGAGGCGAGCGCGACCCGCTACCGGGGCGTACGAGTGCATCAGATGCATGCCCTCCACGATCGCCCCTACCTCCACGGGTCGGTGCGCGACCACCTGCTGCACGTGTCCTACTTCTTGTCGGCCGTTACCCGCCCTGCGTATCACGAGCGCGGCTGCGAGCTGGTGCCCGCCAACTTCAGCGAGGTTCCGAGGTTGCTGCGTCAGACCACCAAGTGCTCACTGGTGCTCGCCGCCGCGGCCCCGATGGACCGCCACGGCTACTTCTCGCTCGGCACCAACGCCGACTACGCAGCGGCGTTCATCGGCGAGGTGCCCTGGTTCCTCGAGGTCAACGCACGCATGCCGCGCACCTTCGGCGGCAACCAGATCCACGTCAGCCAGGTCGCCGGCTGGACCGAGGTGGACAGGCCGCTCATCGAGGTTCCCTCGCCGGCGCCAACCGAGATCGACGCGCGCATCGCGACACAGGTCGCCGAACGGGTCCCCGACGGCGCGACCATCCAGATCGGCATCGGCTCCATCCCCAACGCCCTCCTCCGGGGGCTCGCCAACCACCGCGACCTCGGCGTTCACACCGAGCTGCTCTCGGATGCGCTCGTGCCGCTGATCGAGGGAGGGGTGGTCACGGGAGCCCGCAAGCGACTCGCTCCGGGCAAGGTCGTCGCCACCTTCGCGCTCGGCACGCAGCCTCTCTACGACTTCCTCCATGAGAACGATGTCGTCGCACTGCTGCCCGTGGACCACGTCAACGATGCCCGGGTCATCGGGGAGGAGGATTGCTTCGTGTCGATCAACGCCACCACCGAGGTCGACCTGGTCGGGCAGTGCGCATCGGAGACCGTGGCGGGGCGCTACTGGTCGGGAAGCGGCGGCCAAGCGGACTTCGCTCGGGGTGCGATGTACTCCCCGCACGGCATGGCGTTCGTGGTGCTGCCCTCGACGGCGGCGAACGGCAGCATCTCGCGGATCAGGGCCACCCTCACGCCGGGATCGATCGTGACGACGCTGAAGAACACCGTCGACCACATCGTCACCGAGTTCGGCGTCGCCGACATGCGAGGCCGGTCGATCTCGCAGCGTGCGGCCGCGCTCATCGGCATCGCGCATCCCCAGTTCCGCGAGGAGCTCGCTTCCGACGCGCGACGGCTCGGGCTCGTTTGACGCGGGGTGCTGTGCAGCCAGATGGTCACGTGACCGACGTCAGTGGCGGGAGCGCTCGGATAGGAGGCAGACGCCGAGGTCCATCAGGCCGGGAACGCACGGATCGATGATCCGGTAGAGCACCCGCTGGCCCTCGCGCCGTGCGTGAACGATTCGTTGGTCGGCGAGGCGTTGGAGCTGGTTGGACACCGCCTGCGGACTGGCGCCGACGGTGTCGGCGAGCTCAGAGGGGCCGACTTCACCCGCGAGGTGGATGGCCTGCAGGATCCTCAACCGGTTGCGGTTGGCGAGGACCTTGAACAGCGCCTCGAGCTCGGTGGCGGACGCGTCGCCGAGGAGCTCGCCATCGAGGTGGGGGAAGGGGTGGGTGCGGGTCTTGGCCATTTGCAGTCTCCGAGCATACATGGTGTCATGTAATGATGGATCTCAAGGTGGAACCGACGATGCCAGCAACTCAATCGGACATGATCCCGGCGTCGGGTCGCGAACACCTTGGCACGGTCCTGTTCGGGTTGTGGATGACCGTCGGCCTGTTCCTCGACGGCTACTTCCACCAGAACCTCGACGCCGGTGGCGAGTCCTTCCTCACCCCGTGGCACGGCGTGTTCTACGCCGGCTTCGCCGCCTCGGGCCTGTGGCTGGCCCGAATGTCCCGCCGTCGTGCTCCCGGCCTGGTCGACTGGCGGCTGTCGGCGTTGCCGCCGGGCTACGAGGGCGCTCGGCTCGGCCTCGCGCTGTTCGGCCTCGGGGGGATCGGCGACGCCGCGTGGCACGGTGCGTTCGGGGTGGAGCGGGGGATCGACGCGCTGCTCAGCCCGACGCACCTGCTGCTCTTCGCTGGGCTGATGTTCATCCTGACCGCACCCGTGCGTGCCGCGCGCGTCACGCCGAGCCAACCCCCGGGCCCCTGGATGATGGCGGGGTCGGTGATCACTGCGACGGCGCTCGTCGGGTTCTTCCTGAACTTCGCCTGGGGACTGGGGATTGCCGCCCTGGCCCGCATCCCGTATGACCCCCTGACCGACGCCGGCGAGACGGCGGTGATCGCGGGGGTCGCCTCGATGCTCGTGACCACGGCCGTCTTGTTCACCGCGGCGCGCCTGCTGCTCGCCGCCGGCCACGTACCAGTCGGAGCGATCACCGCGCTCTTCACGATCACGGCGCTGCTCGTGTCCGCGGCCTTCGACGAGGACGCAGAGGGTGTGGTCGCCGCCGCCCTCGCCGGTGCTGCCCTGGAGCTCCTCCTCAGGATGCGGCGGGCGGGCCGACCGCCGCAGTCAGCCGTTGGCGCGTTCGCCGCCGCGGCCGGGGTGCTGTGGCTCGGCTACCTGGGGCTGCTGCGTGCGCTCGACGGGATCGAGTGGCAGCCCGAGATCTGGCTGGGCGCCGCCACCCTGTGCAGCCTGCTCGCCGGGGCCATCGGGGCCAACAGCGCTCGTCGAGTCCCCGAGACGCCATCACCGGTGATCCGCGTGCCCGCTGAGGCTCCACGCCCTGGTCCGGGCTGAGCGTCCCGAGGAACGACCGCGCTACCTTTCTGACACCGGCGTCAGGTAGGTTGGTGGGGTCACGACCGCCTCCGCGCCGCGTCGAGATCGACCGAGCTGAAGGAGAGGGGACCGACGGTGGGAGAGGGGGAGCAGGTGTCGAGCTTCGACCCGGACGCCGTCCACGCCAAGTACCTCGCCGAGCGCGACAAGCGCCTCGTCCCCGGCCGCGCCGACATCCGGGACCTCACGACCGACGAGCACTTCGCCAGCTTCCGCAAGGACCCGTTCACGCCGCTCGTCGAGCGCGACGCGATCGTCGACGACGTCGACGTCGTGATCGTCGGGGGCGGCATCGCCGGTGTGCTCGCTGGAGCCCGCCTGCGCGAGGCCGGCGTCGAGCGGATCCGGATCGTCGACCAGGCCGGTGGGGTCGGCGGCACGTGGTACTGGAACCGGTACCCAGGCGTGATGTGCGACGTGGAGTCGTACATCTACATGCCGATGCTCGAGGAGCTCGACTACATCCCGAAGCACCGCTACGCCTCGGGCGAGGAGATCCGTCTGCACGTCCAGGCGATCGCCGACCGATACGACCTGGTCGCGGGTGCGCTCTTCCACACCGGGGTGTCGCGCGCCGAGTGGGATGACGACGCCGCTCGTTGGCACGTCCTGACCGACCGGGGCGACGAGCTCACCTGTCGGTACTACGTGCTGGCCGTCGGGATCCTCAACCTCCTCAAGCTCCCGGCGCTCCCGGGCATGGAGGCGTTCGCCGGACGGTCGTTCCACACCGCCCGCTGGGACTACGCCTACACCGGTGGCGGTCCTGGACAGCCGCTCGACAAGCTCAGCGACAAGGTCGTCGCGCTCATCGGCACCGGGGCCACCGGCATCCAGTGCCTCCCGCCGCTGGCCGCCGGCGCGAAGCACGTGTACGTGTTCCAGCGCACGCCATCGGCCATCGGCGAGCGCGGCAACCGCGACACCGAGCCGGACTTCGCGGAGCGGTTGCAGCCGGGATGGCAGCAGGACCGGATGGACAACTTCGAGACGGTCATGCTCGGCCGGCCGTTCGAGGCCGACCTCACCGATGACGGTTGGACCCACCACTACGCCGCCGTGCAGAACCCACCCAAGAACAAGGAGTGGACGCTCGAGGAGTACCTCCGCAACGCAGAGGAGATCGACTACGAGATCATGGAAGAGCATCGGCGACGCGTCGAGGAGCTCGTCGATGATCCCGCGGCCGCCGACGTCCTGAAGCCCTACTACCGCTACCTGTGCAAGCGACCCTGCTTCCACGACGAGTACCTCCAGGCCTACAACAACCCCAACGTCACCCTCGTGGACTGCCCGAGCGGGATCGACCGGGTGAACGAGCGGGGCCTGGTCGTCGACGGCCAGCAGTACGACGTCGACTGCCTCATCTACGGCACCGGCTTCGAGGCCGAGCTGACGCCCCTGTTCCGTCGCGCCGGCCACGACATCGTCGGCCGCGGTGGCGTGAAGCTGGCCGACAAGTGGGCCGACGGCGCCGCGAGCCTCTTCGGGATGATGAGTCGGGGCTTCCCGAACATGTTCGTGATGCCCGCCCCCGGGCAGCAGGCAGTCGTCACGATCAACTACACCCACCTCGCCACGCTCGGGGCGGAGTTCGTGGGTCGCGCGGTGGCCGTCCTCGAGAAGCGGGGAGCGAAGGCCTTCGACGTGAGCGCCGAGGCCGAGGACCAGTGGACGAGCAAGATCGTCGAGTCGTTCGTCGACGCGAGCGCGGTCATGTCCGCCTGCACGCCCTCGCGGATCAACCTCGAAGGCAACCCGCAGGCCATGAACCCGCGCAACGGCAACTACGGCCGGGGCCGCGGTGACTACTTCCGGTATCGCGACCTGCTCGAGCAGTGGCTCGCCGCTGGCGACTGCGAGGGCCTCGAGCTCGACCAGCGGTCCGACGCCTCGTGATCGCGGCGGACCGACAGCGCGTCGTTGTCGTCACTGGTGGCGGCGGTGGGATCGGGGCTGCCATCGCGGAGGAGCTCGGTCGCACTGGCGCGTTCGTCGTCACGGTCGATCCCCTCGTGTCCGTCGATGGTTCCGAGCAGCTCCCGACGCCCGAGGAGACCACCGCCGGCCGCATCGTCGCGGCGGGTGGCTCGGCGCGTGCCTCATCGGTGTCGGTGACCGACGTCGAGGGGGTGTCCGAGCTCTTCGCCTCCCTCGTCGACGAGCGTGGCGGTCTCGACGCGGTGGTGAACGTCGCTGGCATCACGCGTCCCACGAGCTTCGCGAAGGGCACGGAGGAGGACTGGCTGGGGGTGCTCTCCGTGCACCTCGACGGATACCTCAACATCCTCAATGCGGCGCTGCCGATCATGGCCGCCGCTGGGCATGGTCGCATCCTGGGGGTCACCTCGGGATCGGGGTGGCGCCCGGCCAACACGGGCGCCTATGGCTGCGCGAAGCGCGCGGTCGCATCGCTCACCTGGCAGCTCGGTCGGCACGCGCCGCCTGGCGTCGTCGTCAACGCGATGTCACCGATCGCCGCCACCCGGATGGTCACCGCCGCGCTGAGCCGCGCCCGCCCCGCAAGCGCGGGCACATCCGGGTCGTCGGCCACGGGTGGGCTCTCGCTGGCGTCCATGCCCGCTCCCGAGGATCTCGGACCCTTGGGAGCGCGCCTGGTGGGCGATGACCTCCACTGGTGCAACGGCCGCGTCATCTTCGCGGGTGGCTCGGAGATCGCCGTGGTCGACGAGCCCAGGCTCCTCGAGGTGGTGCGCGCAGACGGTGTGGCGTCGCTTCCGAGCGTCCTCGAGGCAGTCACCGTCGGCGCGCTCGCGCCGGCCGAAGCCCAGCAGGTCACCAACGGCGGGAGCAACGCCCGATTCAGTGCGGTGTTCGGCGGCGCCGCGGCGAGCGCGCTCGCGTCCCCGGCGGTGCGGTCGTGCGCGGTCGTGACGGACCGACCGGAGGTGGGGGTTGCGGTCACCGCAGCGCTCGACGCTCGAGGTGTCACCTGCACGGTGATCGAGGCTCAGGGGCTCGCCCCGGGATTCGAGGGTGCCGCCGACGCGCTGGCCTCGACCACCGAGCGCGTCGGGCCGATCGATGCGGTCGTGGTCGCGCTGGCCGGCGGCCCGCCGAGCATGGCGTCGGCGCAGTGGGAGCGGGCACTGGCCGAGCACGACGGCATCGTTCGACAGATCCATGCCGATGCGAGCTGGGCCCGGGCGGTGTCCGACCACGCGGCTCGCACAGCGGGCCCCGTGCGGCTCGTGACGCTCACCGACGCCACCACCGATGGCGGCCGAAGCCGTGCCCAGGCCGTTGCGCAGCTCGCCAGGTCGGCGAGGGGCGCCACCGACGATCGGGTTTCGGCCTTCTCGGTCAGCGTCGAAGCACCCGTGGAGCACGACGCCCACCTGATCGGCGAGGTCGTGGCCCACCTGCTGTGCAGCGCCGACACCCCCGCGCTGTCCGGCGCCGAGCTCGTGATCGGCCGCGGGTGGTTCGGTCTGCGCAGCCACCCCCGCCCCATCGGCAGCATCACCTTCGGTGGCCCGAGGATCCCCGACTGGTTCGACAGCACGCTGCGGAGCATGGTCGACCTGGCCGCTCACCATCCCTAGGGCGGCAGCTGTCGCCCCGACACGAGGAGATCCGATGCCCCGACAGCCCGCCCGGGTGGTCGATGCCCACGTGCACCTGTGGGACCCGGCACGCACCGACTGGTACCCGTACCTGTCGGGGCGCCAGAAGCTGAACATGGGCGACGTCACGGGGATGTCGCGCCGCTTCGACGTGCCCACCTACATGGCTGAGTCCGCCGGCTGGAACGTGGACAAGCTCGTGAACGTGGCCGCCGCGACGGGCCCGCACTCGATCGACGAGACCCTCGAGCTCGACGTCCGCGCCGACGCCGACGGGCACCCCGACGCCATCATCGGCGGGATCGTGCCCACCGAGTCCGTGGCCGAGGCCATCGCGCTCATCGACCGGCAGATGGCGGCCACCCGCTTCCGTGGGGTGCGCCCGATGGGCGCCTTCGACGGGCCCCTTCCCCAGGCCGATGTGCTCGGCGCCCTCCAGGATCGTGGTCTGGTGTTCGAGCTCATGGCCCACCCCGATCAGCTGCAGTCGGCCGCGGTCGGGCTGGCGGCCTTCGACGATCTGGTCGTCGTCGTGGAGCACACCGGATGGCCTCGATCGACCGCCGAGGAGGAGCGGGCGCTGTGGGCGGAGGGCATGGCTGCCCTCGCCGGGCTCGGCGACAACGTGGTCTGCAAGCTGTCGGGGCTGGCGATGCCGCTCGGGTCGATGAGCGCGGAAGCGTTCACCCCCTGGCTCGACTTCGCGATCGAGACCTTCGGGATCGACCGATGCATGTTCGCCAGCAACTTCCCGGTCGACGGCATGCACGGCACGTTCGACGACCTGTACACCACGTTCGCAGCGGTGACCGCCGGGGTCGACGACGACGCGCGCAACAAGCTCTTCGCCACCAACGCGGAGCGCGTCTACCGCTGCTAGGGAAGCGGCGAGCATGGCCACCTGATCGGGGGCGCTCCGTATGGCATCGTAGGACCAACGGCCCGAGGGGTTGGGCGCGGCACGTACGGCGGAGGGAGTGAGGCACCGACGTCCATGAGCGCCAGCGAACGATCCGCAGGGCTCGACCCGACGATGCGACCGGTGGATGGTCCGACGTCGCGCCCAATGTGGGAGGGCGTGGTCGACTCGCTCGGCGAGGCGGTCATCGCCGCCGACCCGACCAACACGATCATCTACGCGAACGAGTCGACCGAAGCGCTGCTCGGTTGGAGCGCGGACGACCTGATCGGGTCCCCGTTGACCAAGATCATCCCCGCACGGTTTCGAGGCGCCCACCTCGACGGGTTCGCGCGGTTCGTCGCCACCGGTGAGGGATCGGTGGTCGGTGTTCCGGTCCGCTTGCCGGCGCTGCGCAACGATGGCACCGAAGCGTCCGTCGAGCTGATGATCTCCAGGGTTCGGCTCGGATCGCAGCTCATCGTGGTGGGGCTCCTGCGCGACGCAGCTGAGCGCATCGACCTCGAGGGCGTCAGCGAGGCCTCGGATCGCCTGCTCGCCGTGCTCACGGAGTCGCCCGACCTCGAGGCGGCGCTGCCGGAGGTGCTGCGCTCCCTCGGCGAGTCGCTGCACTGGGACCTCGCGCAGCTCTGGCAGGTCGGCGAGGACGCACTGCTCCGCTGTCGAAGCCGCTGGGGCACCCCGGACGCGCTCGCCACGCCGCACTTCACCGACGCGAGCGAGGGCACCTTCACGCACGGCGAAGGGCTCCCCGGGCGCGTGTGGAAGGCGAAGGAGCCGGAGTGGGTGCGCGACGTTCGCACCGCGGCGGACTTCGAGCGGTCCGCCGCCGCTCAGGTGTCGGGGTTGTGCACGGCGTTCGCCTTCCCCCTGATGGCCGGCGAGCAGTGCACCGGGGTGATCGAGCTGCTCAGCCTCACCGGCCGTGATCGCAGCGACGAGCTCACGGAGCGACTCCGCTCACTGGGCCAGCGCATCGGCTGGTACCTCGAGCGAAGAGCCACGGAGGACAAGCGACGCATCCTGTTGCAGCAGCTCACCTTCCAGACCGCGCTGCTCGAAGCGCAGACCGAGGCCGGTCTCGAGGGCCAGCTCATCGTGTCGCCATCAGGCGAGATGATCAGCTTCAATCGCCGCTTTGCGGAGCTGTGGGGCATCACCGATGACGTCCTGGGGAGGCGTTCCGATGCCGAGGCGCTGGCTGGTGCGGCGAACCAGGTGGTCGATCCATCCGCGTTCCTTGCCCGGGTGCAGGAGGCCTACGCGACGGGTCGACCCACGCGAGACGAGATCGCCCTGCGCGATGGTCGGGTCATCGATCGGGCGGGCGTGCCGCTCCGGCACGAGGGCACCAACCTCGGCTACGCCTGGTACTTCCGGGACATCTCCGCGGCCAAGCACCTGCAGCGCGAGCTGAGCGAGGCCGGCGAGCGGTTCGCGGCGCTGGCGCGGACGCTCCAGCAGAGCCTGCTCCCCCCGCAGCTCCCGGAGATCGCGGGTGTCGACGTGGCGGCGCGGTACCACCCGGCTGGATCGGGCGATGAGGTCGGCGGGGACTTCTACGACCTGTTCCGGGTCGGTCGGTCGTGGGGCTTCGTGGTGGGCGACGTCTGCGGCAAGGGTGCCGAGGCCGCCGTCGTCACCGCGCTGGTGCGGTACACGATCCGCGCGGCGGCTCACCAAGCCCGATCGCCTGCCAAGGCGCTCGCGATCGTGAACGACGCGATGCTCAGCCAGGCGGCCGATGGTGGGATCGACCGCTTCGCGACCGCGGTCCACGGACGCCTCCGGGCTCATCAAGGGTGGGTGGACGTCACCGTCGCGTGCGCGGGGCACCCCACGCCCATCGTGCGCCGGGCCGACGGCGAAGTGGAGCAGGTGGGTCGACTCGGCACGCTGCTCGGCGTCATGCCGACGGTGTCCGTCCACGACCGATCGGTGCGCCTGCTCCCTGGCGATGTGCTCATCATCGTCACCGACGGGGTCCTCGAGGCCCGCCGCGATGCCGAGCAGTTCGGCGACCACGCGATGGAGGAGATCGTGCGGTCCACCCCCGGTACGGCCGCCGACCTGGCCCGAGCGCTCGAGGCGGCCGCGCTGGCGCACCAGGGTGGGCTTGCCGCGGACGACATCGCCATCCTCGCCATCGGCGTCACCCCAGACCGCTCCTAGGTGGTCGGTGCGCTGCCCGCGCCACCACCGCCGTCGGCGGGACGCAGTCGTCGTTGCAGCTCGACGTGGACCGCGGTCCCGACGAGTGCCTCCAGCTCCGGGGCGAGCGAGTCCAGCACGCTCGTCTCGCCCACGTAGGCGCGGTCGCCTTCGGTGCAGCACCAGGCCATCGTCTCGCCTTCCGCGCCCCAGTCGGCGCGGCTCCAGCGTCGCACCGTGGCCACCTCGCCGCCGTCGGGGGCGTCCTCCCAGGCCACCTTGAGCGGCAGCTGCCAGCAGACGGACGGCTTCCACGCCACGGGTGACTCGTCGTGGTCGAGGGCAGCGAGGTGGAGCGCGCAGCCCGCCCCACCCGCGAAGTCGGGCCGGTTCAGGAAGATGCAGGCGCCGTCGACGACACGCGTCGCGACGCGACGTTCGTCAGAGAACACGCCGTGCGCCGCCGCGTCCGCGTGGTGCTCGAAGCGAGCGGGCTCGAGCATCGCGGCGAGGGCACTGATCATGCGGGCCTCGTCCTCACCGTCGAGCTCGGCACCGACCGAGCAGCAGCCCAGGCCGAGGTGCTCGGCGGGCTCGTCACCGATGCCGAGGCAACCTCGGCCGAAGATGCACGTCCAGCTCGATTCGAGGAACTCGACATCGAATCGCCACGTCGTCGCCCCGTCGACGATCTCCTCCATCAGACATCGAGGCCGTGATGAGGCGGGAGCTCGGCGCGCTCGATGGCATCAGCGCGTCGCCGCAGCAGGTCGGCGGTCTGGGACAGGTTGCGGGCGATGATGTAGTCACCACGCTTGACGCCGTCCATCACGAAGCGACCGAGCTCGGCGAGGTCGGCCACCTTCACGTCGTGGCCGGCCTTCTCCATCGTCTCCTTGAGCTGCTCGAAGGTCATCGAGCGACGTCCCGTGCCGGGACCGACGCGCGCCAGCTCGCGGGGCCGGTTCCGATCCGCGCTGTAGAGCCCCGTGTCGAGCAGGCCGCCGCTCGGGTAGAAGACCGATGCCCGCAGCCGGGTGCCCTCGCTGATGAGGTTGTGGGCCAGTGCCTCGGTGTAGCAGCTGACCGCGGCCTTGCTGGCGGCGTACACGCTGGCTCGGGGCACCGGAGCGAAGCCGCCGTCGCCCGATGACGTGTTGACGATGCGCCCCGGTTCGCCAGCGTCGATCATGCGCGGCACGAACGCTGCGCAGCCGTTCGCGGTGCCGAACACGTTGACGCCGAAGCACCACTTGAAGTCGTTGTTCTCCTGCTCCCACGGCTTGCCGCCACCGCCGCTCGTGACGCCCGCGTTGTTGAAGAGCAGGTGGCAGGCGCCATGGCGCTCGAACACGGCGTTGGCGAGCGCGAGGAACGACGCCGGGTCGCTCACGTCGGTGCGCACCCCGGTGACGTCCCCTCGTCGAGCCAAGGCGGCCACCGTCGCATCGAGCACCGGCGTCTCGATGTCGGCGATCACGACCTTCGCGCCCTCGTCGAGCAGTGCCTCGACGATCGCCCGACCGATCCCGTTGGCCCCGCCGGTGACCACGGCGACGCGGCCGGACAGGTCGGTCATCGCGGTCTGCTCGTCAATATCGTTCATCAGTGTCACACTATTCCCGGGCGCAGAAGCAGGCACCGGGGATCGGGGGATCGCGGCGATGGTGCAGGTCGGAGATCGGTACACCGTCATCTCGGCGGACTGCCACGCGGGGGCGAGCATCGCGGCGTACCGGCCGTACCTGACGGCGCGCTTCCACGACGACTTCGACGCGTGGATGGGGACCTTCGACAACCCGTACAAGGACCTCACTGGAAACGATGCCGAGCGCAACTGGGACTCTGCTCGCCGTCTCGCGGAGATGGAAGCCGACGGGGTCGTCGCCGAGGTGATCTTCCCGAACACGATCCCGCCGTTCTTTCCCGCCGTGAGCCTCCTCAACCAGGCTCCGCCTGCGGGCGCCGGCGATCTCGAGCGTCGGTGGGCCGGGCTGCAGGCCCACAACCGGTGGCTCGCCGACTTCTGTGCCGAGGCGCCCGGGCGGCGGGCCGGCATCGCACAGATCATGCTCCACGACGTCGACGCCGCGGTGGAGGAGATCCACTGGGCGAAGGCCAACGGCCTCACCGGGGGCGTGCTGCTTCCCGGCGCACCTCCGGGTTCCGGTGTGCCGCCGCTCTACGCGCCCGACTACGAGCCGATCTGGGCCGCGTGCGAGGCGCTGGGGATGCCGGTCAACCACCACTCGGGGAGCGCCGCGCCCGACTACGGCGACTATCCGGTGGCCAAGGTGATGTTCCTCCTCGAGGTCACCTGGTGGGCGCACCGCACGCTCTGGCACCTCGTCTACGGGGGCGTGATGGAACGCCACCCCGACCTGCAGTTCGTGTTCACCGAGCAGGGCACCGAGTGGGTGCCCGAGGAGCTGGCCCGCCTCGACATGTACTACGGACGGATGACCACCGCCGGCGGCAGCCAGGAGGCCGCGTTCGGTGATGGGGTCGTCGACCAGCTCAGCCTGCCGCCCAGTGGCTACTGGGAGCGCCAGTGCCACCTCGGGTCGTCGTTCATCCGGCGCCACGAGGTGAAGCTGCGCGCCAAGGTCGGCGTCGATCGCATCATGTGGGGGAGCGACTTCCCGCACCTCGAGGGCTGCTGGCCCTGGTCGCGCGATCACCTCCAGATGTCCTTCGGTGGTGAGTGCAACCCGGAGGAGATCCAGGCCATGGTGGGCGGCAACGCAGCGCGGGTGTACGGCTTCGACCTCGACGCGCTGGCGCCCATTGCCGCGCGCGTGGGTCCCACTGTCGCCGACCTCGCGACGCCACTCAAGCGCGACGCCATCCCCGATGAGGCGATGCGCTGCCCCGCGTTCGCCCTCGGCAAGCTCCGACCCGATCCCGACCTGGACTGAGGTGCCCATGACCATCCGCTACGGAGCCCGTCCCCTGGAGGAGATCACCGACCGCGAGGTGAGCGCCACCAAGGTGGGAGCGTGGTCCACGTCGTTCACCGCCCTCTACGAGACCGATCCCGGCCTCATCGAGCAGGTGCTGCCGCCGCCCTTGCGACCGACGGGCCGTCCGATCGTGAAGGTGTCGGTCGCCACGGTCGACCTGGATCGCCCCGGTGTGCCCGTGTTCGGCGCCGGCACGTTCGGCGTCGAGTGCGCACACGGCGACATCGCCGGCTTCTACCCGCTGCTCATGCCGATGACCACGGAGCAGTCGGTGATCGGTGGTCGCGAGACCTTCGGCGAGCCGAAGAAGCTGGCCCAGATCAGCCTCGTGCGTGACGGCACGTCCGTGGTGGGCACCGTGGCGCGCCTCGGGACGACGATCATCGAGCTGCGCGGCACGGTCACCGGAGAGACCGATCCGCCACCCCCGAACGAGCGGACCGACTTCTACCTCAAGTTCCTGCGCGACCCAGCGGGCATGGGCTTCGACGCTGATCCACGGCTCGTGCACTGCCACCGTGAGGAGACCACCCGCAAGCGTGAGCTCGTCGACGGCGAGATCGTGCTGCGAGAGTCGCAGTTCGACCCGGTGGCCGACCTGCCGGTGCGCCGCATCCTCGAGATGCACCTCTCCGAGCGACGGTCGCAGCAGCGGGGTGAGATCGTCGCCGTCCTCGACGGCAAGGACATCCTGCCCTTCGTCCACCAGCGCTACGACGACATGCACCCCGTCGGCGCCACGCCCAAGGAGAGCTGATGGCCCGTGCCACCGAACGGTTCATGGTGATCTCGGCGGACTGCCACGCCGGTCTCCCCAACGCCGAGTACCGCGACTGGCTCGACCCCTCGGTGCGGGACGCGTTCGATCAGAGCCTCGTCGATCGCGCTCGCCAGCAAGAGCTCGCCGCCCAGGGCTTCCTCAACAAGGAGTTCGCCAAGGAGTGGGCCGAGGAGAACGAGGAGGGCCTGCACGGCTCGTGGGACGCCTCGCGTCGTGACAAGGAGCTCGACGGGGACGGGGTGGTGGGCGAGGTGATCTTTCCGGACGGCGATGCGGTGAGCTCGGGTGCCTCTGCGCCCTTCGGCGCCGGGCTCGGCCAGAGCGGCGACACGCCGCCCGCGCACCTGCTCGCTGGCGCCCAGGCTCACAACCGATGGCTGGCCGAGCTGTGCGCCACGAGCCCCGAGCGCCGGCGCGGCATCGCGGTGGTGCCGATCGCCTTCGTTGACGTGGACGTCTCGGTCGCGGAGATCCGTCGTTCCTACGAGAGCGGCCTGCGGGGCGGCATCTTGATCCCGCCGATGTGGCAGCCGGGTGCGCCGTACCACGACGTGAAGTACGACCCGATCTGGGCCCTCTGCCAGGAGCTCGACCTTCCCGTGCACGTGCACTCCGGGCCGGCCGACAAGGCGTCGTACGGCCCCCACATCGGGATCTACACGGCTGAGGTGCGGTTCTGGTCGGCTCGCCCGCTGTGGTTCCTCATCTGGTCCGGCGTGTTCGAGCGGTTCCCGCGGCTCAAGTTCGCCGTCACGGAGTGCGGCGCGTTCTGGGTCAACGACCTGCTCTGGCGGATGGACTCCGTGTACGAGCGCGAGCACGGGTCGAAGAAGCTCGGCTCGCAGCTCACGGCCAACCTGTCGATGCGGCCGTCGGACTACTTCGACCGCAACTGCTTCATCGGCGCGTCCAACCCGCAGCGGCGCGAGCTCGTGCGTCGCTACGAGATCGGTGTGGGCAACCTCATGTGGGGCAATGACTTCCCGCATCCGGAGGGCACGTGGCCCCACACCGCTGAGTTCCTGCGCGGGGCCTTCGGCGACATCCCCGAGGACGAGACCCGCGCCATGCTTGGCGGCACCGCGGCCGAGGTCTACGGCTTCGACGTGGACGCCCTCGCACCGCTCGTCGAGCGCATCGGACCCACCGCCGACGATCTCGGGCAGGACGCCGGTCGCGACATGCGCGTGTGGGACCGCCTGCGCGAGGCGGGCCGGCCGTGGCTCACCGGGATCGAGTCGCACCTGTGACCACCGCGGAGGCAGGGTCGTCGGTGTCGTTCGATCCGTTCGAGGCCGGGTTCAACGAGTGGCCCTACGACCAGTACGCGCGGCTGCGAGCAGCGGATCCGGTGCATCGGTCGGACCTGATGGGTGGCTGGGTGCTCACCCGCTACGCGGACGTGGAGCGGGTGCTCAAAGACCCGACGATGAGCAGCCAGATCGACAACGCCACCCCCACCCCACAGACCGAGATGGAGCTCCAGCGGCGCGCCGAGGTGGAGGGCGCCGAGGGCGCCGACCCGCTGCCGCTGCTCGACGAGCCCGACCACACCCGAGTGCGCCGCCTCATCGCGCCGACGTTCCGCAAGGGCTCGGTGAGGAACCTCCACGAGACGATCGAGCGGCACGTCAGCGAACTGCTCGACTCGATCGTCGAACGGCATGGTCCCTCCGGCACGTTCGATCTGGTCTCGGAGCTCGCGTACCCCATGCCGGTGATGGTGATCTGCGAGCTCATGGGCATCCCCGACGAGGACGGCCCCGCCTTCCGTCGCTGGGTGCAGCTCGTCGCGCTGGGGCTCGACCCCTTCATCTCACCAGAGCAGCGCGAGGAGAGCCTGGCGGCGGGGGAGGAGATGCGTGAGTACCTGCGCCAGCAGGTCGCCGCGAAGCGGCGTGCGCCGGGCGACGACCTCACCTCTGAGCTGGCGGTCGCGTCTGACGACGGCGACAAGCTGACCGACGACGAGCTCATCATGCAGCTCCAGACGCTCTACATCGCCGGTCATGAACCGGCAACCGCGGTTCTGGGGAACGGCTTTCGGGGCCTGTTCGCGCAGCCCGACCAGCTGATCGCGCTGCGCAGCGGCGACGCCAACCTCGACCACGCGGTGCTCGAGCTGCTGCGCTACGACGGCCCCAACCAGTTCGTGCGTCGCATCGCCACCACCGACCTCCACTTCGATGGGGGCGTGATCCCGGCAGGCGCGGTCGTCTACCCCGGGATCGGCGCGGCCAACCACGACCCCGACGAGTTCGGCCCCGACGCCGACGCGATCCGCATCGACCGCCCCTCGGCCATCCACCACCTCCAGCTCGGGGCGGGGATCCACGCATGCCTCGGCACCCACCTCGCCCGCCTCGAGATCGAGATCACCCTACGCCGCCTGCTCGAGCGCTTCCCCACGATGGAGCTGGCAGCCGCGCCCACCTGGGCCAACCGCATGGTCCTCCGAAGCGTCAACGAGCTCCACGTCCACTACGACGGTGCCGCATGACGAGGGATTCGGCTGTGCTCGGAGGACTTTGCATCCAGGCAGGAGCACATGTGGGCCACGACGGGAGCGAAGGTGGCCGTCGTGCTCGTCGTGGTGGGCCTCACCCTCGTCGCCGTCGGGGGACTTCTCGCGTAGCGAGCTCGGCTCCGTCTCCACCTGCCCGGAGCTGCAGGTCGTGGGCACCGAGCTGACCACGCTGCGCGCGCCCCTGTCTGCACCGCCAATCAGGTTTGTTCAGCGTTGGAGCGACAATCGCGCGCCGTCCGCTCGGTCGATCAGAATTGTCGCTCCAACGCTGAACAGATCGAAGGAGCCGCGCACGGCCACCATCACGCAGCGTGGCGGTCGCCGAGGTGGCTACGGATGAACGACAGCGTCGAACGCGGGATCTGCCCGCGGGCGTAGGCCGAGCGACCAACCCGGGTGACTCGCCCGCGACGGATCTCCCATCGCAGCGCATCGGAGACGGCCTTGCTCGGCCGACCGTCGATCGCGTGGCCGCTCCGCTCGAGGATCGTCACGAGCTCGGCAACGCTGAGCGGTCGATCGGACCGGTGGAGCACAAGGGTCAGGAGGTAGCGGAGGTCGCGGCCGCGAAGTGGGAGTCGGGCGCCGGGTTCCATGCCCCCATCCTGCCCCGGGGGTGTGACATCGAGTCCCGAGCCCCCAGTCCCGATGCCGCCGGCGCGAGCCCTCAGCCTGGGTCGTTGAGGCCGAGGGTTCGCACCGTGGGGGAGAGGGGCACGTCGCCCGGTTCGGGGCGCGTGCCGAGCACGTGATCGCCGATGCTCGTGGTGACGCCGAACCAGTGGTGCTCGTTGCGGTAGTGGTGCAGTCGGTGGTTGCGCGAGATCTTGCGGAACCAGGCCGTCTTCGGTCGGTACGGCGCGTGGATCAGGTAGTGCGTCCACTCGGAGTTGAGGAGCATGCCGAACCCGCAGGCGAGGGCCATCGCGGCCTGCGGCGGATCGAGCCGCCAGATCGCGAGGGCCACGGCGATGGGCCCAGCGGGGAACAGGGCCTGGAACGGCACCATCACGATTCGCAGGTCCTTGGGGTTGCGGTGGTGGCGCCGGTGCTTGCGCGCCGTGATCGGGTCGATGGTGAGGCGACCGATCTGGGTGGGCTGCCGATGGAGGATGCGCACGTGGATCAGCCACTCCACGAACGGCTCCGCCGCGACGATCACGAGCGGGATGAGGAGGTCCCACCATCCCCACTGCCCGATCCAGAGGCGGGCGACGGCCGCGCTGAGCGCCGTCGTGCCGATGATCACCGGTGACGGCTTCCGGATGAAGAAGGCGAAGAGCTCACCGAGCGACGCCCCGGCTTGCGGCTGATCAGCCGGGATCGGGGCGACCTCCGTCTCCGCGCCGTCGAGGGTGACGCCGGCGCCTCGCTCCTTGGCCCGTGACTCGCCCGTGCGCATCGGTTCCGACGGTAGCCAGCACGGTGCGAAAGGGGCGATTCGCGGTCTTCGGGTAGGTTGGTGCCGACCGTCGTGGCCTGGGGGGTGCGTTCGTGCGCAAGCTGCTGCTGATCGTGGCCCTGGCCGCCGCGGCAGTCGCCGTCCCGATCATCCATGCGGACGCGCTCGCCCCGCCCACGCCGTCGGGGCCCCGCGACCTCTGCCAGCCCGATCCCACGATCGCCGGCGAGCAGACGCTGCGCTGCAGCTACGGGCCCCTCACGGTCACCCCGGGCGCCAACCTGATCCTGCTCGGCCCCGTCACGATCGAGTCGCCCCGCGCCGATGGCTACATCACGGGGATCTCCCCGAACCTCGTCGACGCGACGAACGGCAAGGTGCCACCGATCCATGTCGTGCACCTCCACCACGGTGTGTGGATCAACGCTGCCCGCGGCGACACCACGCCGTTCTTCGCGACCGGCGAGGAGAAGACGCGCTCGATCCTCCCGCGCGGCCCGGACGGCGAGGCGCTCTACGGCTACCGCACGACACCCACCGACGCATGGGTGCTCAACTACATGCTCCACAACCTCACGTCGAACACCTACGAGGTGACGATCCGCTACGACCTGACGTGGGTGCCGGCCACCACGTCCGGCATGAAGGAGGTCGTGCCCGTCTGGCTCGACGCCGTTGCGCAGAAGGAGGGGTCGTCCAAGGCGCTATACCCCGTCTACGACCCGCCGAAGAGCGGCGCCGGCTACTCCGCCACCTTCGCGGCGGACCAAGACGCAGAGATCGTGTGGGTGGGCGGGCACGTGCACCCCGGCGGCCTCCGCGACGAGCTCAGATCGGTGACCTGTGGGAACCGGTTGCTGTTCTCCTCCGACGCGCAGATGAACCAGGCCAACAGCTTCGGCTCGTGGGATTTCCGGATGACCGTGACGAAGCCCGACTGGCGGTTCACGGTCCGCCAAGGCGAGCGACTGTCGGTGACCGGCTTCTACGACACCGCGAACCCCTGGTACGAGGCGATGGCGATCATGTTCGCGTGGGCGCACCCGCTCAGCCCCGAAGAGCTCGAGGGGCGCGCCGCCTGCGAGATGCCGGCCGACACCGTCGGGCTCGCGACCGATGAGCCCGCCGCCCCGGAGAACAACCCGATCCCGGTGTTCGGGGGAGCGAACGAGACGCCCCTCGCTCCGTCGCCCACCCCGCCACCCGCCACCAGCGACGTGGGGATCGCCGCGTTCGGCTACTACCCCGGCGGCGCGGGCACCGGCCAGCGGGCCGGGGTGAGGCCGGGACAGACGGTGCGGTTCACCAACCTCGACGCAGGGGCATCGATCTTCCATTCAGTCACCTCGTGCGCCAACCCATGCAACGGCACCTGGGGCCAGAAGTACCCGCTGGCCACCTGGCCATCTGCGACCGAGCTCGGCGACTCGGGTCAGCTCGGCTTCGGCCCGCCGTATGCCACGGCCGCCGTGCAGCGGGCCACGTGGAGCTTCACGGTGCCGAGCAGCGCCGCACCCGGCCAGGTGTTCACGTACTTCTGTCGGATCCACCCCGCGATGCGGGGCGCGCTGGAGGTGGTCCAATGACCGATCGCTCGACGACTGCTCGGATCCTGACGGTCCGCCGCGGGCTGGCGCTCGTGGCGCTCCTCGCGGTCACGTCGGTCACCTCGGTGGTGCGAGCCGACGCGGCCAGCACGGCAACGGCCACCACCGCGGCGTTCACGTTCGTCCCGCCCGTGGTGACGATCGCCGAAGGCGACAGCCTCGTGCTCGACAACATCGACATCGCACCGCACAACCTCACGGCCGGGGACGGCACCAGCTTCGCCAGCGCCGACGTGCCGCCGAACGCGTCGGGCGAGGTGCACGGCGTGCCCGAGCTCGACGCCGGTCAGTACCCGTTCTTCTGCACGCTCCATCCGTGGATGCAAGGGATGCTCGACGTTGGCACGGCGCCCGGGGTGCCATTGCCGTCGGTGCCCGCGCCGGGGTTCAGCGCGCTGCCGGTGGGTGGCATCGTGGTGACGCCGACGAGCCTCACGACCTACGACGGGTCGATGTACGTCGCCAGCTACGCCACGGGTGTCGTGTCGGAGCTGCCGATCCTGTCGGGCGGGGTGCTCGGCGCGCCCACGCCTTACGCCACGGGCTTCACCAACCCGCTCGGCATCGCGTTCGGTCCCGACGGCACGCTGTTCGTGGCCGACTCCCACAGCTCGACCACGCCAGGTCGGACGACCGACGGACGAGTGTGGGCCGTGGAGCCGGGTGGCGCGTCGATGGCCATCGCGGTGGATGGGCTTCCGAACGGTCGGCACAACACGAACGGCATGGCGGTGCACGAGGGCCGGCTCTACATCGCCAACGGCAACGCCACCGACAACGGCAACCCCGACAGCCCCGGTGGCCCAGCGGAGGTCCCCGACCGCAGCGGGGCGCTCCTGTCGATACCACTGGACGGCCGCAACCTCACCAGCGCCGACGTGCAGGTCGAGGCCACGGGCATGCGCAACATCTACGACGTCGAGTTCCGTCCCGGCACCGACGAGGCCTGGCTGCCGATGAACGGCCCCGACGCCTTCGATCCCTACGGCGAAGACCTGCTGCTGAAGGCGGACACCGCGGCGGCACCGGCCGACTTCGGGTTCCCGGCGTGCCTCTACGGGCCGCGAGGCGTGTCCGACTGGATCCAGAACAGCGCCGTCGCCGCGCAATGCACCGGCGCCCAGAAGCTGCCTGAGCAGCTCCTCGGTCTCCACGTGTCGGCCGACGGGCTCGCCTTCGACGTCGACGCGGCATTCCTCTACATCGCCGAGTTCGGAAACTTCTTCGGAAACGAGGTGGTGGGCCACAAGGTCGTGCGGGTACCCGTCGACGCCGACGGGGCCTCCGGTCCACCGCAGGACGTGCTCGTCGGTGGAGCACCGCTCGACGTCACCACCACGGCGGATGGCATCTACGTGGCCGACTTCGCGACCGGCCAGATCATCCTCCTGAAGCCGCTGGCCTGACCCGGCGCGCCGCCGAGCGGTCCTCCCGGATTCTCCCGGGGCACCGTCGCCCCGGGAGAATGGGGTGGTGACCTCCTCCACCGAACCCGACGCGGCCCCCGAACCCACTGGGTTCGCGGATCTCGGCCTGGCCGACGAGCTGCTCCAAGCGCTCGCGCGCCTCGGCTACGAGGAGCCCACCCCGATCCAGCGCGAGGCGATCCCGGTGCTCATCTCTGGAGCTGATCTGCTCGGCCAGGCGGCCACGGGCACGGGGAAGACCGCCGCCTTCGCGCTGCCGATCCTGCAGGCGATCGGCCGGGGAGCGAAGCCGGTGCCCACCGCCCTCGTGCTCGTGCCCACGAGGGAGCTGGCGGTCCAGGTGAGCGAGGCGCTCTTCAACTACGGGCGGGAGCTCGGCGTCAAGGTCCTGCCGGTGTTCGGCGGTCAACCGATCGGCCGACAGCTCCAGGAGCTCCACCGGGGCGTCCACGTCGTCGTCGCCACCCCGGGTCGGGCCATCGACCACATCAACCGTGGGTCGCTCTCGCTCGACACGATCCGCACCGTCGTGCTCGACGAAGCGGACGAGATGCTCGACATGGGCTTCACCGACGACATCGAGTCGATCCTCGACCGCACTCCGGCCGACCGGCAGACCGTGCTGTTCTCCGCCACGATGCCCCAGAAGATCCGGGGGATCGCCAAGCGCCACCAGCGCGACCCCGTGCGCGTCGAGATCGGCAAGGCGACCACCGACTCGGGCAAGGCGCTCGTGCGCCAGACCGTGTACTTCGTGGATCGCGCCCACAAGGCGTCGGCGCTCGGCCGCATCCTCGACATCGAAGCGCCCACGGCCGCGATCGTGTTCTGTCGCACCCGCACCGAGGTCGACCAGCTCACGAGCACGATGAACGGACGGGGGTATCGAGCCGAGGCGCTGCACGGCGGCATGGACCAGAGCCAGCGGGATCGGGTGATGGGCCGACTGCGTGACGGCTCGGCCGAGCTGCTCGTCGCCACCGATGTGGCGGCCCGTGGCCTCGATGTGGACCAGCTGACCCACGTGGTCAACTACGACGTCCCGTCGGCCCCCGAGGGCTACGTGCATCGCATCGGCCGCGTTGGCCGGGCGGGCCGCGAGGGCGTCGCCATCACCCTGGCCGAGCCACGCGAGCGGCGGCTGCTCACCAACATCGAACGGCTCATCAAGCATCCGATCGCCACGGCGAAGGTGCCCACGGTGGCGGATCTGCGCAGCAAGCAGATCGAGCTGACCGTCGAGTCGCTGAACGAGGCGTTGGCGTCAGACGATCTGGATGACTACCAGGGGGTACTGCACGAGCTCGCCGGTGAGGACAGTCGCCGAGTGGCATTGGCCGCGATCAAGCTCGTGCACGAAGCCCGAGGGGCGGTGCTCGAGGAGCGCGAGATCCCCGACGCCTGGACCGCTGGCAAAGGGGCCGGCGCTGATCGCAAGGACGCCCCACGCGGGCGCGCGTCCACCGTCCGAGGGGCGGGGGCCAAGCCCGATCGAGCTCGCACACAAGGCGAACCGACGGCGTTCATCTACGTGTCGATGGGACGCGATGCCGGCGTGCGTCCGGCCGACCTCGTCGGGGCCATCGCCAACGAGAGCGGGCTCAGCGGACGCGAGATCGGTCCGATCCGCATCGCCGAGCACCACGCCGTCGTCGGCGTCCCCGAAGCGTCCGTCGATGCCGTGATCTCGAAGATGGCGTCGACCACGATTCGCGGCAAGCCGGCCGAGGTTCGCCGCTACGTCGAGTAGTCGCGCTACAGGGATGTCTGCAGGCGCTTCCTGAGCACTCGGGCATCCGCCCCCGGCGACGCCCCTGTGTGCAGGGCGGCTTGGAACACGGCGGCGACGTCGGCGCCGTAGGCGAGTGCGGCGGGTCGTCCAACCTGCACGACCGATGTCAGCAGCGACAGCATGATCGACACCACGCCGTTGCCCATCGACACGGGGTCGATGTCGGGCCGCACCGTGCCGTCCTGCTGACCCGAGGCGATCAGGTTCGCGCACGCCGTGCGCAGCTCGTCGAGCGCGGGGAGCTCCAGCACTCGGTCGGTGACCTCTGGTTCGAGGCCCGCGAGCACTCGCCGGGCAAGGGGGTGGCGATCCACCGCCTCGATCAGCGTGAAGAACAGGGTGAGACGCCAATCGTCGGCATCGGCGTCGTCGACGACGCTCTGCAGGCCCTCCTGGATGACCGCCGCCGCATCCTCGTCGAGCGCCGCCAGGAACAGCGCCTCCTTGCTGGGGAAGTAGGTGTAGGCCACCGTCCCGCCCACGTCGGCATCGCGCGCGATGTCGGCCACGGAGGTGGCGCGGAAGCCGTCCCGGCCAAAGCGCACGATCGCGGCGTCGAGGATCGCCTCGCGCGTGAGCTCGCCCTTGGTGGTCGCCATGTGACCGATGCTACAGGAAATGAGTACTTGAGTAAATCGCTCAGATCGTGTTACCGTCAGTACCGATGACGCAGACGAGCAACCCCGCCCGCAAGGTCCCGACGCGCCGCATCTCCTTCGAGGAGTCGCTGCGCGACCTCCCCAAGCACTACGGCCGTGACGGCGACCTGATCACCAGCCACGTGGCCGCCGGCCTGTCCGCGGTCTTCCCCGACGGGGAGGACTTCTTCGTCCGGTCGGTCCGCCAGTTCCGAGATCAGATCACCGATCCCGAGCTGAAGCGCCAGGTGGCGGGCTTCATCGGGCAGGAGGCCGTGCACGGCCGCGAGCACCGCGTGTTCAACGACCGCCTCGACGAGCTCGGCTACCCCACCAAGCGCATCGAGCGCCTGACCAAGTGGGGCCTCGAGCTGCGTGAGCGGATCGCGCCGCCCAAGGCCAACCTCGCCGCGACGGCGGCGCTCGAGCACTTCACCGCCACCCTCGCCGAGCTCATCTTGACGAGCGAGGAGGCGCGGGATCTCTTCGGGCACGACGAGGTCAGGAACCTCTTCGTGTGGCACGCCCTCGAGGAGTCGGAGCACAAGGCGGTGGCCTTCGACGTCTACAAGGCCGTGGGCGGCACCGAGCGCATGCGGGTGTGGACGATGCGGCTCGTGCGGTACGGGTTCGTCGTCGGCATGACCTTGCAGATCCTCGTGTCGCTGCTCATGGATCGCTCCACGTATCGCCCAGGGAACCTGCGCAGCAGCTGGAGGCGCTTTCGCCGCTCGCCGATCATGCGCCGTGAGCTGTGGGACCAGCTCTGCGACTACGACCGCCCCGACTTCCACCCTGACGACCGTGACACCACCGAGCTCGTCGAGCGCTGGCGGGCCGAGCTGTTCGGTGCCGAGGGAACGCTCAACGACAAGCTCGCGACGTCGGCCGCCTGAACCGCATGACGGACCACCTCGACGTCCTCATCGTCGGCGCGGGGCTCTCCGGGATCGGCGCCGCCCACTACCTGCAGGCCGAGTGCCCGTGGGCCGACTACGCCATCTTCGAGGCCCGCGATGCGATCGGGGGCACCTGGGACCTGTTCCGGTACCCGGGGATCCGCTCTGACTCCGACATGTACACCCTCGGCTACTCGTTCCGACCGTGGACCGGTGAGAAGTCCATCGCGGACGGCGCGTCGATCCTGCAGTACATCAAGGACACGGCCGCCGCGGAGGGGATCGACGAGCGCATCCGGTTCAACCACCGGATCGTGCGGGCCGACTGGTCCACCGACGACGCCGTGTGGCGAGTCACCGCCGAGCGCACCGACACCGCCGAGACGCTCGAGCTCACCTGTGGGTTCCTCTTCTCCTGCAGCGGCTACTACCGCTATGACCACGGCTACCAACCGGAGTTCCCCGGCATGGAGCGATTCGCGGGCCCGATCGTGCACCCGCAGGCATGGCCCGAGGACCTCGACTACGCGGGCAAGCGCGTCGTGGTGATCGGCAGCGGTGCCACGGCCGTCACGCTCGTCCCGTCCCTGACGCACGAGGCCGCCCACGTCACGATGCTGCAGCGCTCGCCGACCTACATCGTGTCCGCACCAGCGCGGAACCCGCTCGCCGACCTGCTGCGCAAGGTGCTCCCCGAGCGCTACGCGGGCAACGCGGTCCGGTGGGCCCTGGCGCTGCTCACACAGTCCACCTACGTGCTCAGCAAGCGTCGGCCTGCGCTCGTGAAGCGCATCTTGCGCAAGGGGATCGAGCGAGAGCTGCCGGCGGGCTACGACATCGACACGCACTTCACCCCCACTTACAACCCGTGGGATCAACGGCTGTGCCTCGTTCCCAACGGAGACCTCTTCAAGGCCATCTCGTCCGGTGCCGCATCGGTGGTGACCGACCGGATCGATGGCTTCACGGAGACGGGCCTGCGCCTCGAGTCGGGCGCCGAGCTCGACGCAGACGTCATCGTCACCGCCACCGGCCTCGAGCTGCTCTTCATCGGCGGGATCGAGCTGTCGGTCGACGGCACCGCGGTCGACCTCCCCAACACGCTCACCTACAAGGGGATGATGCTCGAGGGCGTGCCCAACCTGGCGCTGGCCATCGGGTACACGAACGCCTCCTGGACGCTGAAGTGCGACCTCACCTGCCACTACGTGACCCGTCTCCTCAGCCACCTCCACTCGACCGGTCTGCGGCAGGCCACGGCGCACAACACCGACCCGTCCGTCGTCGCGCAGCCGCTGCTCGGCCTGTCGTCCGGCTACGTGCAGCGCTCGGCCGATCGGTTCCCGAAGCAGGGCTCGAGGTTCCCGTGGCAGGTGCACCAGAGCTACCTGAAGGACTACCGAGCGCTGAAGCGCAGCGGCATCGTCGACGAGGCCATGGTGTTCTCCAACCCCGCCCCAACGCCCGCGTCGACCCTCCAGCCCACCGGGACGTGACGAGATGAGATCCTTCGACGGCCGTGTCGCGGCGATCACCGGCGCCGCCTCTGGGATCGGCCGGGCCCTCGCGCTCGACCTGGCCAGACGCGGCGCGCACGTGGCGCTGTCCGACGTGGACGACGCGGGCCTTGCCGACACCGTCGCTCGCTGCGAAGGTCGCGGCGTCAAGGTCACTGCGCACCACGTGGACGTGGCGGACCGCGCCGCGGTCCACGCCTGGGCCGATCAGGTGGTCGCCGAGCACGGCAAGGTGAACCTCATCGTCAACAACGCGGGGGTGGCCCTCGGTGCCACCGTGGACGCCATGTCCTACGACGACCTCGAGTGGTTGATGAACATCAACTTCTGGGGGGTCGTGCACGGCACGAAGGCCTTCCTGCCGCATCTCAAGGCATCCGGTGAGGGCCACGTGGTCAACCTCTCGAGCGTGTTCGGTCTGATGAGCATCCCCGCACAGGGCGCCTACAACGCCGCCAAGTTCGGTGTGCGCGGCTTCACCGACGCGCTGCGCATGGAGCTGGACATGGAGCGCTGCGGCGTGTCGGCCACCACGGTCCATCCGGGGGGCATCAAGACGAACATCGCGCGCAGTGCTCGCATGGATGCCAGCGCCCTGAGGTACGGCGCCTCGGCGGAGACGGCCGCGGCCGAGTTCGACAAGATCGCGAAGACCACGCCGGAGAAGGCCGCCGCCCAGATCCTCGCCGCCGTTCAGAAGGACCGTCGGCGAGCGCTGATCGGACCCGACGCCAAGGCCATCGATCTGCTCTCGCGCCTGCCTGCCGGCCTGTACCAGCGAGCGCTGGTGTTCGGCGCCACTCGTCGGCGCTGAGCGCTTCGACGCCGCCTACGCTCGTCGCATGAGCTTGCTCAGCCACGGGTGCCGGGTCGACCTCTCGGCCGAGGATCTGGCCAGCGCCGCTCGTTCGACCGCAGGCGCAGGGTCGCTCGGCTTTCGGGTCGGCACTGGCGGAGCCGGCGTGACGTATCGGGTGGACGGATCGACGGTGGTGGTGACCGACGGCGTGGACGACGCCGACACGGTCGTTGCGCTCGACGAGGTTGCGTGGGGAGACCTCACCAGTCAGCGGCGAACGTTCATCAACCTCTTCCTGGCCGAGGCCCTGACCTTCGAACGGGGTGGCTTCGAGCACCTGGCGCGGTGGGATCCAGCACTCCGATTGCTGCACGACGGCATCCCGATCTACGACCCACATCTGGTCGATCTCGGCGACCGCGACCCCGAGGCCGTGCTCCCCGTCGACACCGCCGACGAGGAGCTCGCCGCGCAGCTCTCCACGATGGGCTACCTCCATCTCGCCGGCGTGTTCACGGCTGACGAGATGGCCGCGGCCAACGCAGAGGTCGACCGCCTCGCGGCACTCGCCCGCCCGGGTGACGACCAGTCGTGGTGGGTCACCGACGAGGACGGCAACGACGTGCTGTGCCGCCTCGTGTACGCGACGTTGCGCTCGGACGTGCTGGCGTCACTCGAGCAGGATGCACGCGTGAGTCGGCTCGGGCACCTGCTCGATCCCACGCTGCGCCTGGCCGTCGACCGCATGGAGGGCTCACCGGTCCTCCTCAAGGCGCCCGGGGAGACCAAGGGCCTCTCGAACATCCCGTGGCACCAAGACTGCGGGATGGGCGGCCACAGCATCCTGTGCCCGTCGATCACGATCGGCGTCCAGCTGACCGGGTCGTCAGCCGAGTCAGGCAACCTGCAGGTGATCCCCGGGAGTCACGGGCACACCCTCCACTACCAATGGGAGCGGCGGCTCGACGGGGTACCGGTGGTCAGCATCGACACCGAGCCCGGAGACGTGACGGTCCACATCCAGGACGTCATGCACGCGTCACCCAAGCCCACCGGTCGAGGTGGCCGACGCACGATGTACGTCACCTTCTACCCGGCGACGCTGTGGGACCACGTGGGTCCAGGCCAGGCGTTCAACGACCTCGTCCGCAACCGCACAGGCGAGGTGGCCGGCCTGGCCGACGACCGTCGGCCAGGCGCCTGATGCCACTCAGCTGGGCAGCTCCAGCAGCGTGGACACCGCCGACTCCGCCTCGTCCGCCGGCGGGTCTGCCGCGATCTCGAGCCAGAAGTTCGCCCATCCCTCGTCGACCGCGAACTTGTCGCCGAACTCGCCGTAGTGCAGGAAGTCCTCGAACCCGACCAACGTGGTGATCGTGCCTGGGCCGCGTCCGGTGGTCCGTACGCTACGGACCTGCCCTCCCAGTCGCTCGAGGTGTCCGCGAGCAGTGGCCTGCGCGGCCAGGTGATCCACCAGGCGGCCAGGTCGGGTGGCGAAGCTCGCGATGGCGAGCACCCGCGAGAGGACCGTGGGCAAGCCCTCGGTCGGGTCGAGGTCGCTCATCGTGTAGTTCTCGAGGTTCGTGCCCGACGGGTTTGTCATGGCCTCGGTCCAGAAGGCCTGCCACGCGGCGCTGGTGCTGACGGCCTGCATCGTTCGTCCGTAGGAGGTTGCGTCCTCGTAGGCGGCCACGAAGCTGATCGAACCAGCCTCGCCACCAGCGATGGGCTGCCACAGGCTGACGAGGGCGCCCTCCGATTCGAGGATCTGCTTCGCACGGGTCATCGATCCCACGAGATCCATGGCCCGTCCGGGGAGGGGTCGCCAGGTGTGGATTGAGAAGACTGCCATCGCTGATCTCCGATCGGCGGCGCGACACCGCGTTGCTGGTCCACTCGTTGTCGCGCCGTCGACGCACGCGCGGCAATGACCCCGACGGACCACGCGCGTCAACGGTCAGACGTCACATCGTGAGTGCTGGGAGCGTGGTTGACTGCATCTCATGCGTGCTCCTCTGACCGTCGACGAGCTCCGCCGGCTCGCCGTCGCGGGCACCGTCGACACGGTGCTCGTCGCCTTCACCGACATGCAGGGGCGGCTCCAGGGCAAGCGCTGCCACGTGGGGTACTTCCTCGAGGAGGTCGTGCCCCACGCCGCGGAGGCGTGCAACTACCTCCTGGCCGTCGACGTCGAGATGCACACGGTCGACGGGTACGCGATGACCTCATGGGACACGGGCTATGGCGACTTCGTGCTCCGCCCCGATCTCCTGACGCTGCGCCTCGCACCCTGGCACCCGGCCACCGCGATGGTGCAGTGCGACCTCGAGTGGGCTGACGGCGCGCCCGTGGCGGCGTCACCTCGCCAGATCCTGCGCCATCAGCTCGATCGGCTCGCGGAGCGGGGGCTCGTGGCGTACGCGGGCACCGAGCTCGAGTTCATCGTCTTCCGTGACACCTATGAGGCGGCGTGGACGGCCGGGTACCGCGGCCTGACGCCCGCCAACCAGTACAACGTGGACTACTCCCTGCAGGGGACGGCGCGCATCGAGCCCCTGCTGCGCCGGATCCGCAACGAGATGACCGATGCCGGGCTGATCGTCGAGTCGGCCAAGGGCGAGTGCAACCTCGGCCAGCACGAGATCACCTTCGCATTCGACGAGGCGCTCGTGACCGCCGACCAGCACGCCGTCTACAAGACGGCAGCCAAGGAGATCGCTGCGCAGGAGGGCATGAGCATCACGTTCATGGCCAAGTACGACGAACGGGAGGGGAGCTCGTGTCACGTGCACCTCAGCGTCCGGTCCAGCGCTGACGATCCGGTGATGGCGGGCGACGACGGCTCGGTGCCCGGGTTCTCCCGGCTGATGGACCACTGGCTGGCCGGTCAGCTGGCGTGCCTGGAGGAGCTCTCGCTGCTCTACGCACCCAACATCAACTCCTACAAGCGGTTCGCAGAAGGCACGTTCGCGCCCACGGCGATCGCTTGGGGGCGGGACAACCGCACATGCGCGATGCGCGTGGTCGGCAAGGGGCGCTCACTTCGCGTCGAGAACCGCGTTCCCGGCGGCGATGTGAACCCCTACCTGGCCCTGGCTGCGGTCGTCGCGTCCGGGCTCCACGGGATCGATGCTGCGCTGCCCCTCGAGCCTGAGCTGACGGGAAACGCCTATGCGTCGGATCGTCCCCGCGTGCCCACCACGTTGCGCGATGCGGCGGCGGGGTTCGCGGCCTCCGCCGTGGCGAAGGCTGCGTTCGGCGAGGAGGTGGTGGCCCACTACGCGCATGCGGCCCACGTCGAGGTGGCCGCCTTCGAGGGTGCCGTCACCGACTGGGAGCGATTCCGAGGGTTCGAGCGCCTGTGACCGACATGGCTCCCCTGCCTGGAACCGTGCGCATCGGCCTCACGACCTACGTCAACCGCGCGCGGTACGGGGTGTGGGACGAGAAGGCAACGCTGCTGCCCGCGGCCTACGCGGAGGTGGTGGCCACGGCCGGGGGCCTTCCGGTCCTGCTGCCCCCGATCGTCCCGACCGACCTGGAGGCGGCCGCCGCGGCTGCGCTGTCGGTGATCGACGGGCTGGTGCTCACCGGTGGCGGCGACGTCGATCCGAACCTCTACGGTGCCGCCGCGCACGCCGAGACCGACACGCCGAACCCGCGTCGAGACGCGTGGGAGCTCGCGCTGCTGCGGGGAGCGCTCGACGCTGACCTGCCGGTGCTGGCGGTGTGCAGGGGCGTGCAGCTGATGAACGTGGCCCGCGGCGGCACCCTCCACCAGCACCTTCCGGAGGTGCTCGGTGCGCCGACGCACCGTCCAGAGCTCGGCACGTTCGCCGTCGTGCCCGTCCACGTCGAGCAGGGCAGTCGCCTGGCGGGCATCGTCGGCGACTCCACCGAGGTCTGCTGCCACCATCACCAGGCGATCGATCGCCTCGGCGACGGGCTGCGCATCTGTGCTCGCGCGGAGGACGGCTCGGTCGAGGCCGTCGAGGTCGTCGGTGCCCGCTTCTCGCTCGGCGTCCAGTGGCATCCGGAGGAGGCGGGCGACGTCCGCCTGTTCGACGCGCTCGTCAGCGCCGCCCGATCATGAACGGAGCCCACTCGTGGATCTGACCCAGCGACTGTCCGGCCGGGTTGCGGTGATCACCGGCGGCGCCGGCGGCATCGGCCGGGCCACCGCCCAGCGCCTTGCCGCGGAAGGAGCGATGGTGGTGATCGCGGACCTCGACCCCGAGAGCGGGGCGGCGGCCGCCGAGGAGGTCAACGGGTTGTTCGTGGCCACCGACGTCACCGATGAGGCCCAGGTCGAGACGCTGTTCACTCGGGCCCAGGAGGCGTACGGATCGGTCGACATCGCGTTCAACAACGCTGGCATCTCACCACCCGAGGACGACTCGATCCTCACCACGGGTCTCGATGCCTGGCGACGGGTCCAGGAGGTCAACCTCACGTCGGTGTACCTGTGCTGCAAGCACGCGCTGCCCCACATGCAGCGCCAGGGACGCGGCTCGATCATCAACACGGCCTCCTTCGTCGCCGTCATGGGGTCAGCCACCTCGCAGATCTCCTACACCGCATCGAAGGGTGGTGTGCTGGCGATGAGCCGCGAGCTGGCAGTTCAGTTCGCTCGTGAGGGGATCCGGGTCAACGCCCTGTGCCCTGGCCCGGTGAACACGCCCCTGCTGCAGGAGCTCTTCGCGAAGGACCCGGCCAGGGCGGCGCGCCGCCTCGTGCACATCCCGATGGGACGCTTCGCCGAGGCCGAGGAGATTGCCGCCGCGGTGGCCTTCCTGGCCAGCGACGACGCCTCGTTCGTCACCGCCTCGACGTTCCTCGTCGACGGCGGCATCTCCGGCGCCTACGTCACCCCGGAGTAGCCGCTACTGGCGGGCGATGGCTTCCTCGGCGGCAATCGTCGGGTCGCTGACCGCGGCGCCAGCCACGTCGATGTCGACCCGGTGCAGCGTGCCCGTGAACTCGAAGCGGCCGCGGTAGTCCTCGTCGGCGGGGGAGAAGTCGGGCGACCAACCAGCGGTGAGCCCGGCACCGGTGAGCGAGAAGCGGCTCCACACCGTGCGCTTCACCTCGCCCGTGCCGATCACCTCGCCGTCGACGAGCAGGTCGACGGTGGGGGGGTCGAAGCGCATCGACAGCGTGTGGTCGCCAGGCGCGAGGCGACCGCTCGGGACGCTGGCCTCCACTCGGTACACGCGCCAGCCGGCGAGGTTGTGGACGTAGACGAGACGGCCGTCGGCCAGGAGGTGGAACGACCACCCGCCCAGCACCGAGCCCTGGACGGCGAGCACGCCCTCGACCGGGGCCAGCCCGTCGGGAACCGTGACGTGCGCGGTGATGACGTGAGCTCGGCTGCGTACGTTCACCGCCACGCTCTCGGCCACCGGCGCACGACCCGGCCAGTACGTGTAGCGAGCGCGCTCGCGCACCGACGACGACCGCTCGAAGACCAGCTCGGAGAAGGGGCGGTTGTCGAGGGGGAGCACGTTGTTGCGCTCGGCCTCCACCCACCACCGCTCCACCATCTCGGCCAGCCGATCCGGTTCCGCCCGCGCCAGGTCGTGGCACTCCGACGGATCGGCCCGAAGGTCGTAGAGCTCCCACGGAGCCTTGTCGAGCCCGGGCTCCTCGGCCTGCACCTCGTGGTAGGTGACCGCCTTCCACCCCTCGTGGTAGAGCGCGCGACAGCCGAGCATCTCGTAGTACTGCGTCGTGTGGCGGTCGGGCGCGTCGCGGTCGGTGAAGGTGTACGCGAAGCTCACACCGTCGAGCGACATCTGCTCGACTCCGCTGACTGCCCCTGGCATCTCGACCCCGATCACCTCGAGCAGCGTCGGGACGATGTCGACCGCGTGCACGTACTGGTTGCGCACCTCGCCTCTGGCCGCCACACCCCGCGGCCAGTGCACGATGAGCGGATCGGCAACGCCGCCCTCGTGGGTCTCGCGCTTCCAGCGCCGGAACGGCGTGTTGCCGGCGACGGTCCACCCCCACGGGTAGTTGTTGTGGATGCGTGGACCGCCGATGTCGTCGAGGCGACCTGCCGCCTCCTCGACGGTGCGCGGCAGCGCGTTCCACACGCGCGCATCGTTGAGCGAGCCGAAGGGTCCGCCCTCTGAGGAGGCCCCGTTGTCGGAGAGCACCACGATCACCGTGTTGTCGAGCTCGCCGAGCGCATCCAGCCGACCCACCAAGCGCCCGAGCTCGGCATCGGTGTGCGAGAGGAACCCTGCGAAGGCCTCCATGTAGCGCGCGTACACACGCTGCTCCTCCGCGCTGAGCGCGCTCCACGCGGGCACCCAGTCGGGCCGTTCGGAGAGCTCTGCATGAGGCGGCATCACGCCCGCTGCCTTCTGACGGGCCAGCGTGGCGGTGCGCCACTCGTCCCAGCCAGCATCGAAGTGCCCGTGATAGCGCTCGATCCAGGCGGCGGGCGACTGGTGGGGTGAGTGGCAGGCGCCGGTGGCCAGGTACATCAGCCATGGCTTGTCGACGTCGACGTTGCGGAGGTCTTCGACGAACTCGATCGAGTGGTCGACGAGATCGGTCGTCAGGTGGTACCCGTCCTCGTAGGTGCCGGGGGGGTCGACCTGGTGGTTGTCGTGGACGAGGGCGGGCACGAACTGGTGGGTCTCGCCCGGGAAGAAGCCGTAGAAGCGCTCGAACCCGCGTCCGAGCGGCCACCGGTCGCGACGGGCACCGAGGTGCTCCTCGTCCTCGGGGGTGAGGTGCCACTTGCCGACCGCGTAGGCGGCGTACCCGTGTGGTGTGAGCAGGGCCGGCAGCATGCCGCACGCCTTGGGGATGCGACCGTCGTAGCCGGGGAAGCCCGTGGCGAGGTCGACGATGCGCCCCACCCCGGTGCGGTGGTGGTTGCGGCCGGTGAGCACGCACGCCCGCGTCGGCGAGCAGAGGGCCGTGGTGTGGAAGCTCGAGTAGCGGAGCCCACCGGCCGCCAACGCATCGAGGTGCGGCGTGGCGATGTCGGACCCGAAGCAGCCGAGCTGTGCGAACCCGACGTCGTCGAGGATGACGATCAGGACGTTCGGTGCGCCCTCAGGCGGGCGGGGGTCGTCTGGCCACCAGGCCTCCGACTCCCAGTGGTACCGACCGATCGTGCCCTTGAACTCGCCGGGTTCCATCCCCGCAGCATGCCCGACGCGGCGGCCGTGGCTGACCGCCCGGCCGGTCCGCTCGGATGCTCAGACCTTGCGGCCGAGGTACGCGGCGAGCCGATCGGCGGCCGTTGCGCCGGGCGGGGCCTCTTGCTGGGGACCGAAGGGCATCGGCTCGTCGCCTCGGAACGCGTCGGGGATCGGCGCGTTGGCGAGCAGCCCCTCCGCGAGCTCCGGGTCGAGGTCGGTGGACTGTCCTGTGGCCTTGGCGAGATCCCAGCCGTGCGCGAACGTGTCGGTGGTGGCCAGGCCCATGAACGCCGCCCCCGGGAACTGGCCGAACGGCAGGTTCATGATCTTCTCCTGGGCGCCCGGTGCGTCGAACGCGGCGATCGTGCGGCGGACCGCCCCGTCGAACGACGCGAGGGTGTCGCCCTCCGTGTAGTCCTGCTCCGCGGGCTCGGTCGACTCGCCGGTCTCGGCCGTGCCGCCGAACCAGTGCGCGCCGCCGACGATGTGGTTCACGAGATCGCGCACGGTCCACGATGCGCACGGGGTGGGGCCATCGAGGTCGACACCCTTCATGCCCTCGAGGACATTCCGGGTGGAGGCGAAGGCGCGGGCGAGGTTCTCGGTGACCATGGTGGTTCCCCCTTGGTGGTTGGACGGCGCGAGCGTAGGCCCGTCGACGGCCCTGTGCTCAGGGCTCCATGACCACCCAGCCGCGTCGCTGCAGCTCCGCCGCAAGGGCCGAGTCGGGCAGCTTGCGGAGGGAGCGCTCGGTGGCGGTGAGGGGCGAGGCGGGAGGCGGTGGTGCAGTGGCGCTCTCCTGGTCGCGCTCCAGCGACGCGATGAACGCATCGGCCTCGTCTCGCGTGAACTTGCCCGCCGCCTGGCGCTGGGTGAACCCCAGCGGCCCGCGCGCATCCCGGAAGTCGGCATGGCCGGCCTGCTCGAGGAGGCCGAGGAGCTGCTGAACCTGCTTGGACGATGCCGGAGGACCGGCTTGTTGACCGAACGCCATGGGGTGAGTCTCACATCGGCGTGTGACAAACCCGGCCATGCCCGCGTTCAACGGTGCTGGTCGGTGGCCGATCGATCTGCCGACTACCGAAGTCCGACGAGCACCGGTAGGTTCACCTACCCCCTTCGTCTACCCCCTTCGTCGCAGGAGACCCATGCCCACCGCCACGCTCACCCTCGCTCGTCACCGCAAGAACCTCGAGGAGCTGCGGGCTGCCACCCAACGTCGGATCGAGATCCTGCAACGTGGCTACGACGAGCTGATCGAGGCCGGCGACGACGTGGGCGCCGGCGAGGACGAGGGTGGTTCCGAGGCCGACGGCAGCTTCGTCGAACGGGACCGACTCCGGGCACAGGTTGTCGAGGAGCGGGCCGCGCTGGATGCCATCGAGGCGGCCCTCGCCCGGGGCAAGAGCCGGACTTGGCAGCAGTGCAAGGTCTGCGGCGGACCCATCGGCGCCGAGCGGCTCGAGGCGCTCCCCACCGCCGACAGCTGCGTCAGCTGCAAAGCCCGCCAGTCCTGGTGACGCACCGTCGAGCGCGGTTGCCCGGAGACGAGTAGAACCCCGGCCTATGACCGTCGACGGCGTGCTGGGGCTGCTCGCGCTCAACCTGGCGGTCACGCTCGGGTGCATGGTCGTGCTGTGGCTGCTCAGCATCCGGCGCGGTGACCCCAGCTTCGTCGATGCCTGGTGGCCGATGGGCTTCGTCGTGGTCGCCGTCGTCACCTTCGCGGTCACCGACGGCGACCCGGTCCGGCGAGCGCTTCTGGTGGGGATCACCGCGGTGTGGGGCGTCCGCCTCGGGAGCTACCTGCTCTGGCGGTGGCGTCGGAACGGACCCGATCGCCGCTACGTCAACATGATGCGCCACGCCCCGGGCAACCCCCATGTGTTCACGCTCACCCAGGTGTTCCTCTTGCAGGGCGCCCTGCAGTGGGTCGTCTCCCTCCCGCTCCAGCTCGGCCTGCGCTACGACGTGCCTGAGGGGTTGCGACCGCTCGGCTGGCTCGGTGTCCTGCTGTGCGCCGTCGGGTTCCTGTTCGAGACGATCGGCGACGCTCAGCTCACCCGGTTCAAGGGCGATCCCGCCAACGAGGGCCAGGTCATGCAGCGAGGGCTGTGGCGGTACACGAGGCATCCGAACTACTTCGGCGACTGCTGCCTGTGGTGGGGACTCTTCCTCATCGCCGTGGTCAACCTCCCGACCGGCGCCGCGATCGTGGGGCCCTGCGTGATGACGTTCCTCCTGGCACGCTGGAGCGGCGTCGGACCGCTCGAGGCCCGGCTCAAGCGCCACAAGCCCGACTACCTCGACTACATCGCTCGCACGAGCGGGTTCGTCCCCCGACCCCCACGCGCGTCACGACCTGAAGGAGCAGCGCGATGAGCACCGATGTCTTCATCCTCGGCGGTCACCAGACCGACTACGCCCGCAACTACGCGAAGGAGGGCCTCGAGGTGAGCGACCTCGTGGCCGACACCGTGGCGGGCACGCTGAGCGCGGCGCAGGTCGACGCATCAGCGATCGACACGATCCATGTCGGCAACGCGTTCGGCCAGCTGTTCAACGGCCAGGGTCAGCTCGGTGGCATGCCCGCCACCGTCGAGCCCGCGCTGTGGGGCGTGCCAGCAGCCCGCCATGAGGCGGCCTGCGCGTCTGGCGGGATCGCGATCCTCGCCGCGATGGCCGAGATCGAAGCCGGCCGCTACGACTGCGCGCTCGTGCTCGGCGTGGAGCAGGAGCGCAACGTCAAGGGCGACCAGGCCGCCCACCACCTCGGCGCGGCAGCGTGGATTGGTCACGAAGGGGAAGGCGCCACCTTCATGTGGCCGCACATGTTCAGCCTGCTCGCCGACGAGTACGACGCCCGCTACGGCATCGACCAGCGCCACCTCGGAGCCATCGCTGAGCTCAACTTCCGCAACGCGAAGGACAACCCCAACGCGCAGACCCGGAGCTGGCAGCACACGCCCGAGAGCTTCGCCGAGGACGACAACGCGAACCCGGTGATCGACGGCCGCATGCGGCGCACCGACTGCAGCCAGGTCACCGATGGCGGCGCCGGTGTGGTCCTCGCCGGTGCCCGCACGGCCGAAGCGTGGGCAGCGGCCCACGGCCGCTCGGTCGACGAGCTGCCCCGAGTGCTCGGTTGGGGCCATCGAACCGTCGGCCTGCCCTACGCCGAGAAGGTGCGGCGCTCCAAGGAGGACGAGTACGTGCTGCCCCACGTGCGTCGGGCCATCACGGACGCCTTCGCGCGAGCCGGGATCGCCTCGGTGCGCGAGGTCGATGCCATCGAGACGCACGACTGCTTCACCCCGTCGGAGTACGCAGCCATCGATCACTTCGGGATCACCTCGCCTGGCAAGAGCTGGCAGGCGATCGAGGACGGCACGATCGAGCGCGGCGGCGCCCTTCCGGTCAACCCGTCGGGCGGCCTCATCGGCGGCGGCCATCCGGTCGGCGCCACGGGCGTTCGCATGGTGGTCGACGCGGCCAAGCAAGCCTCAGGCGCCGCGGGCGGCACCCAGGTCGAGGGCGTTCGGCGCGTCGCCACCCTCAACATCGGCGGCTCGACCACCACGACGGTGAGCTTCGTCGTCGGCTTCGCCGACTGATGGGTGAGCGGTCAGCGTGAGCTCACCCAACGAGCCCGACTTCGGCGGCCACATCGGTCGCACCTACCGCGATTCCACCCCCTGGTGGCCGGATCCGCCTGCGGGCCTCGGCGGACCCAACGTGGTGGTGATCGTGCTCGACGACACCGGCTTCGCGCACTTCGGCTGCTACGGCTCCGAGCTGGCCACCCCGCACATCGATCGTCTCGCGGCCGGTGGGCTGCGCTACACGGGCTTCCACACGACCGCACTCTGCTCCCCGTCGCGGGCCGCCCTCCTCACCGGGCGCAACCCGCACGCAGTCGGGATGCGCGGGGTGTCGAACTGGAGCACCGGGTTCCCCCACATGCGCGGCGGCATCTCCCCGCGGGCTGCCACGGTCGCCGAGCTGCTGCGCACGCAGGGCTATGCCACCTATGCGGCGGGCAAGTGGCATCTCGCGCCGATGGAGGAGTGCTCGGCGGCCGGTCCGCACACGAACTGGCCGCTCCAGAAGGGCTTCGACCGCTTCTACGGGTTCCTCCAGGGGGAGGCCGACCAGTTCCATCCGGAGCTCACCAGCGACAACGGTCACGTCGACCCGCCGTTCGGGCCCGACGCGGGCTACCACGTGTCCGAGGACATCGTCGATCGAGCCTCCGGTTGGATCGGCGACCTGCAGTCGGTCCGTCCGGACCGGCCCTTCTTCCTCTACCTGGCCTTCGGCGCCACCCACGCTCCTCATCAGGCGCCACCCGAGTACCTCGCCCGGTGGCGGGGTCGGTTCGACGATGGCTACGAGGTGGCCCGCGAACGCTGGTTCGCGCGCCAGCTCGAGCTCGGCATCGTGCCGCCCGGCACCACGCTGGCTCCCCCGAACCCGGGTGTGCCCGCGTGGGACGACCTCACCGCCAACCAGCGGGCGTTCTCGGCCCGGTTGCAGGAGGCCTTCGCGGCGATGCTCGAGCACACCGACGCGCAGATCGGCCGGCTCGTGGCGTTCCTCGAGCAGCGCCACCTCCTCGACAACACGATCCTCATGGTGCTGTCCGACAACGGCGCCTCTCGTGAGGGCGGCCCCTTCGGGGTGATGGACGAGTTCAGCTTCTTCAACGGCATGTGGGAGGACATCGACGACCTCGCCGCCACCCGGCTCGACGACATCGGCGGGCCGCACTCGCACTCCAACTACCCCTGGGGGTGGGCCCAGGCCGGGAACTCGCCGTTGCGCTGGTACAAGCAGAACACCTACGGCGGCGGTGTGCGGGACCCGCTCATCGTCCACTGGCCCAACGGGATCGCCGACCGCGGGGCGCTGCGAGCTCAGTTCTGCCACGTGGTCGACCTCGCGCCCACGATCCTCGACCTCACGAGCACACCGGCGCCCGACCTGCACAACGGCGTGCCGCAGATCCCGATGCACGGCGCATCGATCAGCGCGTCCTTCGACGACGCGGACGCGCCGCCCGCCCGGTCCGTCCAGTACTTCGAGCAGATGGGGCACCGTGGGCTCTGGGCCGACGGGTGGAAGATCAGCACCTACCACGAGCAGGGCCAGCCGATGGACGACGACGAGTGGGTGCTGTTCCACCTCGACGAGGACTTCTCGGAGTGCCACGACGTGTCCGCCCAGCATCCCGACAAGCTGCGGGAGCTCGTCGAGGCGTGGTGGACCGAGGCGGGCCAGCACGGCGTGCTCCCGCTCGACGACCGCACGATCGAGCTCTTCGGTGGCACCCCGCACCCCGGCACCGTGCACGACCGTCGTCAGTACGTGTACTTCCCGCCGTTCGCGCACATCCCGGCCGACGCGGCACCTCCGTTGGGTGGTCGGTCGTGGACGATCACCGCGGCGGTCGACGTGCCGCCGACCGGTGTGGAGGGCGTGATCTACGCCCGTGGCAGCCACAACGTCGGTCACGCGTTCTTCGTGCATGGCGGGGCGCTCCACTTCGACTACAACGCGCTCGGCACCCACCACCGCGTGTCCGCGGCGCTTCCGCCGCTCGCGGGTCGGCATGAGATCGCCGCAAGCTTCGAGCGGGCCGGCAAGGGCGGCACCTTGGCGATCTCGGTCGACGGTGTCGAGCTCGCCAGCATCGGCATCCCCAGGATCGTGCGCATGCTGGGCTCGACCGGACTGGACGTGGGACGCGATGCGCTCTCGCCGGTGGTGGACGACTACGAGGCGCCCTTCCCCTTCACCGGGGTGATCGATCGCGTCACGTTCGACATCCGCAGCCGAGCCGACGCGGCCGAGATCGAGGCCACCGCACGAGCCGAGCTCGCCAAGGAGTGACGTAGCCCCCGAGACGGCACCCGTGGTACGGGTCCCGTCTGTCACCAAGCTGTCAGGTTCCCGTCGCACCCTCCTCATGGTGAGGACACTGGAGCGACACGGCGGATCTCTACGTTCACCTGCGTGTATACAGCGTCGGATCCAGGGACCACCCGGCGGGAGCTGGCGTACTCGGCGCTGAAGCACGGCCTGCTCATGGGCGACTTCCCTCCCGGTCGGCGACTTGGTGAGGAGCGACTCGGCGCGGAGCTCGGCGTCTCGCGAACCCCGATCCGAGAGGCGTTGTCTCGGTTGCACAGCGAGGGCCTGGTCGAGCGACTCGCCGACGGCGGTTACGGGCCCACCCTCGTCGACCTGCACCTGGTCCGGGAGCTCTACGAGATCCGCTTCGCCCTCGAACGGTGCGCGGTCCGTCGTCCTGGACACGGTGGCACGCCGCATGACCGGGCCGCTCTGCTCGCGCTCCTAGGGGACTGGACCGATCTCGCAGAGGCCGGGGTAGCAGCCAGCGCCGAGTTCGTGCTGCTGGACGAGGACTTCCACGAGCGGGTGGCCGCCGCCGCCGGGAACGGCGCGCTCGTCGGTCAGCTCCGCAAGATCAACGAACGGATCCGAATCGTCCGCATGCACGACTTCCTCACGGAGGAGCGCGTGGCGCGAACCATCGACCAGCACCAAGGGGTCCTCGCGTCGCTCCTGGATGGTGACCTCGACGAGGCCGAAGCGCGACTCGTCAGGCACTTCGACGAATCGCTCGCGGTGGTCGAGGACCGGGCCGCCGTCACGATCGCGCGCATGCTTGGGCGAGGGTCAGCGTGACCGTCGCTCCGATCCTCGATGCCCGGGCGATCACCCAGAGGTTCGGCGATCTCGTCGCGAACGAGGCGGTCGACTTCTCGATCCGGTCGGGAGAGGTGCACGCGCTGCTGGGTGAGAACGGGGCGGGGAAGAGCACCTTGATGAAGGTCCTGTACGGGGTGAACCTGCCGCAAGCAGGCGAGGTCCGTGTGCACGGTGCCCCGATCGTGCTCGGCTCACCGGCCGAATCCCGTTCGGCTGGCATCGGAATGGTCTTCCAGGACCTGCGACTCGTGCCTGCGCTCACCGTCGCTGAGAACGTCGAGCTCGCGTGTGGCACCGGTCGCTATCGGCGCGGAGTCGCGCGCGACCGGGTGCGCGCGGGCGCCGAGCGGTACGGCCTCGCCGTGGATGCCGACGCCACCGTGCGCGATCTGTCGATCGCGGAGCGTCAGCTCGTCGAGATCCTGCGGGTCCTGCTGATGGAGGCGCAGGTGGTGATCCTCGACGAGCCCACGAGCGCGCTCGCGCCACAGGAGGTCGAAGCGCTTCTTGCCGTCATCGACCGACTTCGAGGCGACGGTCTGGGGATTGCGCTGATCACGCACAAGCTCGGGGAGAGCCGAGCCGTGGCGGACCGGGCCACCGTGCTGCGAGGTGGGCGAATGGTGCTCTCCGGTGTCGACCCGCGCGCGCTCAGCGATGAGGAGCTGGTCGAGGCGATGGTGGGCACGGTTCCCCCGCCGCTGCCCGTCGATCGCGACCCTGCCCGTCCGGGCCCACCGGCGCTGGTCGTGAACGAGGTGTCCGTGAACGGCACCGATGGCCGGCGCCGGTTGCATGAGGTGACCTTCGTGGTGCAGCCCGGTGAGCTTGTCGGGGTGGCCGGGGTGTCAGGCAACGGACAGCGCGAGCTCCTCGATGCGGTCTTGGGGGTGGTGCCGCTCACCGCCGGCGAGATCCACATCACCGGACGCGACATCGGGCGGCAGGGAAGGCCTCGGAACGCGCTCCGCGCCGGCGCCGTGATCGTGCCCGAGGACCCGGTGAACGACGCCGTGGTGAGCGGGCTGGCCATCCTCGAGCACCTCGCGCTCAATGGGCGCCCGTTGCCAACACGTGGGGCGCGGATCAACTGGCGTGCGGTGCGAGATCTGGTGAGCGGTAACGACGTGTCGGAACGACTGAGCCTGGCGCCGCTCGATCGGGACGTTGCGACGCTGTCCGGCGGCAACATCCAGCGGGTCGTGCTCACCCGGACCTTCCTCGTGGACGAGCCGAACCTCCTCGTGGTCGCCTACCCGAGCCGAGGTCTCGACATCGCGTCGGTGCGAGCCACCCAGAACCTCCTGCTCGAGCGCCGAGCGGCGGGGGCGGGCGTTCTGATGGTGAGCGAGGACATCGACGAGCTGCTCTTGCTCGCTGATCGCATCCTCGTGCTGCACGACGGCCACGTCGCCGGCATCGTCCACCCGGCGACGACCGACCGCCAAGCCATCGGGCGGTTGATGCTCCAGGGGGCAGCGGCATGACCGTGCTCGGCGAGCCGCGCGCCGAGGCGCTCGCTGCGGTCGAGGTGCTGCGGCGGTCGTGGGACTCCCCAGGGTTCGGCCGGCGAGCACGGCAGGGCGCGCGATGGGCTTGCGTGCTCGGCGGGACCGTCGCCATCTTCGCCGCCTTCCTCGTGGCAAAGGGGGCCGATCCGATCGCGGTGCTGCGATCGATGTGGGAGACCTCCGCCTCGAGCTCAGACTCCCTCGGCGAGTCCAGCCTGCGGGCCACCCCGATCGCGCTGGCCGCGCTGGCGGCAGCGGTCCCGGCGCGGGCCGGGTTGTTCAACCTGGGTGGCCAAGGGCAGCTCCTGCTCGGCGCCGTGGGCGCCTTCCTCGTGGCCAATCGGATCGACGGGCTCTCAATGCCGGTGACGCTGTTCCTGATGGCCCTCGGCGGCGCCGCCCTGGGGGCGCTGTGGGCGGCCTTGCCCGCACTGCTCAAGGTCACGACGCGCACCAACGAAGCCATCTCGGGCCTCCTGCTCAACTACATCGCCGCGCTCATCGTGACCTGGCTCTGCTTCGAGCCGTGGAAGGATCCCGCGAGCCTCGGGCAGGCCTACTCGCGCAAGCTCGAGGGCCCGGAGCGGCTCTCGGTGATCTGGGGCAACCGGGTGCACCCCGGCATCTTCCTGGCCCTTGCCGCAGCCGTCGGGTTGTGGGTCGTGCTGCGTGCCACGACATGGGGCTTCAAGCTCCGCGTGCTCGGTGGGAACCCGTCAGCCGCGCACCGCGCGGGACTGGCCGTGGGGGGACTGTCAGTCGCCGCGATGGTGGTCGGCGGTGCCATGGCAGGGCTCGGGGGAATGATCGAGGTCGCCGGCACCGAAGGTCGACTACGGCCGGACCTTCTCGCAGGCATCGGCTTCATCGGCTTCTTGGCCTCGTGGCTGGCCCGACACGACCCGCTCAAGATCGTGGCGTCATCGCTGTTGCTCGGCGCGATCGCAGTGGGCGGCAGCGGTCTCAAGATCACGGCGGGGCTCTCTGGCGGAGCCGTGAACATCCTCATGGCCTTGGTCCTGTTTGGCGTGCTCGGCTGGGGAGCGCGACCCGGCGCGGCGGTGCGGTCATGATGCTGGAGGCCGTGCTCACCGGGGCCGTGGCGGGCGGCACGTCGCTCGTGTTCGCCGGTCTCGGGGAGCTCATCGCGGAGCGGGCGGGCGTGATCAACCTGGGCACCGAAGGTTCGATGCTCTGCGGGGCGTTGGCCGCGTATGCGGTGGGCATCACCACGGGAAGTCCGTGGCTGGGAGTGATGGGTGGCCTGTTGGCGGGCGCCGCCCTGGCATCGGTGCATGCCTTCCTCGTCTTGCACCGGAGGGCCAACCAGATCGCCGTGGGGCTGGTCGTCACGTTCCTCGGTCTCGGGATCACGGCGCTGTTCGGCCAGACCTACGTGGGTCGGGGCGTTCAGCCGATGTCGTCCTGGCCCGTGCCTGGCCTGTCCGGTCTCCCGTTCCTCGGGCCGGTGCTCTTCGATCATGACCCCCTGACCTACGCCTCCTTCCTTGCAGGCCCCGCCTTCGCCTGGATGCTGTGGCGCACGCGTGCCGGCCTCGTCCTGCGCTCAGCCGGCGAGGGTCCAGAGGTGCTCGAGATCTACGGCACGTCTGCGCGAACCGTTCGATGGGTCGCGGTCCTCGTCGGTGGTGCTCTGGCCGGCATGGGTGGCGCACAGCTCTCCACAGCCGCGACGTTGAACTGGTCCGAGGGCATGACCGTGGGGCGTGGCTACGTCGCCGTCGCCCTCGTGATCTTCGCGGGGTGGCATCCAGTGAAGCTGGCCGCTGGCGCGTACCTGTTCAGCGGCGCCATCGCCTTGCAGCTCCAGCTACAGGCACGGGGATGGGAGATCTCGCGGTACCTCCTCGAGGCGCTGCCCTACGTCACCGTGCTCGCCGTGCTGGCGCTGCTCAGCCACCGCCGACTCCACGCCGGGCCGGCGGCGCTCCAGAAGGTCTTCGACGGCTGAAGGCCGATCCAACCAACCCAACCAACCCAACCCAACCAAACCAACCCGTTTCCGGAGGGATCTTCCAATGACACGTGCTCCCCGCCTGCTGGCGGCACTGCTCGGACTCTCGCTCATTGCCGCGGCCTGCGGCAGCGACAGCGACAGCGCGACGACGGACGCCACCTCCGATGCCACAGAGAGCGGCTTCACCGTGGGCTTCATCTACGTCGGCCCCAAGGACGACTTCGGCTACAACCAGGCCGCCTACGAGGGCAGCCAAGCGGTCGCCGAGGCCTACCCCGACGTGGAGATCCTGCAGGCGGAGAACGTTCCCGAGACCGCTGAGGCCGAGGGTGTGATGCAGGACATGATCGACAAGGGTGCCGACCTCATCTTCGCCACCAGCTACGGCCACCTCGAGTTCGCGGCGAACCTTGCAGCGGCCAACCCCGATGTTGTGTTCGTGCACCAGGGCGGCCTCGAGGGTGACCCCGAGCTCGACAACCTCGGCACGTACTTCGGCACGGTCTACGAGCCGGTGTACACGGCCGGCATCGCAGCGGGGGCGGTGACGGAGTCGAAGAAGCTGGGCTACATCTACGCCTTCCCGATCCCCCAGACCTTGGCCAACATCAACGCCTTCGCGCTCGGCGCCCAGTCCGTCGATCCCGACATCTCTGTCGTCACCGTCTCGACGGGCAGCTGGTGCGACCCCACCGTGCAGGCCGGCGCCGTCAAGAGCCTGCTCGATCAGGGCGTCGATGTGATCACGCAGCACCAGGACTGCACCAAGACGATCATCGAAGCGACAGAGGCGGCCGACGCGTACACCGTGGGCTACCACTCGGACGCCTCCGAGCTGGCGCCCAATGGCTGGATCACCGGTTCGGAGTGGAACTGGGGTCCGTTGTACGACGACATCGTCAAGACGGTGATGGCCGGCGAGTTCGCGGCAAGCCCGTACAACGGTGACTACCGCATCGGACTCCAGACCGGCGACAACCCCTTCGTGCAGTCGCCCTACGGAGCGGTCGTGACCGCAGCGATCAAGGCGAAGATCGACGCCGCGAAGCAGTCCTTCATGGACGGTGGCTCTCCGTTCCTGGGGCCGGTGATGGGCCAGGACGGCGACCCGGTCTACGGGGCAGGGGAGCAGCCCACCTACGAGGAGGTCGAGCAGATGGACTTCTTCGTCAAGGGCGTCGTCGGCACGATCGGATAGCCATCCGTGCCCGTCTTGCCCACGACCGCCACCGGCCAGGGCCCCGACATCGTGCTGCTGCACGGTGTCGGGGTGGGGCCGGGCGCCTTCGCTGCGCTCGCAGAGCGCCTCGCCGTCGACCACCGCGTGCTCATCATGGAGCGCCCGGGATCCCGCGATCACGTCGTCTCCCTCGCAGCGCAGGCCGCGTCGGTGGCCGAGACGATGGTCGTCGTCGGGTGCCACGGGGCTGTCGTGGTCGGCGTGAGCGGCGGGGCGACGCTCGCGCTTGCGCTTGCCATCGACCACCCCGAGGTCGTCGGTGCGCTCGTGGTGCACGAGCCGCTCATCGGTGAGCACGCGCCTGCGCTGCACGCCCGGTTCGCGGCGGCCGCGTGCCGTGCCGCGGGGAGCGACGAGGAGGCACTGGACGTGGTTCGAGCGGTGCTCGGGCCCGGGACCTGGGGCCGCCTCGATGCCGAAGCGCGATCGCTCCTCGCCACCGGTGCGTCCTGGTGCCGCGCCGAGATCCCGTTGTTCGCAGCCTTCGCTCCGACGGCGGATGAGCTGGCGTCGTTGAGGCGCTTCGAGGTGCTCACCACGGTGGGTGCCGAATCCGATGCCGATCGCCACGTCGTCGCCGACGCGCTCCGCGACCTCGCGGGGGCCGTGGTGGCAGTCGTCCCGGGGGCGGGCAACGCGGTCCAGATCGACGCGCCCGCCGCCTTCGCGGCCGCCATCCGATCGTGGCGGCTGCTGGTCGGCCGGCGGTGTGTCTGAGATGCACGTGGAGGGCTCAGCTCCCTACCCGTGGCCCTACGACGGTCGCCTCGACGGTGCCCACCTGGCGCTCGTCCTTGCCGGCTGGGACGAGCAGTGGTCGGGACGCGCCTTCGACTCCGTGGCCGTCGGCGGGAGATGCGTGGGCCTCGCGGCCGCGGTCAGCGGGTTCGGGGGCCTCGTGATCGGCATCGCGCACCGTGGGCACGTGAGCCTCGCCGTCCCTGGCCTCGGCAGCTCGCTCGCCTCGGACGGGATCGATGCCTTCCACGGCGGCCCCCTGGATGATGTCCTTCGGAGGGGTCGTCGGACGCACCTCCTCATCGCGGGGCTTGGATTGGAGGGGCCGGTGCACTCCACGCTCCGCAGCGCGAACGATCGAGGCTACGAGTGCCTTCTCGTGGCCGACGCCGCCGCAGCGCTCACCCCCACTCTCGCCGACGCTGCCTGCAAGACCGTGACGATGTCCGGCGGCATCTTCGGGGCGGTGGGCACCACAGCTGCAGTGCTCGCTGCGATCACTCCCACGCTCATTCCAACGCTCGCCAAGGAGACATGAGATGAACCCCTACGGAACCGTCGAGGCCAACCCCTATCCATGGCCGTACGACGGGGCTATCGACCCGTCGCGGACCGCGCTCGTGAACATCGACTGGCAGACGGACTTCTGCGGCCCCGGAGGGTATGTGGATGCGATGGGCTACGACTTGGAGCTCACCCGGGCCGGGCTGGGTCCGACCGCGAAGGTGCTCGACGCCTGCCGAGATGTCGGAATGCTCGTCGTGCACACCCGAGAGGGACATGTCCCCGACCTTGCTGACTGCCCTCCCAACAAGCTCTGGCGCTCACAGCGCATCGGCGCCGGCATCGGTGATCCTGGTCCCTGTGGCCGGATCCTGGTCCGCGGCGAACCGGGATGGGACATCGTGCCCGAGGTGTACCCGATCGATGGCGAGGTGGTGATCGACAAGCCCGGCAAGGGCGCCTTCTACGCCACCGACCTCGACCTGGTGCTCCGCAACCGGTCGGTCACCCATCTGATCCTGACGGGCATCACCACCGACGTGTGCGTGCACACGACCATGCGCGAGGCGAACGACCGCGGCTACGAGTGCCTGCTCCTCGAGGATTGCACGGGTGCCACCGACATCGGCAACTACGAGGCCGCACTGAAGATGGTGACCATGCAGGGCGGGGTGTTCGGTGCCGTCGCCCCGTCGAGTGCGCTTCTGGGCGCGCTCGGGCGCGGCTGATCTGGGGTGGGTCGCTCAGGCGCCGCGCGCGCCCTCGACGGTGGCATCGCCGGTCTCCGCGCGGGCTACCGCTCCGGCCTGAGCCCGATCGAGGTCGTCGACGAGGTACTGGACCGCATCAGTCGCGACGACGACCCAGCCATCTGGATCGACGTCGAGCCGGCCGATGTGCTTCGGAGTGCCGCCGAGGCGCTGGTCGCCGGTGGAGGTGACCCCTTGCCGTTGTGGGGGATGCCCTTCGGCGTGAAGGACAACATCGACGTGGCGGGCCGCGTCACGACCGCCGCGCTTCCCGGTCGGGCACGGCGAGCGGCCCGCTCAGCGACGGTCGTGGCCCGCCTCGTCGCCGCCGGCGCGATCTACGTCGGCAAGACCAATCTCGATCAGCTTGCGACGGGCCTGGTCGGGACGCGCTCGCCCTATGGCACGCCCCGCAACCCGCTGGATCCCTTGGTGATCCCAGGCGGTTCCTCGTCGGGATCGGCGGTCGCCGTCGCCCGCCGCCAGGTGGCGTTCGCGCTCGGCACCGACACCGCGGGTTCGGGTCGCGTGCCGGCCGCCTTGTGCGGGGTCGTCGGACTGAAGGGCGCACCCGGCACGCGACCGCTCGATGGCGTGCTCCCTGCGAGCCCCACGATCGATTGCGTCTCCACCTTCGCGACCACGATTGCCGATGGTCTCGAGGTGGAGGGAGTGCTGGCCGGTCGGCCGTGGCCGGTCGCAACAGGCCCGGTCAGGATCGGAGCATCGGATCCAGACCGACCCGAGCTGGCCGCCCTGCGTGCGCGTGGCGACGCGGTATCGCCGGTGGATCTGCGCCCGTTTCGCGAGGTTGGTGACCTTCTCTACGGCGGCGCCCTCCTCGCGGAGCGAACCGCGGTGCTCGGCCCGATGCTGGCGGATGATCCGGCCGGCTTCGATGCAGTCGTGCGTCGGGTCGTCCAACGTGGCGCTGCATACCGAGGCACGGAGGTGTTCGATGCACAACGCCGACTCCAGGCGCTACGAGCTGACCTCGCGCATACCTGGAACGAGGTCGACGTGCTCGTCGTCCAAACCGTCGAGTGGGTTCCGGGTCTCAACGAGGTCCAAGCCGATCCCATCGGCACCAACGAGCGCCTCGGCAGGAACACCAGCTTCGCGAACCTGCTCGGACTGGCCGCGATCGCCGTGCCCGCGGCGACCGGGCCCGGCGGTGTCACTGTGCTCGCCCCTCCCTCCCGGATGGGCGCGATCGCTGCGGTGGCCGGTCGATTGCGGCGAGAGTCCCTCGCCGTCAGTGGCGCCGACCAAGAGGGACGGCATCAGCTCGCGGTGGTTGGCGCGCACCTCACCGGCCAGCCCCTCAACCACGAGCTCACCGAGCGTGGGGCCGAGCTGGTCGAGCGGACGACTACCTCGGCCCGCTACCGCCTCTACTGCCTCGGTGGCGGCCCACCGGCGCGGCCCGGTCTCGAACGCGTGGGCAACGGTGGAGTGGAGATGCCGGTGGAGGTGTGGAGCCTGGATGACGCAGCGCTCGGAGCGCTCACAGCCGGCGTGGCTCGGCCCTTGGGGATCGGCTCAGTCGAGCTCACTGGCGGTCGATGGGTGCGCGGCTTCATCTGTGAGCCGTATGGGTTGGCCGAAGCAACCGACATCACCGGCCATGGCGGTTGGCGCGCCTACCTCGAAGATCGCGACCGAGCGGCGTTGCCACCGTCGATGGGTGACCGGTGATCAGCCCATGAGGGCGGCGCCGGCTCGGAGCGCGGTGTAGGCCGCCACGGCCACGAGCAGCGCCGCGAACCAGCGGAGGCTCCCCTCCGGATCGAGGCGATCGGCGATCCTGCCGCCGGTAAGTACCCCCGCGATCGCCGCGACGGTGAAGGGGACCGTGACGTTCCACTCGATGCTCGTGGTGGCGATGCGTGCGCTCAACGCCACGGCGGAGTTGATGGCGATCACCAGCAACGACGTCCCGATCGCCTGGGGCATCGGCAGCTTGAGGGCCAACGCGAGCGCCGGGCCGATGACGCCCCCTCCCCCCACCCCGACCAGGCCGGTGCGGACCCCGACGGCCGTCCCCGCGGTCCGCACCAGGGCGGCGGTGCGCACCTCGACGCGGGGGCCGGTGCGGGCGACGGTGGTGCCGGGACCGGCGATC
>JBQTKH010000015.1:0-176629 GCA_052386335.1 Microthrixaceae bacterium
ACTGGTCCGCGGCGAAGCCGCACGGCGGTGATGCCAAGGGGGCGGAGCCCCCTTGGCGCGCAGCGACGCCCGGAGCCGCATGTCCCGGCGGGAGCTAGCGGAACTGCGCTCCCGCCGGACAGGCGGAGGCAGGAGCGCAGCGACGCCCGGAGCCGCATGTCCCGGCGGGAGCTAGCGGAACTGCGCTCCCGCCGCACAGGCGGAGGCAGGAGCGCAGCGACGCCCGGAGCCGCATGTCGGGGCGCTGACGCGGAAACGCCGACCCGGGGGGTGGGTCGGCGTTCCGCTTCATCGCGGCGGGCCGGAGGGGGGATCCGGCCTCTGCTCGCTTGGAGGGCACCCGTGGGTGCTGCCTCTTGTGAGCACCACCATAGGCAGACGCGAGCAATCCGTCAAACAGTTGTTTGCGATAGTGACTATCATCGCTGGCGATGGACCTCCGCCAGCTCACCGCGCTGATCGCCGTCGCCGAAGGCGGGAGCTTCTCGGCAGCGGCCCGGGCCCTCCACACGGTCCAGTCCAACATCTCGACCCACATCGCCCGGCTGGAGCGGGAGCTCGGGGCCACCCTCGTCGACCGGGCCAGCGGTTCGCTCACCGAGGAGGGGCAGGTCGTGGTCGACCGGGCCCGCCATATCAATGCCGAGGTCGTCGCGATCGCCGCCGATGTCGCCGCGCTGCACGACGAGGTGTCCGGCCACGTGCGCCTCGGGTGCATCGGTACCGTCGGCCGCTGGCTGGTGCCGCTGGTGCTGGCGCGCGTCACCGCCGAACACCCCCGGATCCACATCGTCGTCGTCGACGCCACCACCACGTCGCTCGTCCCCCAGCTCCTCGGCAACAGCCTCGATCTCGCGGTCGTGAACCTCCCGGTGAACGACCCCGACCTCACCACAGAGCCCCTCTTCGACGAGGACCGCATCGTCATCGCGCCCGCCACCCACCCCCTCGCTGGCCGGGGATCGATCACCTTCGCCGAGCTGGCCGACCACGACCTGCTCCTCGAGCCGATCGGCACGTCCTTCCGGGACGAGCTCGACACCGAGGCCGCGGCCGCTGGCATCACCCTGCGCCCCTTCGCCGAAGTCGACGGACTTCGGCTCATCACGAGCCTCGCCTTCCAGGGCTTCGGCGCCGCCATCGTCCCCGCCACGGCCGCGCCGCCGTGGCTGGATGGCGCGTGGGAGCGCGTCGCCGTGCATGGGCTGGCCAAGCGATCAGTGGGCCTCGCCACCCGTCGCCGCGGACTGCCCTCGGCGCCAGCCCGCGCCCTCCACGAGATCGTCGTTCGCGTCGTGGCAGAGGAGGCGCCCGGGATCGATGGCGTCCACCCGGTCGTTCGAGAACCTCGAGGCCGGTAACCAACGGCCACCCCGGTGAGTCGCACGGGCACATGCCCGCCGCGTCCCCGCTGCTCCCCGTCGCCGCCGATCATCCCGGCTCCCTTGCCGCCCAGCTCACCGTCATCGGGGGCCGCGAGGTGGTCCTCGTGGAGGTCAGCGGCGGCGAGCGCCGGGGAGCGATCTCCGAGGCGGACGGCCACACCTTCGCCGCCGCGGCCGCGCATGCACTCCAAGCGGGCATCCCCCTGCTCGGGTTGATCGCGTCGAGCGGCGCTGATGTGAACGACGGCGTGGGCGCACTGCACGGCTGGGGCACGGCAGCGGCCGTGCTCGCTCGCTGCTCGGGGCGGGTGCCCGTGCTGCTCGCGGCGACGGGTCCAGTCCTGTCCGGCCCGGCCCTGCTGCTGGGGCTCGCCGATCACGTGGTGATGACGGAGGACGCCCACGCATTCGTGAGCGGTCCCCGCATGGTGGAGACCTTCACCGGCGAGACCACCGATGCCACCGAGCTCGGCGGCGCGGGGGTGCACGCCACGGCCACGGGAGTCGCGTCGCTCGTGGTGGCCGACCGCGATGCCGCTCTCGATGCCCTTGGCGATCTGCTCGCCTACCTGCCGTCGAACGTCGACGCCGAGCCGCCCCGTTGGTGGACCGCCGACCCCGTCGACCGGTCCACCCCCGAGGCAGGGGCGTGCCTGCCCGCCTCGTCGACAGGCGGCTACGACGTGCGCGACGTGGCGGCCTCCATCGTCGACGACGGCGACGTTCTCGAGCTCCGAGCGCGATGGGCACCGAACCTGGTGACCGCGCTCGCCACGATCGGCGGTCGCCCGGTCGGCATCGTCGCCAACCAACCGATCTCGATCGCGGGGACCCTCGACATCCCCGCCTCCCAGAAGGGCGCCCGGTTCGTGGCGTTCTGCGACGCCTTCGGCATCCCGCTCCTCACCCTCATCGACACCCCCGGCTTCTACCCGGGCAAGGACCTCGAGTGGCGCGGGATGATCCGCCACGGCGCGCAGCTCGCATTCGCGTACGCACGGGCCACCGTCCCGCGCGTCGCCGTGGTGCTGCGCAAGGCCTATGGCGGGGCGTACATCGTCATGGACTGCCGAGCGATGGGCAACGACCTGTACCTCGCATGGCCGTCGGCGGAGATCGCGGTGATGGGCGCCAAGGGCGCCGTCGAGGTGCTGCACCGCCGCGAGACGCCCGAGCGTCGAGTCGAGCTCGAGGAGGACTACGAGGCCCGGTTCCTCAACCCCTACGTCGCCGCCGAGCGGGGGTACGTCGACGCGGTCATCGACCCCGCCGACACCCGGCGCGAGGTGGCAGCCGCCTTCGAGATGCTCGCCTCGAAGCAGGAGCACCTGATCGCTCGCAAGCACGACAACACGCCCATGTGAGACGACGGATGGGGGGCGCTCGGCGGCTGGCTAGTCTCCCTCGACGTGGCTGAGAGCATCACGATCACCGACAACCGCACGGGCGAGTCGGTCGAGGTACCGATCATCAACGGAGGGGTCGATGCCTCGGCGTGGCGCAAGCTGCTCCCGGGAACGTGGTTCTACGACCCAGCGCTGATGACCACCGCGTCCACATCGAGCGCGATCACCGACCTCGACGGCGAGAACGGGATCCTTCGCTACCGCGGCTACCCGATCGAGCAGCTCGCCGAGAAGTCCACCTACCTCGAGGTCGCCTACCTGCTCATCCACGGCGAGCTGCCGACGAAGGCGCAGCAGGACGTGTGGGTGAAGGACATCACCTACCACACGTTCATCCACGAGAACGTGCGCAAGCGCTTCCTCGAAGGCTTCCACCACGACGCCCATCCGATGGGCATGCTCGTGTCGGCCATCGCCGCGCTGTCGACCTTCTACCCCGATGCGGGTGAGATCCACGATCCGGACAACCGCTACAAGCAGATCGTTCGCCTCATCGCCAAGATGCCCACGCTGGCCGCAGCCTGTCATCGGTTCAGCGTCGGGATGCCCTTCGTGTACCCCGACAACTCGCTGAGCTTCACCGAGAACTTCCTCGCCATGCTCTGGAAGATCGCGGAGCCGCGCTACGACGCCAACCCTGCGCTCGCCCGGGCGCTCGACGTGCTGTTCATCCTGCACGCCGATCACGAGCAGAACTGCGGCACCACGGTGATGCGCACCGTCGGCTCGGCGCACGCCGACCCGTACGTCAGCACCGCGGCGGCCGCCGCCGCGCTGTACGGGCCTCGCCACGGCGGTGCCAACGAGGCCGTCATCCACATGCTCACGAGCATCGGCTCGATCGATGCCGTCCCCGCGTTCGTCAACGATGTCAAGGCGGGGAAGGGCCGGCTCCAGGGGTTCGGGCACCGGGTCTACAAGAGCTACGACCCGCGGGCGACGATCATCAAGCGCACCGCCGACGAGGTGTTCGCCATCACGGGCAAGAACCCGCTGCTCGACATCGCCCTGAAGCTCGAGGAGGTGGCGCTCTCCGACGAGTACTTCACCTCTCGCAAGCTCTACCCCAACGTCGACTTCTACAGCGGCCTCATCTACCAGGCGATGGGCTTCCCCACCGAGATGATCACCGAGCTGTGCGCGATCCCGAGGGCGGCCGGTTGGCTGGCCCACTGGGTGGAGCTGCTCGAGCAGGACCAGAAGATCGTCCGTCCGCGCCAGCTCTACACGGGCGTCGGCGTGCGCGACTACCAGCCCATCGCCGACCGCGGCTGAGCGGCGATCCCCCCGTGCGCGCCGTCACGATCGTCGAGGGGTCGCTCGAGTGGCGCGAGCACCCCGACCCGGTGCCCGGTGTCGGCGAGGTGCTGGTCGAGGTGCAAGCGGCCGGGCTCAACAGCGCCGACCGGCTGCAGGTGGCGGGCTTGTACCCGCCACCTCCCGGCTCGCCCGTCGACATCCCCGGCCTCGAGCTCGCGGGCGAGGTGATCGGGCTCGGGCCCGGATCCACCAGGTTCGGCCTCGGCGACCGCGTCATGGCTGTCGTCGGCGGCGGTGGCCAGGCGGAGCTCGCCACCGTCCACGAGCGCCACCTCCTTGCAGTGCCCGACGGCGTCGACTGGAGCGAGGCCGGCGGGTTTCCCGAGGCGTTCACGACGGCCCACGACGCGCTGTTCACGCAGTGCGGCCTGCAGATGGGCGAGATCGTGTGCGTGCACGGCGCCGCCGGTGGCGTCGGACTCGCGGCGCTTCAGCTCGCGGCCGCGGCTGGCGCCCGGGTGACGGCAACGGTGCGGAACGAGTCGCTGCGCGACGACGTGTTCGCCCTGATCTGCACCATCGGCCCCACCGAGGTGATCGCGCCCGATGACTTCGTCGGATCGGGGCCCTTCGACGTGGTGCTCGAGCTGATCGGCGCGCCGAACCTGCCCGACGACCTTCGGGAGCTCGCTCCCCGAGGGCGCATCGTCGTGATCGGCGTCGGGGCCGGAGCCAAGGCGGAGGTGAACCTGCTCGAGCTCATGGGGAAGCGGGCGCGGATCCACGGCTCGACGCTCCGAGCCCGGTCACTGGAGGACAAGGCCGACGCGGCCCGACGCGTCGAGCGCCACGTGCTCCCGCTGCTCGACTCGGGGGCCATCCAGGTGCCCGTCCATGCCACCTTCGCGATGGCCGACGCGGCCGCGGCCTACGACCACTTCTCGGCCGGAGGCAAGCTCGGCAAGATCGTCCTGACCCGCTGACGCCGGTAGCGTCGGACGGTGGACTTCGACCTGTCGCCCGAGCTCCGCGCCCTGCGCGCCGAGGCGCTCGAGGTCGGGCGCGCAGCTGCGGCACGCTCCGCGCTCACGGAGGACACGTGGATCGCTGCTCCTGACCGAGCGTTCTCGCTGGAGCTCGCGGCGCGGGGCTGGTTGGGCATGACCTGGCCCGTCGAGGTAGGCGGTGGCGGTCGCACCCCTCTCGAGCGCTTCGTCGTCTACGAGGCCCTGCTGAGCACCGGCGCCCCGATGGCCACTTCCTGGTTCGCCGATCGTCAGATGGGCCCGACCCTTCTGCAGTTCGGCACCCCCGAGCAGCAGGCCACGCACCTACCCGCCATCCTCGACGGCACCTCCGCCTGGAGCATCGGCATGTCCGAGCCCGACGCCGGGTCCGACGTCGCGTCGATCCGCACCCGCGCGGTCCGCGACGGCGACGACTTCGTGGTGAACGGTCAGAAGATCTGGAACTCCGGGGCGCTGTCGGCCGACTGGATCTACCTCATCTGCCGGACCGACCCCGACGTGCCCGCGCACCAGGGCATGTCCGAGCTGATCGTCGACATGCGCTCCCCCGGCATCTCGATCACGCCGATCGAGGACATGACCGGCAGCAACCACTTCTGTGAGGTGTTCTTCGAGGACGTGCGCGTGCCCGCGACGAACCTCGTCGGTGAGCTCAACGGCAGCTTCCGCCAGGTGATGCGCCAGATGGAGCACGAGCGCGGCGGCCCTGACCGGCTTCTCTCCAACCGGAAGCTCTACGACGACTGCCTCGCGTTGGCCGACACGAGCAACCCGCTCGTCCGTCAGGAGATCGCCGCGATCGAGTCCGGCTACCGGGTCGGGCGCCTGCTCGTGCTGCGCGAGGTCATGGGCCAGGCGCCCAAGCAGTTCTCCGCCGCCACGAAGACCTTCTGCACCGAGCTCGAGCAGCGCATCGCCCAGTTCTGCGCCGCCACCGTCGGCCCGCTCGCCATGCTCGCCGACCCTGGGATCGGTGGACGAGTGTCCCGCAATGTCGCCTACGCCCCCGCATACACCATCATGGGGGGAACCTCTCAGATCCTGAGGAACATCCTCGGCGAACGTGTGCTCGGTCTCCCCCGCTGACCGACCCTCTGCCGCCGCTGTCGATAAGTTGCACGAACCCACCATGCTTCGCGAAAGGACCACGACCGTGAGACGCCGGCTTCGCAGCCCCGCAGGGCGTGCCCTGCTCGCCATGGCCACCGCGGCGCTGGCCGCCGGGCTGTTCATGGGCGGCGCCCAAGCGGGGCCAGGCGACGGCATCTCCGCCTCCGGCGCGACGGTCGACAAGTGGGGATGGTGGCACTCGCAGAACCACGCCACTGCAGGCCCGACGGGCAACATCACGATCCCGCCGCCCCCAGGCGTACCCGCAGGCACACTGGCCGTGGGCGCCCTCAACGGTGAGCCCGACCGCATCGCCGCCATCGGGATCCTGCCTGACGCGGCTCCCGGCGACGAGATCTCCTCCTTCACGCTGACCATCAAGGAGGCAGCCGCCCCTGCAGCGGGCTTCAACGGTGAGGCAGCGAAGATCGTCGCTTGTCCGATCACGGAGTTCTGGGTGGGCCAGGAGAACGGTGTGTGGGAGAACCGACCGAAGTTCGATTGCTCGGTCGCCTCCGCCAGGGGCGAGCGCGCACTTGACGGCACCTGGAGCTTCGACCTCCTCGCCATCGGCCAGGCTTGGGTCGACCCCAACGGCACCCTCGTGGCGGACGGCGTGGTGCTGGTCGAGGACGTCGAGGATCCCGACGGGTTCCAGACGGTGTTCGCCACCAGCGGCGACGGCGCAATCGTCGTCACGCTCGCCTATCAGCCCGCTGATGGCACCACCACAACCGAACCCGAGGTCACCGACGGCGGCTTCACGGACGCCGGCTTCACCGATACGGGCTCCGACGGGTTCAGCGGCCCATCGTTCGGCGGGGGCGGTGTCTCGACGGGCGACCTCCCGCCGGTCAGCTCCCCACCGCCCGGCGAGACACCGCAGAACGCGCCTCCCGCGGCTCCTCGCCCAATCGCCATCAGCAAGCCCAACGTGCTCGGCAACTTCCCCGGCGGGCTCGCGCTCGCCGTCCCCTTGTTCGTGGTGCTGCTCGGCCTGCTCACCTATTCCCTCGGCCCAGCGGGCGAGCCCGCCGCGGCCACGCGCCAGCGCGGGGTGAGCCGGGCACTTGCTGCCCGGGCCAGCGTCGGCAGCACCCACCGACCCCCCAGCTCCCTGGAGACCTCGTGATGCACCGCACCCGTTCTCGATCCGTCGCGCTCTTCATGGCACTGCTCCTCCTGGCGGCCGCGTGCGGCCAGAAGCCCAACGTGGCCCAGGTGGCGGCGGGTGGCGCGGGCGCGGGGGCCATCGACCCCGAGACCGGTGAAGTGATCGATCCGCTCACCGGTGAGGTGATCGGCGGGGGCGCTGAGGCAAGCGACGGCACGACGGGAGGAACCACCGGAGGAACAACCGGGGGCGCCACCGGCGCTGCAACGGGCGGTACGACCGGAGGTGCCGCTGGCGCTGCTGCAGGCGGCACCACCGGCGGGGCGGCCGGCGATCGCACCGGCATCACCGACACCGAGATCCGGATCGGCATCCACGCTCCGGTCACCGGCGCGGCACCGATCGCGCAGAGCAGCTTCGAGGAGGGCAAGGACATCTACTGGAACACACCTGGGGGCAAGGTGTTCGGTCGCACCGTGAAGGTGTTCTTCCACGATGACAAGTTCGAGCCTGGCACCGCTGTGCAGGAGTGCAAGAAGATGGTCGAGCAGGAGAAGGTGTTCCTCATCATCGGCGGCGGCGGCGCCGACCAGATCACGGCCTGCGCAAAGTACGCCCAGGGCAAGGGCGTTCCGTACCTGTCGGCGGGAGTGAACGAGGAGGGACTGGCGAGCCTGCGCTCGTACTTCGCGCTGTCCACCACCTACGCCCAGCAGTCCCCGATGCTCACCCAGCTCGTGCAGAAGCGCTTTCCCGGCAAGAAGGTCGGCATCGCGGTCGCCGACTCGGGCTCCTTCAACGACGCCTACGCCAGCATCAAGAAGTCGTTCACGGACGCCGGATTCGAGATCGTCTACGACCAACGGATCGCCAAGAGCGCCAGCGCCAACGACGGCCGCACGATCGCGAGCAACATGGCCGACAGCGGGGCCGAGGTCATCTACTTCCTCTCCAGCCCGACCACGTTCCTCTACACGGCCGCCGGACTCCCGGTCACCTACAACCCGCAGTTCATCGGCCCGGGCATCACGAGCGGCCTGGCCACGGTCGCGACGATCGGTTGCCAAGGCCGAGGCGGCGTCGACAAGGCCATCTTCCTCAGCCCGTTCCCGCAGCTCGACGTGATCAATCAGATCGACCCCGGGTACCAGCAGGCCTACCAGTCGCAGAAGGGCAAGCAGGGGGACGACCTCGGCTTGGCCCTGTGGGGCCTCAGCAAGCAGCTCAAGACCATGTTCGACGCAGCGGGCAAGGACATGAGCCGCCAGAGCTTCGTGACCACCATCGAGGGGGGCCAGAGCTTCGCTGGCGGGGTGTACCCGCCGGTGAAGTACTCCCCACGAAGCCACTTCGGCGGCGCCCAGGTCCACGTCCTCCAAGCGGACTGCGCCACCCAGAAGTTCAAGACCACCGCCACCTTCGTCAGCGGCTTCTAGTCCGATGCTCCTCGCCATCGAGCTCAGCGATCTGAGCCGCGTCCTCGTCCTCGGTGTCATCAACGGGGCGATCTACAGCCTCGTCGCGATCGGGCTCGTGCTCGTCTACAAGGCGAGCGGCGTGTTCAACTTCGCCCAGGGCGAGTTCGGCACGATGGCGATCTACGGCGCGTACATCGCGTTCTCGATCTTCCACTTGCCCTATGGCCTCGGGCTGATCGTGGGCCTGGCCACGGCAGTTGGGATGGGGCTCCTCACCGAACGTCTCGTGATCCGACCGCTCTTCGACGCCCCGCGCGTCACGCTCCTCGTGGCCACCGCTGGGGTGGCGCTGCTGACCCTCGGCATCCAGTTCTGGAGAACGCAGGACAACCCACTGCGATTCTTCGACAGCATCATCAGCAGCCCCGGCAGTCTGAACCGCGTCACCCCGTTCGGCGTCGACGTGTCCGACCAGCACCTGATCACCTTGGCGGTGCTCGCGATCGCTGCGGCGCTCCTGTTCCTCTTCTTTCGCTCACCGCTCGGGCTCGCCGTCCTCGCCGCCAGCCAAGAGCCGGTGGCGTCCGAGCTGGTCGGCGTGAGCGTGCGCCGCATCTCGACCATCACCTGGGGGCTCGCCTCACTGCTCGGGGGAGCGGCTGGCCTGCTCTATGTGGGAGGCAACCAGTTCAGTCCCGGGCTGATGACGACCGCTGTCCTCATCCCAGGCTTCACCGCTGCGATCGTGGGTGGTATCTCGAGCCTCCAGGGGGCGGCCGCCGGAGGGATCCTCGTCGGTGTGCTGCAGGCACTAGGCAGCCTCAGCACGTTCGACTCGATCAAGGGCGCCTCGTTCGTCTCCGTGTTCCTCGTGTTGCTGGCCGTGCTGCTCATCCGGCCCCAGGGTCTGTTCGCGGGGCGCACCTGATGACCATCGACGAAGACGAGCTCTACGCGCTTCCCGATGAGGTCCAGGCCAGAGCCGACGCGGCCGCGGCGGCAGCCACTGCCGTTGCCGCCGCGCCCCCCCGACTCACCACCGCCGGCCGCGCCGGGCGCATCGCGGTGGGGTCACTCCTCTTCTGGGGCGTGTTCCTCTACCCCACCAACATCCTGTCGCCGTTCACGGTGGGCGGCGTCGAGGCCAACGCCGCGAGCGAAGCTGTCATCTTCGCGGTGATCGGGCTCTCGCTGAACGTGCTCATCGGCTACGTGGGCACGATCTCGCTCGGTCACCAGGCCTTCGTCGGCATCGGGGCCTTCACCTCGGCCTACGTCGTCACCGAGATGGGCCAGGAGTTCTGGATTGCCGCCCTTGTCGCCGCGCTCGTGGGCGCCGCCCAGGCTGCGCTGCTGGGTGCGGTGTCGTTGCGCGTCACTGGGCTCTACTTCGCGCTCATCACCTTGAGCTACGGGATCATGACGCAGGAGAGCATCTTCCAGGTCGAGTCCCTCACGGGCGGGACCGCCGGCCAGGACGCACCGCGACCTGTCGGCTTCGAGAGCGACTTCCGGTACTACTACCTCTGCCTGCTGGTGCTCAGCCTGGTGGTCTTCCTCGACTGGCGCCTGATCGCGAGCAAGGGCGGGCGGGCGCTCCTCGCCCTTCGGGAGAACCCGCGTGTCGCGGCCACCTGGGGCATCAACGTCAAGGCCTACACGGTGCTCGCCTTTGCGGTGTCGGGCCTGTTCGCCGGCCTGGGCGGATCGCTCCTGGCCCACCGCAACACGAGCGTCGTCGCCAACCCGTTCGACTTCCGGCTCGCGCTCGTCTTCATCATGATGACCGTCATCGGCGGGTTGAGGAACCGAGCCGGCGTCATCGTCGGCTCCGCCTTCTTCGCGCTGCTTCGAAATGGTGAGCTCCTCGAGATCCTCCACGTTCAGAACCTCTTCGAGACCAAGCCGATCAGTCTCACCGCCGAGGTCCTCCCACTCGTGCTCGGACCGCTCCTGCTCCTCGTCACCATCACCCTGTTCCCCGGCGGGTTCGGCCAAGTGACCGACGCGCTCGGTCGGTGGCTGCGAGGCGGCCCCTTCCGGTTCGTGAAGGCCGACAAGGAGGTGCAGAACACCGATGTCCGCGCCTGACACCTTGTCGGCTGGAGCCGCCGACGACGCCCGTGTGACGCTCCTCGAGACCGACGACGTCTCCATCCGCTTTGGCGGCGTCCAAGCGCTCCGCGATGTGAACCTCCGCATCGACGAGTGGGAGATCGTCGGGATCATCGGTCCGAACGGCGCGGGCAAGACCACGCTGTTCAACTGCATCACCGGCTTCTACGCCCCCACCTCCGGGCGGGTCCGCTACCGGGGCCAGGACGTCACCGACCTCCCCGTCCACAAGCGCACCAACCTCGGCATGGGCCGCACGTTCCAGAACGTCGGCCTCGTCAAGGGCTCGACGGCCGGCGAGAACCTGAAGACCGCGCAGCATCTCGAGGTCGACTACGACCCGCTCGCCGGCATCTTCGGCACGCCGCGCACCTTCGAGGTGGAGAAGCACATCACCGAGCGGGCCCGCGCCATCCTCGACCTGATGGGCCTCGCCCACCTCGAGAACACACGGGTGCAGGGCCTGCCCTACGGCATCCTCAAGCGCCTCGAGCTCGCCGCTGTGCTGGCCACCGACCCCGACATCCTCCTGCTCGACGAGCCCGGTTCCGGCATGGGTCCGGAGGAGGCCGAAGACCTTGGCGACCTGCTGCTCAAGCTGCGTGAGGAGTTCGAGCTGACGATCGTCATGATCGACCACCACGTCCCGCTCGTGACCCGCATCTCGGACTACATGTACTGCCTCAACTTCGGCGAGGTCCTGGCAGAGGGCTTGCCCGACGACGTGCGCCGCCACCCCGAGGTCGTGCGGGCCTACCTCGGCGACGACCCCGACGAGGTGTTCTGATGGCCCTGCTCGAGGTGGAGAACCTCACCGTCGGTTATGGCTTCCCCGTGCTGCTCGGCATCTCCTTCGAGGTGGAGGAGGGCGAGACGGCCGTGCTCTTCGGCCTCAACGGGGCGGGCAAGACCACGACCGTTGCCACCATCGCCGGGCTGCTCAGCCCCGACAGCGGCTCGATCCGCTTCGACGGCCAGGAGATCGGCGGACGCACCCCGGCCAGCCTCGTAGCCGACGGCATCTCGCTGTCACCGGAGGGCCGCCGCGTGTTCCCGCGGCTGTCGGTGGCCGACAACCTCCGCATGGGGGCATGGGTGCAGCGGCGAGACAGCAAGGTCATGGACGAGCAGCGAGCGCTCGTCTACGACTACTTCCCGCGCCTCGAGGAGCGGCACACCCAGATGGCGGGCACCCTCTCGGGCGGCGAGCAGCAGATGCTGGCCATCGGACGGGCGCTGATGTCACGACCGCGCCTCCTCCTCATCGACGAGGCCTCGTTGGGGCTGAGCCCCACACTGGCCAAGACGGTGTTCGAGGTCGTGAAGCGCATCAACGACGACGGCGTCACCGTGATGATCGTCGAGCAGAACGTGGGCGTGCTGCCGTACGCCGACCGAGCCCTGATCATGGAAAAGGGCACCCTCATCTACACAGGCGTCGGCGACGAGATCCGCAACGCCAACCTCCGCGAGACCTATCTGGGAGCCTGAGATGGACAACCAAACCCCCACCACCGAAACGTCTGCGGCCAAGGTCGTCTGGAGTCGCCTCGGCGGCCAGCTGGGCGTGGGCCTGTGCGCGATCGGGTTCTTGCTCGTGTTCCTCGGCTGGAACGGCGCCGCCAGCGTCGATCGCGTGCCGAGCCAGTTCCCGTACCTGCTCTCCGGGGGCGTGGCCGGGCTCTGCTTCGTCGTCCTCGGCGTGGGCATGCTCGTCGTCCAGAACCAGCGCGTCGACCGAGCCGCCCTGCAGTCCACCCTGCGCGAGCTGCAGGAGGCCCTCGAACGGGCCGGGCTGGCCGAGGGCACCGGCGAGGCCCGCAAGCCCTTTGCCAAGCCCCTTCCCCGTCCAGCGGTCACCTCTGCTCGAGCCGAGGACGACGACCTCACCCAGGAGTCGCCGCTGCCGGAGCTCGAGCCAGACGACTCGCCGACCTCGCGTCGTCGCAAGCCACTGCGCGCCTGATCAGGCGCGGCCGCGCGCTACGGCGGGGACGAGCCCGCCCGACGGGCCTGACGCACGACGTGCACCACGCCACCGCTCAGCGCGATCACGACGACCCCGAGCACGAGCAGCTGCAGCGCGCCGCCACGGTCACCCGCCTCGGTCGGGGCTTCACCCGAGTCGGGTCTCGGGATGATGTCGGGCGCGGGAACGCCCGTCGTCGAGGGCGCGTCCTGGATCAGCGCAGCCTCGACGGGAGCAGCCGACCCCACCAAGGTGAGCACGAGCAGCAGCACGACCACCGCCAGACGCCGCCGGGTCGACATCGACGCCCTGCTACCGCGACCGGCGCCGGCGCCCAGCGACTGAGGCGGGAGCGGGCACATCGGCGGCGTCGATCGTGCGGGTGCCATCCATGTCCCAGAGCCACCGCCCGCCCTCGTTGCGCAGCCGACCCAGGGCCACGCCTGGAAGCGCCCGGTCCGTGAAGACCACCACGTCGTGACCCGCCGCCAACGCGCGGTGGGCGGCTCGCTCAAGAAAGCCGAGCGTGCCGTCGAGCGCGCCCGCAGGGGCGCACACGATCGCCTGGGCGATGATGTCGCCCTCGAAGGCCGCCTGTTCGGGCCCCGCCAGATCCCACTTCAGCGACGGGTCGGCGAGGACGGCCACGAGCGCGTCAGGATGCTGGCGGTAGAGGTGGACGAGGGCTTGGTGAAGCTGCGAGAGGGACAACGTGGCGCGCCGATACCCGGCAACCATGCCAGCGTCGACGAGGACGAGGGTCGTGGGAGCCATGGCGCGTCGACGCTAGTTCCCGTGCGCGCTCCCATCTGGGAGCAGCACCGGACGGAGCTCGGCTCCCGACAAGGACAGGGACCTTGGTCCCATCGGCGAGGGTCGGGTGGCCCTGCCCGGATGGGTCTCCGCCGCGGAGGATCACCCCATGGCTCGACACCTGGACGTCCTGGCTCTGGAGAACCGACGCGGCGATGCCCGAGTGGCCATCTCCGAGCTCGAGGCACGCGGGCACCGCGTGCAGCGGTGCCACGAGGACGGCGAGGCGCCGTTCCCCTGTCGCGGGGTGGTCGACCCGAACGATTGCCCCCTGGAGGGACCGATCGATGTGGCCCTCGTGGTGCGGCACCACATCCGCCCCCACCCGTCGGACGACGAGTCCGGCGTCGCGTGTGCGATCCGGGCGGGCGTTCCCGTCGTCGAGCAGGGTTCCAGCATCCTCGACCCCTTCGATGCCTGGATCACGGCGCGGGTCGACGACCTGTCGGTGGCCGACACGTGCGAGCAGGCCGTGACCCTGTCCCACGAGCCGCTCATCGCCGACATCCGGCGGCGCTGCACACCGCTGCTCGACGCCGCCGGCATCGACCCATCCAAGGTTGCCTGTGCGATCGAGCTCGATTGGCCCCAGCTGCGAGTCCGGATCGCCCTTCCTGCACCGGTTTCCAGCGGGATGCGCGACTCCATGGCCGTTCGGGCCTTGGATGCGGTGCGGGCCGGTCGACGCTCGTACGAGAAGGTCAACGTTCAGGTCCGCGAGGTGGAGCCCGACGATGCCCCGGACATGCGGAGCTGCTGAGGTGCAACCAGCCGTGATCGACCGTGCCACCGCTGGTGATGTGGTCGCGCCGGGCAAGGTCCTTCGTCTGGCGGGGATGATCGACGCCATCGTCGAGGAGCTCCATGCCCAACCCCTTGACGGCGGCAACCGTGCGCGGGTCCAGGTCATGTACCGCGACGCACTGGTCGAGATCGGGAGCACCCTGTCAGACACGCTCCTCGAGGAGCTGGCCCGCCTCCAACCGACCAAGGGCGTCAGCTCTGACGACGAGCTGAGGATCGACATCACGCTCCTGGCCGGGTGGCTGCGCGGACTTCGCTCAGGACTCGCGGCCGCTCAGGTGCCCTATGAGCTGCGGTCCGTGGAGGACTGCGCCGCCGCACGGGCCTGAGCGCGACGAGAGGCCCTCGCGGGCCTCTCGTGACGGGCTCTGGGTGGGCGATGGGGGACTCGAACCCTCGACCTCCTGCGTGTCGAGCAGGCGCTCTAACCAGACTGAGCTAATCGCCCGTGAGGGGGAGACCATAGCAGGGGCCCTCCGACGCTCTGCAGCCGCGGATGCGTCGGGGACCGCCGATCACACGACCTGGTTCGTGAGCGATCCGATGCCCTCGACCGCGAGGGTGACCTCGTCGCCTGGCCGCAGCCAGGGGAAGCGGTCGCGTCCGTGGACGAGCCCGAGCTCGAGGATGCACCCGGTGCCAACCGTGCCCGACCCGATGACATCTCCGGGGCGCAGGCGGGTGGAGCGCGATGCGTGAGCGAGCAGCTCGCCCCACCCGAAGTGCAGATCGCCCAGCTCGCCGTGGCTCCACTCCACGCCGTTCACCGAGGCCGTCATCGCTCCCGAAGGCGCGCCTGCCGCACCGATCAGCTCGTCGGGGGTGACCAGCAAGGGCCCGAGCGCGGTGGCGAAGTCCTTCCCCTTGGCCGGACCCAGCCCCAGCGCCATCTCTCGCCGTTGCAGGTCGCGAGCCGACCAGTCGTTCATCACCGTGAAGCCGGCAACGACGTCGGACCAATCCGCCGGGTCGAGGTCGGCGCACTCCACGCCGATCACCGCGGCCACCTCCAGCTCGTAGTCCAGCTCGTCGGTGGGCGGCATGCGGATCACATCGTCGGGGCCGACCACCGCGGCAGGGTTGGTGAAGTAGAAGACGGGCAGCTCGTACCAGTCGGGCTCCATCGCCAGACCGCGGCTCTGGCGCGCCGTGGCGGCGTGTGCCTCGAAGGCGTAGAAGTCCCGGATCGACGGGGGCTCGGGGATGGGTGCGAGCAGCTGCACGTCTTCGAGGGGCTCTGGTTCGCCGCAGTCGTGCTGGCTCAGGTCCCGTGCCATCGCGAGCTCGAGGAGGAGCTCTTGGCCCTCGCGCCCCACCCCCGAACCGAGTGAGGCGATTAGATCGTCGTCGTCGCCCTCGACGACGACGACGCCGCCGACGTGCACGTGCCCGTCGCGCCCTGATCGATACCGAGCCAGCCTCACGCGTCAGGCCGCCACGAGCGCGCGTAGCCCTCCACGTCGAGATCCTTGGCCGCCTCACCCGGGAGGAGCGGGTGCCGAGCATCGATCATGATGGCGACCTCGTCAGCCATCCTGCGCTCGCCGGTGGGGTTGGCCGCCGCTGCGGCGTCACGAGCCCGCGCCCCCGGCTGGGGCCCATGGTGCAGCCCGAACGGGTGCCACGTGACCATGCCCTCGGCGATCCCGGCCCGCGAGAAGAACTCGCCTCGGTGGTAGAAGATCACCTCGTCGTAGTCGACGTTGCGGTGGAAGAACGGGAGCCGCAGCGCCTCCGGGTCGTCCTCGAGGGGGCGCGGCGCGAAGGTGCAGATCACGAACCCGTCCGCGACGAAGGTGGTGTGGGCCGACGGGGGCAGGTGGTAGCGCGCGGAGGTGACGGGGCGGATGTCGTCCACGTTGAGGCGCATCGGGGCCACATCACCCTTCCACCCGACCACGTCACACGGATGGAACGGGTAGGTGATGCGCGTGTCGTGCCCTCCCCGCTTGACCACCACCGTGAACTCACCAGCTTCGTCGATGGCCTCGGCCTCGGGCACCTCGATCACGGCGGGGTCGAAGAGCGCGTGGCGCCCGAGCATCCCGCGGTCGGGGAGCCGGAAGCGCGACTCGTACGCCTCGACTACGAGGAGCTCGGTGACCTCAGAGGGCTCGACGCGATAGGTGGTGCCGCGCGGCACGATCAGGTAGTCGCCCATCCGGTAGGTGAGCGGGCCGTACTCGGTGCGCAGCACGCCCGCACCCGAGTGCACGAAGAAGAGCTGGTCGCCATCGGCATCGCGGAGGAACTCCGGCCGACCCCCCACCGCCACGCGCAAGAACGCGATCGATGTCTGGTGATTGCCGAGGAGGAGCGTGGGCCAGAGATCCGCGTCGCCCGAGAGGCGGCCGGTGTCGTAGGCATGATGGGCCGCGGGGCCCTCGACTGTCGTCCAGTCGGTCGGCGCGTGGAGCCGGTAGAGGTGGCTGGCGGGGCCATAGAAGCCGGAGCGCCCGTGCTCCTCCTCCACCGTCCCTGGTGGCAGCCCGACGTGGGCCTGGCGGCTCGTCACCCCTCGCACCCACTGCGGCAGGCCGTCCATCAGGCTTCCCCCTCTTGATCGACGCTACAGGTTGCCCCGGCGGGACTGTGCCCGCTCGATCGACTCGAACAGGGCCTTGAAGTTGCCTTCACCGAACCCCCGCGCGCCCTCACGCTGGATGATCTCGAAGAAGACGGTGGGACGATCCGTGAGCGTCTCGGTGAAGATCTGCAGGAGATGCCCGTCGTGGTCTCGGTCGACCAGGATCCCGAGCGGCGCCAACGTGTCCCACGGCAGCTCCACGTCGGTCAGCCGCGTCCGCGCCTCGACGTAGTACTCGGCCGGGACCTCCATGAAGCGGACACCGCGCGCCCGCAGCGCCCGGACCGAGGCCACGATGTCCTCGGTGTGGAGCGCGATGTGCTGGACACCCGGGGAGCCGTAGAAGTCGAGGTACTCCTCGATCTGGCTCTTGCGGCGGCCCTGCGCCGGCTCGTTGATCGGCAGCACGACCTGGTCGTGGTTCCACACCACGGTGGACATCAGCGCCGAGTACTCCGTGGAGATCTGGTCTTCGCTGAAGTGGGTGAGCTGGTCGAACCCGAGGACGTCCTCGTAGTAGCCGACCCATTCGTCGAGTCGACCTTGCTCGACGTTTGCCACGACGTGGTCGAGCCGGCTGATCCCCACCTCCGGACCGACGGGGCGGGTGAGGTCGGTGAGCTCGAACTGCGGCGCGAACGGGCCCTGGTAGTGGCTGCGGTCGAGGAAGGTGTGGACGGTCTGACCGTACGCACGGATGGCAGCGTGGTGGATCACCCCGTGCTCGTCGGTGTCCGTGGCGGGCGCGCGCTGCGACACGGCCCCGCGCGCGACCGCCGCGGCGAAGGCGGCCTCGACGTCGTCGACGAGGAAGCAGATGTCCCGGACCCCGTCACCGTGCACGAGGACGTGGTCGGCGATGGGGCTGTCGGAGCTGAGCCCGCCTGACACCATGAAGCGCACCTTGCCCTGCTGGAGCAGGTAGCTGACGCGGTCGCGCCGGCCCGTCTCCGGCCCGGCGTAGGCCACCACGTCGAAGCCGAACGCGGACGCGAGGAACGCCGTGAAGGCCCGCGCGTTGCCGACCCACCATTCGAGGTGGTCGATGCCGCCCAGGTTGGGAGCCGGTGGCCAGGTGGCCTCGGCCTCGGCCTCGGGTGTCGCCGATCCCGCAACGGAGGTCATCGCTCCACTCCCGCCTCGTGGTCGGCCCACAGTCCGTCCCAGAAGACCTGCACGCCATCGAGCATGCGCGTGGCTCCGGCCAGGAACCGCTCTTCGTCGAACCACGGCTGCCCATAAGCCTCGACGAGCTCGTCGGCCGTGTGCGCCGCGTGCTGATCCTCCACCTTGTCGTGCCAGGTCCAGAAGGCCAGCGGCAGCTCCGGGCACTCGCGGGCCTTGTACGCCTCGAGACCTGCGATCAGCTCCTTCCAGAAGCCGGAGGCAGCCCAGTGCTCGACGGCGTAGCTGGCCCCCTCGGCCGTGGCTGCGTCGTCTGAGCCGTACACCTCGAGCAGCTCGTCACAGAAGAACAGCGTGGGAGCGGTGCCGTGGCGACGCTTGCCGACGTCGTCGAAGGCGAGACCGAGGGGCTTGGCGAAGCGGAGCAACCACTCGAAGTGCGCGGCACCGAAGCGGAAGCGGCCCCCGTCAACCGTGCCCTCGGTGGCGACGAGATCGGGATCGGTGTCAGCCGATGCGTCGACCGACCCGCCGCGCCGGCCCGCGTTGAACACCACGCCGAGCTCGTTGAGGAGGATCTCCTTGCCGGTGCGATAGGTGTCGAGGTCGGCGGCGTTGATGACCTTGCGGAGCTGTGCCTCGACGAAGAGGTGGCTGAACACCGAGAACTGCACGGTGAGGTGGCGGACCTCCCCCCGACCCGCCTCGCCGAGCGAGAACCAGCGCGTGTAGCGGTTGTCGTGCACGACGGGATGGCGCGCGACGAGGTCGTCGACCCGCGACCGGAACGCGTCGATCCTCGGTTCGGTGGTGAGCGACATGAGATCCTCCGCGCGATTGGACGTCTTGCGCCCCCAGCACAGACCATGCGGTGAGGAACGTCAAGCAAACGAGGATTACCTGAGCATCTTGTGCAGCGTCTGCCCCCGTGTGCTAGACATCCTGCTCATGTTGCCCAGCGGAATCGACACCCTCGACGCCAAGCTCATCCAAGCCATGTGCGAGACCCCGAGAGCCGGGGTGATGGAGCTCGCCCGTCAGCTCGGTGTCGCGCGGGGAACCGTACAGGCTCGCCTCGACAAGCTCCAGAAGCGCGGCATCATCAGCGGGTTCGACCCGGACCTCGACCTGCAGGCGATGGGCTACGAGGTGCTCGCCTTCGTGATGCTCGAGATCGCCCAGGGGCGGCTCGACGACGTCATCACCCATTTGAAGAGCATCCCCGAGGTCCTCGAAGCGCACGCCACCACCGGCCAGGGCGACCTGCACTGCCGCGTGGTCGCCCGCACGAACGCGCACCTCCAGTTCGTGCTCGGACGGGTGCTCGAGGTGCCGGGCATCGTGCGCACGACCACGCAGATCGCGCTGAGCGAGCAGGTGCGCCACCGGGTGCTGCCGCTCGTCGCCCAGGTGATCGACGACGCCGACCAGGCACCGGAGCGCCGCAGGTCAGCTCGCCGCTGACGATGACCGACACCGCGCTCCCGATCGGCTCCGACAGCAACGCCGTGCCTCGCTCGGCCACTCCCCCGCTGCGCCAGCTGTGGCGACATGCTCAGCGCCATCGGGGCCGCGTGATCTTCGCCAGCGTGTTCTCCGTGCTGAACAAGATCTGCGATGTGGCACCCGAGATCCTGATCGGGGCCGCCGTCGACGTGGTCGCCAACCCGTCGGGACGCTCGTTCGTGGGCCGCCTGTTCGGCGTCGAGGACCGCTTCGACCAGCTCACGATCCTGGCGGTCATCACGGTGGCGGTGTGGGTCGCGGAGTCCATCACCGACTACATCGCCGACATCACCTGGCGGAACCTCGCACAGTCGATCGAGCACGACACCCGCATGGAGGCCTACGCCCACGTGCAGCACCTCGAGCTCGCGTACTTCGAGGATCGTTCCTCGGGCGGGCTGATGGCCGTGCTGAACGACGACGTCAACCAGCTCGAGCGCTTCCTCGACATGGGTGCGAACGAGCTGATCCTCACGGCGGCGAACGTGGCGCTCGTCGGGGTGACGTTCTTCGTCATCTCGCCTGTGCTCGCCCTCCTCGCGTTCCTGCCGATCCCGGTGATCGTCCTCGGGTCGCTGCGGTACCAGCGGACCCTCGAGAAGCGCTACGACGCGGTGCGTGCGGCCGCCGGACGCATCGCCGACACCCTCACGAACAACCTCGGCGGCATCGCCACGATCAAGGCGTTCAACGCCGAGGACCGCGAGGTAGACCGCGTGGCGGTCGACAGCCTCGCCTACTCCACGGCCAACGCCGACGCGATCCGCTACTCCAGCGCGTTCATCCCGCTCATCCGCATGGCGATCCTCGCCGGGTTCACGATGACGCTCGTCGTCGGGGGTCACGCCACGCTCAACGGCACGCTCGAGCTGGGGCTGTTCTCCACGCTCGTGTACATGACCCAACGGCTGCTGTGGCCGCTCACCCGGCTGGGCGAGATGCTCGACCTCTACCAACGGGCGATGGCGTCGAGCCGCCGCATCTTCGGCCTGCTCGAGGTGACGTCGTCGATCCAACCGGGCACCCGCGCCCTACCAGCGCCGGTGGCCGGCCACGTGCAGTTCCTCGACGTGCGGTTCGCGTACGGCGACGGCGCCGGCGGCGAGGTGCTCAAGGGCCTCACCCTCGACATCCCTGCCGGCGAGACCCACGCCATCGTCGGTGCCACCGGCGCCGGGAAGAGCACGATCGTGAAGCTGCTGCTCCGGCTCTACGAGCCGACGAGCGGCCAGGTGCTCCTCGACGGCGTCGACACCAAGGACCTCACCTGGGGATCGCTGCGCGGCGCGATGGGCTTCGTGAGCCAGGACGTGTTCCTGTTCCAGGGGACCGTGCGCGAGAACCTCACCTACGGGCGCCCCGGCGCCACCATGGACGACGTGGTGCGGGCGGCCACCCTCGCCGAGGCCCACAGCTTCATCCAGACGCTCCCCGATGGCTACGACACGATCGTCGGCGAGCGCGGCCAGAAGCTCTCCGGCGGGCAGCGCCAGCGCCTCACGATCGCCCGCGCCATCGTGCGAGACCCCGCCGTCCTGGTGCTCGACGAAGCCACCTCGGCCGTCGACAACGAGACCGAAGCCGCCATCCAGCGCTCGCTCGCCCGCGTGGCGGCCGACCGCACCACGATCGTGATCGCCCACCGCCTCTCCACCGTGCGCCACGCGCATCGCATCCACGTGCTCGAAGCCGGCGAGGTGATCGAGGCCGGCACCCACGAGGAGCTGGTCGAGGCCGGCGGTCTCTACGCCGCCCTGTGGCGCGTGCAGACCGGCGAGGCCACCGACAATCCGGTGCTCTAGTCCTCCGGGGCGAAGCCTTGGCGGAGGGTGTTCTCGGTGCTGACGCGGGGGTCGAGGAAGTGGTGGAGGTAGTCGGGTCCGCCGGCCTTGGAGCCGGCGCCGCTCATGCCGTAGCCACCGAAGGGCTGGCGGCCCACCACCGCGCCGGTGATGGCCCGGTTGAGGTAGACGTTGCCGGCGCGCAGCTCGGCGGCGGCCCGCTCGAGGTGCACCGGTGAGCGGGAGAACACGCCGGCGGTGAGTGCGTAGTCGGTGTCGTTGGCCAGCGTGAGCGCGTGGTCGAAGTCGGTGGCCCGCAACATCGTGAGCACCGGGCCGAAGATCTCCTCGGTGGCGATCGGGGCGTGGGGATCGTCGACGGCCACGATCGTGGGGCCGACGAACCAGCCGCCGTATGGCACATCAGTGCGCGCGAGGAGCACCGTGCCTTGCGACGGTGCCTGCTCCACGTAGCGGCACACCCGATCGTGAGCGTCTGCGTCGATGAGTGGGCCTACCTGCACACCCGGCGTGGCCGGGTGTCCGACGAGCAGCTCGCGTGAGCACCCCACGAGCCGCTCCATCACCTGGTCGTAGACCGCGTCGTGCACGATCACGCGGGACGCGGCCGAGCACTTCTGGCCGGCGTAGCCGAACGCGCTGTAGGCGACGGCGGGCACCGCCTGGTCGGGGTCGGCATCGGCGTCGATGATCAGCGCGTTCTTGCCCCCCAGCTCGCACACGACCTTCTTGATGTGGCGCTGCCCGGGGTGGGTGACCGCGGCGGCCGCGTAGATCCCGAGGCCCACCGGCCGCGACCCCGTGAACGCGATGACCGCTACCTCGGGGTGGGCGACGAGCCGCGCGCCGACGGTCTCGCCCGGACCCGGAAGGAGCTGGAACACCCCGGGAGGTGCACCTGCTGCCAGCAGCGCCTCCGCCAGCCGCCACGCAACGCCGGGCGTCTGCTCCGCCGGCTTGAGGATCACCGGGTTGCCCGCCGCGAGGGCGGCGACGGTCATGCCGCAGGGGATCGCCAGCGGGAAGTTCCACGGTGAGATCACCGCGGTGACACCCTTGCCCTGGTAGGTGAGGCGGTTGCGCTCCCCCGGCGGCGACTGGACGAGGTGGGCGGCACCGTCGGCGAGCCGCAGGATCTCCCGGCCGTAGTACTCGCAGAAGTCGATCGCCTCGCAGACATCCCCGTCGGCCTGGTCCCAGGGCTTGCCCGCCTCGAAGCACTCGAGCGCGGCGATCCGGTCGCGCTGCTGGCGCATCCACTGGGCGGCACGGAACAAGACGGCGGCCCGCTCGACGACAGGCGTCGAGCGCCATCGGGGTGCCACGCGGCCAGCCGCGGCGACTGCCGCGTCGGCATCGGCGGCGGTGCAGGCCGCCGAGGTGGCGATCACCCGGTCGATCTGCGCGGGGTCGACCGAGGCGATGGTGGCGGAGGTGTGGACGAGCTCGCCATCGATCAGGGCCGGCACGGTGATCCCGACGTCGCCTCGGGTGCTGTCGATGGCCACCGCGAACGATGCTCGAGCAGAGCCACGGCGCCACTCCCGCAAGGGCTCCGGTGCATAGGGCGACGGCCGCGTGGCGTCGGTCTCGGGAACCTCCGGGGGTTCGGTGGGGCCGGGCAGACGAGCGACGTCCGGTGGGGCCACGAGCGCCTCGAGGGCGCGGCCCTCCGCGAAGCGGTGACGCACGAAGCTCTCGTTCGACGTGTTCTCCAGCAGTCGGCGCACGAGGTAGGCCATGCCCGGTACGAGCTCGCCCACCGGCCCGTACACGCGCAGCCGCAAGCCCAGGCGCTTGATGGCCGCGTGCACGGGTTCGGCCATCCCGTAGAGGAGCTGGATCTCGTAGGCGTGGTCGGCCAGGCCGATCTGTCGGCCATAGCTCACCGCATAGGCGAGGGAGCGCAGGTTGTGGGAGCCGAACGCGGCCCGAACCGCGCCGTGGTGGTCGTGGAGCAGGCGCGTGCACAGCTCGTAGCTCGCGTCGGTCTCCTGCTTGTGCTGGAAGACCGGTGGTTCCCACCCCGCCGCTCGGGCGTGCACGGTCTCCGCGTCCCAGTAGGCGCCCTTCACGAGGCGGACAGTGATGGGTCGAGTCCGCGTGCCCGACCATGCGATCAGGTCGGCGAGGTCGTCGCGCGCGTCTCGCAGGAACGCCTGGATCACCACACCGGCGTGGACATCGGCGAACTCGTCCTCGCTGAGCAGATCCCGGAACAGCGCGAGGGTGAGGTCCTTGGCGTCGTAGTGCTCCATGTCGAAGTGGACGTGCGCGCCTCGATCGCGCGCGCGGCGCAGGATCGGACGGATCCGCTCCTTGGCCGACGTGAGGCCCTCGACGCGGCTGAGAGGTTCGTAGTGCGTGGCCAGCGCGGTGGGCTTGATGCTCACGTTCACCCGCGGCAGTGCGCCGAGGTCATCGCGGTCGAGGTGGTCATCAGGAGCCCAGCCCGGGGCCGCGTCGCACAGCGCGTCGAGCAGCTCGAGCACCCTCGCCTGATAGCGGTCGGCCTCCGCGGCCACGACGGTCTTCTCGCCCAGCAGGTCGACGGTCGCCGCCGAACCCGCCCGCCAGAGCGCGTGGAGCCGGAGCACCGCCTCGGCCGGAGTCTCCCCCACGATGAACTGCTGTGCCATCCGGGCGATGTTCTTGCGGGCGACCCGGGCCTCGACGGCCGCGCCGAAGGGGACCTTGTCCGCGACATCGATGCCGAGGTCGAGGGCCTTGGGCACATCGACGCCGTCGAAGTACTCCGCGAGGTGGCGGGCGATGTCGTCGCTGCCGTCGAGGGCCGGGAAGACATCGACGAACCGGAACAGCTGCGTCTTGAAGTCCGGGCGCGCCATCGCCCAGTCCATCATGCGATCGCTCCACCACGACATGCGAAAGACGCGAGATCGTTCCCCGTCGCCCAGCGTTGCGATGCGGCGCGCGAGCGCCTGCGTGTCGCGCTCGACGGCGGCCGGATCCATCGTGCGACGGTACCCGTGCAGGTTGCTGGGCGGGGGGCGAGCCGTTGGGCCCGCCCCCCGCCGAGCGCTGCGTGCTACTTGACGGCGTCCTTGAAGGACTTGCCGACCTTGACCTTCGGCACCGTGGCAGCGGCGATCTGGATCTCCGCTCCCGTGGCCGGGTTGCGTCCGGTCCGAGCGGCGCGCTCAGCCCGCTCGAAGCTCAAGAAGCCGGGGAGCTGGACCTTGCCACCTCCCGCGACCGTACTGGTGATCACGTCTTCGATCGCTCCGAGGACCGCACTGACAGTCGCGTTGGACTGTCCGGTCTTCTCGGCGACGGCACTGACGAGCTCGGCCTTGTTCATTCGGGCCCTCCTCAAGGGTCAGATCAAGCGATCGTCACCGTAAACGCAGGGTTGGGCCCATTGGTGGATGGTCGCGGCTACGCGCCGTGCGCGTGATCGCAGAGGCGTTCTTCACCCTCGGCGATCGTGCCGCCGGCGACGCCTTCGAGCGCAGCGAACGGTCCGCACGGGTGCGGCACGATCCACACGTGGATCATCGGCGTCTCGGCGCCCTTGGTGAGCCCGGCGGCGCAGTTGCCCTCGGCGTCGGTGAGCCCTGCGACGCGGGGCCCCGAGAAGCAGAGGTTGTCGTGCACGTGCCACTGCGTGAGCTTCCCGCCCACCTCGGGCACGTCGGCGAGCGTGTCACCGGGGTTCAGCATGAACATCGCTGCGGCGAGGCGCTTGGGCGTGACGCTCGTGTCGAACACGAGCGACTCGGGGTAGTCCGGGTCGAGGATCCGGTCGTCGTTCATGTTGGCGGCGTTGAGGTAGTGCTCGTGACCGAGGAACCCATCGCCGATCGACACGAAGCCCATCGCCTCGGCCGTCGCGGGGTCGGCGAACTTCGGGAGCCGCACGAGCGAGATGGCCAAGAGGTTCTCTGCTCTCGCCTGCTCCTCTGGTGTGACGCCTTCCACCCCACCGAGGTCGATCGGCAGCGTCGGGTCGTAGGGCTTGGGTGCCACCGCGGATGCGGGCTCAGCGTCACTCGTGCTGTCGTGCCCGTCACCAGCGTCGTGGTCGTCGGCGACGACGGAGCTGTGCGCGTCCCCCGCGTCGTGGGCGTGAGCTCCCGCCGACACCATCCCCGGAACACCCGCGGTGGCGACGAGCAGTGCGAGGCCTCCAAAGCGCAAGGGGCTCGTCGAGCCGTCGCGCTCCCCCACGCGGAACCAGGTGGCGATCGCGGTGAGCACGACGAGCGCCGCCAGGGCTGCGGCCAGCCCGTCGGCGGTCTGGATCGGCTCCTTCGCCTCGAGGCCATCGACGAACCAGATCCCGCGGGTCTTCGCCAGGCCCCATGCCGCGATGAACCCGAGGCTGACGAGCGCGGCAACCCCCGCCGCTCGTCGGCTCGGCCGCGCCAGCAGCAGGGCACCCAACGAGAGCTGGGCGACCGCGACACCGGTGAACACCAGACCCGCCTGCTCGTGCTCGCTGTGCACGCCGATCGCAGCGGCGTGGATGGCGCCTGCAGCAAGGAAAGCCGCGCCCGCGACGGCGGGCCAGCCCCATGCAGCGGCGCGAGCCACGGCCCGGGCCGGTTGGACCTGACGATCGAGGACGCTGACCACGGTTCTGCCCTTCCAACGGTTGTGGAAAGACTACGGCGCGATCCGGCATGGCGGATGGGCGCCGCCCAACACGGGCAAACCGCTCAGGGGCGCACGGCCACGAGGACGTCACGGATGATCGAGCGGTCGACTCGGTGCACGAATGCGTCGTCGTCTGCGGGTCGGCGCAGGTCGAAGCCCGCGGTCGTCACCAGCTCCACGAGCGCCGGACGAGACAGCGTGTGACGGTTCCAGGAAAGGGCCATCGCGCCCCCGGGCACCAGCAGGTCGAGCCACACGGGGAGCGCTTCGCGCAGCAAGGTGCCGGGGCCGCGCTCGAGGGCGGCACCCGACGCCTGGGCGCCGTGCTGCACGCCGTACGGGAGGTCGCAGACGATGAGGTCAGTGGCGCGGGCCTTGAGGTGTGCCCGCGCCGCGAGCGTGTCGTCGTGGATGATGTCCACCACCCGGTGCTGGCTCCGGTCCTTGTCTCGCCCGTAGGTCACCGTGATGCGATGCGCCGGCGTGTCACGCCCCTTGCGCAGCTTGGCCTGCGCGAGCTGGTGCTTGAGCCGCTTGTCCTTCAACCAGGTGAGGATGAACTGCGTGTAGGCCTCGACGTCGCGCTGATCGAGCTCGATCCCGGTCGCATCCATCCCGTACACGACGGCCCGGTTGAGCGAGGTGCCGCGCCCACACGCGGGATCCAGGAGGCAGACTCGGCCTCCGGCGAGCAGCCGGTCGAAGGCGCCATCGCTCTCCGCCAGCGCGAGGTTCACGAGCAGGTGCGTGAAGGCTTCGTTCGTCTTGCCCGGGTAGCGCTGGATCGACACGACGTCGTCGTCCATCCGAGCAAGGGGCCTGATCCCACAGGGGCGCAGCAACGGACCTTCCAGCGCGAAGAGGGCGTGCATCGACGAGAGGTTGGACAAGACCGCGAGATCCCGCTCGCCGAGCTCGTGGGCCGTCTCGAACACCAGGTAGTCGACACCACCGAGGGTGGCTCGCCGGGCCTCCCCAAGACCACCATCCAGCAGGGCGTGACCGAGACACGCCAGCTCGGCCGCCGCGAGGCCGAACGAGGCCTCGCCGTAGACTCGGTTGGCGTTCGCCTTCAGCAGGCAGGCGTACTCGGGCACGCAGGGATCAGGTGCGCGACGCCGCGAGGCGACGAAGGGGAGGCACCGTCTTGGGTGGCTGCTGGCGGGGCGGGAGCGCCGCGAGCAGCTCCTCGGAGGCGAGGGTGATCCGGCGGACGGCCCGCTCGAAGGCCGCCTCGGTGCGCTCCGAGGTCTTCTGCACACCGCTGATCTTGCGGACGAACTGGCGGGCCGCCGCCTCGATCTCCTCGTCGGTGGCCTCAGGGTCCAAGCCGCGAAGCGTGGTGATGTTCCTGCACATGGGCCAAGGCTACGCGCGGCGGACCTCGGCATCACCGGCGTGGGCGATGAACTGGCGGGCGCCGCTGTCCAGCACCCAATCGTGACCCTGGCGAACCACGGGCGCGGCGATCCGCGCCATCGCCTTCAGCAGGCGGTTGTGCGGCTCCAGGCTGGACACCAGGCGCGCCTCGCAACCGCCGACCTGGCCTGTGATCTCGAGGCGCGCTGTCCCCACCACATCACCGCTGATCGACGCCCGCACGGTGTGCGGCGCGACCACCTCGTCGAGGGCGACGTGGAAGCGGACGACGTAGGGAAGCGGGGGGCGCACGGTGCAGCGCCAGGTGAGACCGCCGGCCAGGCGCGCGCCATCGAAGTGACGAAGCCACGGCCACCATGTCTGGTAGTCGTCCACCTGACTGACGGTGTGCCACAGGTCCTCAGGCGCAAGGGGGAGCGGGTACCGCCGGTCAGTGTCGAACCGCACGCCAGCCAGCCTCCCACGTCCTGTGCGGGCCAGGGAGGGCTGCGGCGTGCCACCATCGCGCCCATGACCAGCAACCCCTCGGACCTCGGCATGTCGGGCGAGCAGCTCGCCCACGTTGACGCCGCGATGCACGCCTACGTCGACAAGGGAAAGCTGCCGGGCGTCCAGACGCTCATCAGCCGCCGCGGCCAGGTCGTCCACCACGACGTGTACGGCTTCGCTGACGTCGAGGCCGAGAAGCGGGTGACGGCCGAGACGATCTACCGGATCTACTCGATGACCAAGCCGATCACCAGCGTCGGGCTGATGATGCTCTACGAGCGCGGCCACTTCCTGCTGGAGAACCCGATCGCCCGCTGGCTCCCGGAGTTCGCCGACGTGCAGGTGTGGGTCGGCGGCACGGCGGAGGCACCCCAGACCCGGCCCGCGGCGCGACCGATCACCGTGCACGACGTCCTCACGCACCTGTCGGGGCTCACCTACGGGTTCCACTACCAGAACCCAGTCGACGAGATGTACCGCGCCGATCATCTGGGTGACTTCACCGAGCCCAGCTACGACCTCACCGAGGGCATCGGCCGGATGGCGGCGCTCCCCCTCCTGTTCGATCCGGGCACGAGCTGGAACTACTCGATGTCCACCGACGTGTGTGGCCGCCTGATCGAGGTGATGAGCGGACAGCCGCTCGACGAGTACTTGCGCGACCACGTGCTCGAGCCCCTCGGGATGCACGACACCGCCTTCAGCGCACCCGAGTCGGACCTCGACCGCTGCTCACCGCTCTACGTGCGCGGCGCGGATGGGGCCCTCCACCGCATGGCACCAGCCGACACCATGGTCCAGCCGCCGAAGTACCTCGCCGGCGGTGGCGGACTGGTCGGCACCGCCCCCGACTACCTCCGCTTCACGCACATGCTGCTCGGCGGCGGAGCGCTCGACGGCGTCCGCCTGCTCAGTCCCCGCACCCTGAGCTACATGACCCGCAACCACCTCCCAGACGGGAAGCTCCTCAACGAGCTCGGCCAGTCCACCTTCTCCGAGGCAACCATGGCGGGTACCGGCTTCGGTCTGGGATTCGCGGTGATCGAGGACGCCGCTGCGCTGCAGAACCTCGCTACCGAGGGCGAGATCAGCTGGGGTGGGGCCGCCAGCACCGCGTTCTGGGTCGACCCCGTCGAGGAGCTCTGTGTGGTGTTCATGACACAGCTGCTCCCGAGCAGCATGTACCCGATCCGGCGCCAGCTCCGGGCGACGGTGCTGCCCGCCCTCATCGACTGACCCGCTCAGGACGATGCGGGGAGCGCGCGATGCGGCTCCGAGTGGTCCCAGTCCGCGAGGAGCGTGCGCAGCGCGGTGAGCAGGACGAGGGGCTGGTCGAGCATCGCGTGGTGACCGGCCTCGGGGATCTCGATCACCGGAGCCACCCGACCCAGCGCGTCGTACATCGCGGCGCTGATGTCGTCGGTGACGAGACCGTGTTCGGAGCGCAGCAGTGCGAAGCGGCATCGCACCTCGCTGAGGTACGGCTGCGCGATCCCGCGCATGCCCCCAGCGAACTGCTCGAACACGTGACGGTCGAACTTCCACTGGTACCCGCCGTCGACCGCGTTCAAGGACCGCCGCGCGACGTGGTCCATCACGAAGTCGCAGTAGTGGTCTTGCGGCGGCACCGTGCGGAACCGAGCAAGGGCGTCGTCGACCGACGCATAGACGCGCGGGTTGCCGAAGGCCTCCTTGAGTCGGTACGACTCGACCTCCGGGTCGGGCTCGGTCACCGGCGAGTCGCACACGATCACACCGGTGAGGTCGTCCGCGTGCAGGGCGGCGGTGGCGATCGTGACGAACCCACCCATCGAGTGCCCGATCACGACCGGCTTGCCCGCAACGCCGCCGGCACGGCCGGCCGCCATCACCTCCTCGGTCCACTGCTCGATGTCGTAGGCGTCGCGGTGGGCGCTGTCGCCGTGGCCTGACAGGTCCACCGCCACGACCCGGAACTCCTCCGCGAAGGTGGCGGCCAGGTGGGTCCACCAGTGTGCGTGCGCGCCCCCGCCGTGCACGAACACCAGGCCTCGCCGACCCTGGTCACCCCAGGCGAGGTAGTGGATGCGCGCGCCGTCGACCTCGACCTCCCCATCGGTGAAGGGCACGGCGAGGGCGCGGCGGAACCAGGCGGGAGCCGATTCGAGGAGCGGCGGGACCGCGGTCACGCGTCGTCGCGCAAGCCGGCGAAGGCCTCGATCGGCGGCGCGACGTACCAGGCGCCACCGGTGGACCTGGAGAAGTCCGTCAGCCGGTCGGTCAGGCCGTCGCCATCGCCCACCATGCGCCGCAGCATCCGTGCCAAGCGCTCCACGTCGGCGCTGAACGCAACGAACACGAGCCCGTGCTCGAGCACACCCCCGAACGCGGTGGAACGGCGGAAGACCTCGAGCTCATCGCCGTCGTCGTCCTCGATCACGACGCGGCTGATGTGGGCGCGCGGTGACCGAACGTCGTCTGGGAGCTCGTCGCTCGTCGTCCTGTCGCGTCCGAACACCTGGCACTGCTCGTCGTGGTCGAGCAGCTCGAACCCCACGAGGTCATGGACCCACCGTTGCAGCAGCACGACGCTCCCCCCGGCGCCGGGCTCGCCCTTCGGCACGGTGGCGACCCCCGGCGCGTCGTCGATCGGCGGGTTCTCGGTACCGTCCTCGAACCCGGTCATGTCCCGGCTGGCCAGGTAGGTGAACGAGGGTTGTTCGGCCACCACCTCCGCCAACCCGTGGAGCGCCCGCTGCGCGCCACGTGCCACATCGAACACGGCGTCGAAGCCGCCGGCGTGGAGCCAGATCCAGAGGTCGTGCTGATCGGCCGGCATCACCACTGGCGGCGCCGCATCGCCGACGATGTCCGTGAAGGGGGCGAGCCCGGCCGGCAGGTGCAGGGGAAGGACGCGGCGGCACAGGTCCGCACCCAGGCCCACCACGATGTTCACGCCCGCGATGGTGGTGGCCAGAGCACGGACACGCCCGAGCGCTCGAACGAGCTCGTCCGGGTCGGCATCGGCCCGAACGTCGAGCTGGAGGTGGTGATGCGCCCGGGTGCCGACCGCGAAGATGCCTGGCTGTGGGGTGGAGGTCACCCCGGGGACCATATTCGGCCACGCTCGGCGACCGCGCGAGCGCAGCGTCGTCAGCCGCCGCGCCCCCACCTTCGTCCAGCGGCAGCCCCTACGCCCAGGAGGGCCGCTGCGGCCAGCACGACGGCCGCCACCACGAGGAGCGTGGAGGGGCTCTCGTCCGAAGGTCCGTCGCCCCCGTAGGGCTCGGTCAGCGCGGCCCGCTCCCGGTCGTTCAGCGGCGTGAGCGCGCGCTGCGGACCGGGACCCCAGACCGAGACCTCACGAAGTCCGGCACCCGTACCCAAGCCGACCCGTACCGAGCGCACCGGTCCACCCGAGAGCTCGACCGTTCCGAAGCCATCGGAGGCTGACCCTGCGGGAGTGAACGTGCTGCCGTCGGCACTCACGTCGACCGCGCAACCGCCTTCGCAGCCGCGCACGACGACGAGCTCTGCCGGCACCTGCTCGCCGAGGTCGACGATGACGGCGGCTGGCGGCGTGCACGCGGCCTCGTCGGGCGGGCCCGAGCAGATCTGCTCCGATGGAGCCATCGCGACGAGATCGCCGTCGGTGAGCTTGCAGTTCTGGTGGTCCTGCGTCGTGCCCGAGGAAGCGACGAGCTGACATGGCCGGCCCCGGGACGGGGGTGGTCCGGCCGCGGCCGCGTAGGGCTTCCCCGGGGACCGCCAGCGCATGATCGCAGTGCTTCCCTCGATGACCTCCTCGAAGGTGCCCGACAGCACGGCGCGCCCTGAGGTGTCCTCGAGCAAGCGAGCATCCACGCTGGCTGTTGACTCGGTACCGGCCGCGAGCCACACCGGGACCTCAGCCCCATCGTCGAAGGACAGCTCGTAGGGCCCACTGCGCGATGTCGACCATCGGGCCAGCACCGCACCCTGATGAGACTCGAGCGTCAGCCCCGGATCGATCAAGGCGAGCATCGGAAGCGTGACCCGCTCGGTCTGGACCCGAAAGCGAACCGAGGTGAGCGGACCGGAGACCTCGTCCGACGCCACGTCACCGAAGGCCGATACGAGCACCGACAACGCCTCGCCGAACGACGACTGGGTGTCACTGCCCTGCAACGTGAACGCGTAGCTCCCGGCGGCGTCGGTGGTGGCGGTTCGAACCTTCCCAGAGCACGCTCCCGACGTGCACGACATCCCGACGGTCAGCACGGCGAAGGCACCATCGCTCTCCGACACTCCTGTGCCGAGGCGCACCGGTCGCCCGTGCGCCGGTCGGCCGTCCGGCGCCGCAACGCCTCCGGCGACGGTGATGATCGCGTCTGGGGCCACCCTGCTCTGCTCGCCGCAGCCGACAAGCGCGATCACGGCGAGCGCGAGCCCCCAAGCGCGGGCCCCACGTCCGGTCCTTGCCAGCATGTGCCTCCAGCCGCCGGCTGGCCAACCAGGCCCCACCGCGCTCGTCTCGACGAAACGGACGCGAAGGTAGCGCCAGATCCGGTCCGCTTCGCGGACGCTTCGTCGTGACACCCAGGCACCGCGCGTGGGTGGAGCGGGTCGGCCAGACTCCGCCCGTGGATGACTCGCACGCGCACCACCATGGATCTGGTCGGACGCTGACGTCGCAACAGACCCGTCGCCTGCTCGGTGCCCTCGTGGGCATCACCGCCGTGATCGCGGTCGTGGGCATGGTCCTGCTCCGAGCCCAAGGACCGCGTCCAGATGTGGCGGAGGAGCTCGGGCTCAACGCGCGGATCGTCGATGCCACGGTCACCGATGTCGTGGAGCTCTCGTGCGAGGGCACCGCCGAATCCGATGACATCCTCTGCCTGAGGGTCGAGTTCGACGTCACGAGCGGGCCCACGAAGGGTGAGGCGTCGAGCTTCGAGACCGCCGTCAGCGAGGTGACGCTGCACTTCACCGAGGGCGACCGCGTGACGCTCGGCTACCAAGCCGACCGCGAACCCGGTCGGCAGTACTACTTCAACGACTTCCAACGGCGGACGCCGTTGCTCCTCCTGGCGGGCGTGTTCGCCGCGGCCGTGCTGGCACTGGGACGCTTCCAGGGTCTGCGCGCGCTCATCGCGCTGGGGATCACGGGAGTGGTGATCCTCGCCTTCATGTTCCCGGCCATCCTCGATGGCGCTGACCCGACTGCTGTCGCCCTGGTGGCTGCGGCGGTGATCGCGATCGTGGCGCTGTACCTCACCCACGGGGTGACGGAGATGATCACGGTGGCGTTGCTCGGCACCTTCGCCGCGCTCGGCCTCACCGCACTCCTCGCGGCGGTCTTCGCGAACCTGGCGCAGTTCACGGGCTTCTCCTCGGAGGATGCCTTCTACCTCACGATCGCCTCCGCCCAGGTCGACGTGAAGGGCCTGGTCCTGGCCGGCATCATCATCGGCAGCCTGGGCGTGCTCGACGACGTGACGGTCACCCAGGTGTCGGCCGTGTGGCAGCTCCACGAGGCAAACCCCACCTACACCGCCCGGCGGCTCTACTCGTCCGCGGTGGTGATCGGTCGCGACCACATCGCGTCGACGGTCAACACGCTCGTCTTGGCCTATGCGGGGGCCTCGCTGCCCCTGCTGCTCATCTTCACCCAGGGCGGGCGCGGGCTGGGCGCGGTGGCCGAGGGGGAGGTGGTCGGTGTGGAGATCGTCCGCACGCTCGTCGGGTCGATCGGGCTCGTCGCCGCGGTGCCGCTGACGACCGCGTTGGCCGCCCTCGTCGTGACCCGAGGTTCGGCGGCACGCGCCGCCGCGGAGCCAGTCCCATCAGTGCGGCGTCGGCGACGCACCGCCCCGAACGAGCGCGTGCCCACTCGTGGTCCGGAGCCGAAGCAGGAGCCCGAGCCGGACTGGGAGCAGTTTGCCCCCGGCGACCCCGACGGCTGGTAGCGGCGCTTCAGGAACGGCTCAGCGCAGCGCCTCCGCGGTGGTCGGTGGCACGGCAGGGGACAACGCTGGGTCGAACATCAGGCCCTCCCGGCGGGCCACGCGCACGGCCACGTGGATGGTGACGGCCACACCCAGGCCCATCAGGCTGAGGGACATGACCTGCTTGGCCAGCACGTACCACGTGACCGGCAGCCAGAGCAGCAACCCCATCGTCGCCATCGCGATCGTCAGGTTGACCGCTGCCCACCACACCGTCAGGCGGCGCAGCAGCCGGACGACGTTCGGGCGGCCCAAGTGGTCCGGGGTGAGCGGGTAGAAGTCCGTCGCGAGGCGGGCCACCATGGGCCGGGCCGACCAGCACGAGCCTGCGAAGAGCGCCGAGGTGACCAGGTTGGTGAGGACGGGCTGGGCGAAGTACACGAAGCTCGACCCGGACCACACGGCCACCGCGGTGCGCACCGAGATGCCCACTGCAGCCAGGCTGACGAGGCCCGGCACGGGACGGCGTTGCACGAGACGGATGGCGACTGCGCCGTACACCCAGGCGCAGGCCACCGCGAACGCCGCCCCGAGTCCGATGAGCGTGAGCGCCAGCCAGAACAGCACCGTGGGCACGATCGACGCCTCGAGGACGTGCGGACCGGCCCGCCGCACCACCCGACCGAACACGGCCAAGCGGGCCCCGGAGATCCAGCCGACCGGCTCGCTGGTGACCTCCATCGCTGCGCCTCCTGGGGGCTCGTCCGCACGAGCGATACCAGGGGCTGGAGCAGCGCTGCGAGCCAACCTACACCTGCGACCGACTGGCTGGAGGTGGCGGCGGGAATCGAACCCGCGTACAGGGCTTTGCAGGCCCTTGCCTAAGCCACTCGGCCACGCCACCAGGGAGCGGTCACCTTAGCGCCGCGCCCCTCCGACGCCGCATCCGTGGCAGCCCCCCGGCGCGACGCCGACCGTCAGAGCCGCGCGAAGACCTCGGCGACCCACACCCGACCGTCTGGTCCCGTTGCCACGCCGACGCCCATGTGGGTGAACTCACCGCTCAGCAGGTTCTGTCGATGCTGGGGCGAGCTCGCCAAGGCATCGTGCAACGAGAGCAGCGTGTCGCCGGTGGGGTCGCTCACGGCGACGTTCTCAGCCAGCGCCCTCCACGACAGCCCCTCGAGACCCTGCGCGAGCTGCGAGTGCGCGAGCTGGCCCGAGGCGGCCATGTGCTGGGCCCACTGCTCGGCCTTGCGGGTGAGCGTGTCGTGCTCAGCCAGCCCGTGGACCCCCGAGGCGGCGCGCAGCGAGTTCGTCCGGTCGAGGAACGTGCGGGCCTCGGGCGACATGCAGGCGGCCGCCACGAGCGCGAGCGCGACGAGCCCGACCATGCCGACGGCGCGCCACCCCCGGGGACGAGCAGCGCGGCGCGGGCTGGCGGGTTCGCCGGTCTCGATCGCGGCGGGGACGAGGGGGGCGTGGGTGAGAACCGTCATGAGTCGGGGTGCCTCCAAGGACGTTGTCGGGGTGCCCGCCAGCTTTCGTTGCCCAATCGCAAGGTTAGACACACGATTGCAACAGTTCGCGCATCCCCGGCCCGCCGCTTGACCCAAACGATCGTTTGATGGACGATGGCCCGATGCCCGCCTTCCCCGCCGCTGACGCCCCTGCTCCTCCCTGCGAGATCGACGCGCTCGACCCCCGGTTCTACGACGACCCGTGGGACGCCTATCGCTGGTTGCGCACGCACAGCCCGATCCACTGGGACGCCAAGAACGAGCTGTGGGTGATCTCGCGGCACGCCGACGTGTCCCACATCTCGCGCCACCCGGAGCGGTACTCGGCGGCCGACGGCGTCCGGCCCCGCGTGGCGGCGCCGATGTCGATCATCTCCATGGACGACCCCGAGCACCCTCGGCAGCGCCGGCTCGTGAGCCGCGGCTTCACACCGGCGAAGGTGCGCGCGATCACCGACCACATCCGCGAGCTCTCGAACCAGATCATCGACGAGGTGGCCCACCGGGGTGAGCTCGACTTCGTGGAGGACTTCGCGATCCACGTCCCGCTCATCGTGATCGCGGAGATGATGGGACTCGACCCGGAGCAGCGCGGCAACCTCTACCGCTGGTCCGACGCGATGATGGCCGGCGACTCCGCCGTCGACCCCGACGACCCGCGACTGCACGCGGCGGCGGAAGCGTTCGGCGAGTACGCGGTGATGTGCCAGGCCTTGATCGACGAGCGTCGAGCCAACCCCGGCCTGACCGACGACATCATCAGCACGCTCACCCAGGCCTTCGATGCCGGTGCGCTGGCCCGTGAGGATCGTGGGGGTGCGGCGGTCGAGGCCGACGGTCTGCTGCACGGAGAGCTCACCGACGACGAGCTGTTCATGTTCCTCGTGCTCATCGTCGTGGCAGGCAACGAGACCACTCGCAACGCGCTGACCGGAGGGCTCGTGGCCTTCTCCCAGTTCCCCGACCAGAAGCGACGCGTCATCGAGGACCCGTCCCTGTGGGACACCGCTGTCGACGAGGTCATCCGATTCGTCTCGCCGGTCCTCAGCTTCAGCCGCACGGTCACGGAGGACCACACCTACAACGGCGTCGACCTCAAAGCCGGACAGAAGGTGTTCATGCTCTACCAGTCAGCCAACCGAGACGAGGAGGTGTTCGATGCACCGGACGAGCTCCGCGTGGATCGAAACCCGAACCCTCATCTCGCCTTTGGCATCGGCACGCACTACTGCATGGGAGCGAACCTCGCGCGCGCGGAGGTGCGCGTGGTGTTCGAGGAGCTCTTCCGGCGACTCAGCGACATCCATGTGCCACCGGGCACCCCTCAGCAGCGCGGCGGCTCGTCACTGGTCCTGTCTCTGGAGCACCTCCCCGCCGTGTTCACTCCCCAACCTGCGTGATGGCAGCGTCCCCTACCGCCGGAAGCGATCAGCGCACCCGGATCCTCGATGCCGCCCTCGCGCTGATGAGCGAGCAGGGCGTGGCTGGCTCGTCGATGCGGCAGCTCGCCTCGGCATGCAGCCTCAACGTCGCCACCATCTACCACTACTTCCCATCGAAGGCCGACCTCCTGCGCAGCGTGATCGACGAACGCCGCTACGGCGAACGACTGCAGATCGACAGCCCGCCCATCGACCTTGCCACGCCGCCCCGGGAACGACTGGCCACCCTGCTGTCGTGGCTGTGGGCCAACGCGCTCGAAGAGGAGGCCGTGTGGCGTCTCCTGATCGGCGAGTCCATCCGGGGTGAGGCAGCGGCAGCCGCGAGCGCGGCGGCGGTCGTCGAGGCGCTCGCGGCGGCACTCGAGCAGTGGCTCGAGAACGGGTTCCCCGAGCTCCACGACGAGCCTGCTGTCGTCGCGCGCGTGATCCGCGGCCAGGTCTTCGCAATGGTCGTCGAGCACCTCGCCGTCGGGGCTGTCACCTCGACGGCCGCGCGCCAGAGGGCCGAGGACCTTGCCGGGATCGTGTTCCCCGGGAGCTGATCCTCGCTCAGCGCAGCGCGATCCCATTGGGTATCGTCGGGCCCAGCGGCCACCACCGCGCGGTGGCCGTGATCCTCTGGGGAGGCGATCATGACCCTCAGCGCACCGCAAGAGCGGCACGAGGACCACGAGCGTCGCCCGGTGACCCGGGAGCTGCCGACGGGGGCCGCGGTGGAGGCGATTCGTCCACTCCTCACTCGGCTGCTGGGACACGACCCGGCGGTCACCATCGAGCTGTGGGATGGCAGCGCGTTCGGCTCGTCCGAGGGCGTGGGCCGACTGCGCATCCGCTCTGCGGACGCGCTCCGGCGCCTCGTGTGGGCGCCTGGTGAGCTCGGCCTGGCCCGCGCCCACATCGCAGGCGACCTCGACGTGGACGGTGATGTGATCGCGGTCGTCGCCGCGCTGCGTGATGCGACCAAGAACGACCTCGGCATCGGCATTCTGCCCGCCACGCTCCGGGCCGCACGCAGGCTCGGCGCGCTGGGCAGGCCGCTTCCACCGCCGAGCGAGGAGGCCCGGGTGCGCGGTCGTCGCCACTCGAGGCGTCGCGACGAGCAGGCGGTTCGACACCACTACGACGTGGGCAACGACTTCTACGAGCTCGTCCTCGGGCCCACGATGACCTACTCATGCGCCTACTACGGCCACGCCAACGCCACCCTGGAGGACGCGCAGACGGCGAAGCACGACCTCATCTGTCGGAAGCTCGGGCTGCCCGACCACCCGCGAGCGCGCTTGCTGGACGTCGGCTGCGGCTGGGGCTCGATGGCGATCCACGCGGCCACCCACTACGGCGCTGCCGTCGTCGGCATCACGATCAGCCCCGAGCAGGCCCGTCGCGCGCAGGAGCGTGTGCGGGACGCGAGCGTGGACCACCTCGTGGAGATCCGGCTCCAGGACTACCGCGACCTCCACGACGAGCCGTTCGATGCGATCTCGTCGATCGGCATGTTCGAGCACGTCGGCAAGCGCCAGATGAGCGACTACTTCAGGACGTTGCGCTCGCACCTCCACCCTGAGGGCCGCCTCCTGAACCACGCCATCTCCAGCACGAACGGGTCACGCCTCGCGGGGCGGTCCTTCACGGGGAGGTACGTGTTCCCCGACGGTGAGCTCCTCGACGTCGGTGAGGTCGTCCTGGCGATGGAGGCTGCCGGGCTCGAGGTGCGTGACGTCGAGGGGCTGCGCGAGCACTACGCGCGCACGCTCCGGGCATGGGTGGGCAACCTCGAGGAGTCGTGGGACCGAGCGGTCGAGCTCGTCGGCGAACCCCGGGCGAGGGTGTGGCGCCTCTACATGGCGGCGTCGGCAGTCGGGTTCGACGATGGCGGGGTCGCGCTGCACCAGGTTCTGGGCGTCGTGCCCTCCCCCTCGGGGGCGACCGGGATGCCCCGCACCCGAGATGCCTGGAGCGTCGCCCGCGCTACGTTGCCCGCATGACCGCCATCGATCTCCCCACCGCGATCCTGCGCAACGAGGCTGAGCTCCCGTTCGTCGAGCTCGGGGACGGCTCCACCCTCCAGCTCCTCCAGGTCGACGTCGACCAAGGGCTGTGGGTCGTCCGCACCCGCTTCGCCCCCGGCATGACCGTGCAGACGCACAAGCACACCGGCTCGGTGCTCGCCTTCACGATGTCCGGGTCCTGGAAGTACCTCGAGTACCCGAACGACGTCAACCGCGCCGGCAGCTACCTGTTCGAGCCCGCCGGCTCCGTGCACACGCTGCATGTACCGGACGGCAACGACGAGATCACCGACGTGTTCTTCGCGATCCACGGTGCCAACCTCAACCTCGATCCCGACGGCAACGTCGAGATGGTGATCGACGCCGGAGGCATGCGCGACTTCTACTTCGCGATGTGCGAGGCCGCCGGCCACCCGAACCCACCGGTCATCGGCACCTGAGCTAGCCGTTGCCCCTGGGCGGGTGACGCCGCTGCGAGGCTCGGAGGTAAGGTCGAGTCGTGTCGATGCGGGTGATGATCGCCGATGATGACGAGGACATGCGCGAGCTGTTGCGCATGGTGCTGGTCAGCGCGTCCTACACCGTCGTGGGCGCTGCAACCGATGGCGACGAGGCCCTCGAGATGTGGCGTCGCGAGCGGGGCAACGGCGTGTGCGCCGTGATCCTCGACCAGCGCATGCCCGGGAAGTACGGGGTCGAGGTGGCCAAGGCCATCCTCGACGAAGATCCGCACCAGGCCGTGGTGCTGCTGAGCGCGTTCATCGATGCGGCCACCGAGCATGAGGCGATCACCGCCGGCATCATCGCGTGCATCCCCAAGCAGGACGTGCTCGCGATGCCCGCCCACCCCGCGCTGCGTCACGCCTGCACCGAGAGCGACTGACCGAGCGCGCCACCGCCAAGAGCCGCTACTGGCCACGGCTCTCGTAGCCCCACCTTTCGGCGGGGGTTGTCGTCCCGCCCGAAGGTGGTGGTGGCACCATTGGAGATCGGGAGCTGAGGTGGTGAGATACGCCCGATGACCGGGCAGGTGACGCCATGACCGCTGTGGCGTATCGGTTCCGTTCCGAGCTCCGCGATCGTTGGCGGTCGTGGATCGCTGTCGCGCTCGTGATCGGGCTGGCGGGCGGCGTGGTGCTCGCGCTGCTGGCAGGGGCGCGACGAACGGACGACGCATACCCGCGGTTCCTGCGCACCAACGACGCCTACGACGTGCTGCTCGTCAGCGGCATTCCCGGGCTCTTCGAGTTCGCACCGCTGGATCTGGATGAGATCGCACATCGCAGCGAGGTGAGCGACGCGACCCCGTTGCGTGTCGTCGCGATGACCGGCACTGCCCCTGATGGCACCCTGATCACACCGGGGTCGGCGAACTTCGGAGGCGACCCGACTGGTCGTTACGGCATTGAGCTGAACCGGTTCAAGGTGCTGGAGGGTCGGCTCCCAGATCCCGACCGACCGGATGAGGTGGTCGTCGGGTTCCCAACGGTGGACGAGGTCGCACTATCCGTCGGTGACACCCTCCGGGTCAACGTCCTCGACGCCGCAGAGGCGGGCGCCGTCTTCAGTGGGCAGACGACCTTCGACCGGTTGGCCACCACTGGGCCGCTGCAGGACCTCGAGGTGGTCGGAATCGTCGCGGAGCCGAACGGGTTCCCTCCCGCCTCCGATCCGACGGTGGACCTCGCGTTCATCTATGTCACTCCATCCCTGCTCGCGCGCAACCCGGAGGCGATGGGTGTGGACGCGCTGGCCGTGCGTCTCGTGGGCGGTGCCGCGGCCGGCAGTGCGCTCATCGCGAGCCTGCAGGAGGCAGCCGGCGACCTGCCGGTCTCCGCAGCTACCAGCGCACAGCAAACCGCGTCCGTCCAGCGTGCGCTGGCCCCGTTGAGCAGTGCGTTACGAGTGGCGGGCGCCCTTGCCGCGCTCGTCGCCGCGCTCGTGGTGGGACAGCTCCTCTCACGCCAGGCGTTCGTCGACGGCGCCGACGCGCCGACGCTCCGCTCTCTAGGCTGCACCCGACGCGACCGCACAGCCCTGCGGTTGATGAAGGCGGCCGCGATCGGCACGATCGGGGCCGCGACGGCCGCCCTCGTTGCGATCGCACTGTCCGCATTGTTCCCCGTCGGGCTCGCCAGGAAGGCCGAGCCCGATCCGGGCATCCTCATCGACGTGTTCGTGCTCTCGCTGGGGTTTGCTGCCATCCTCGTCACGACGCTCTGCCTCGGGGGGCTCACCGCTCTGGGAGGCGCGACCGGCCCCACCGCGGCCCACGCCGAGCTCGAGTGGGCCGCGCCCGGACGTGTTCGGCGTGCGGCCGGTGTGATCCAAACCGCCGCGCCGGGCCCCACCTCGCTCGCAGGTACGAGCATGACTGCGGGTCAGCGGGGGACCGCCGGTGCGGTCGTCGGGGTAGCGCTCGGCCTGCTGACCGTCATGGGGATGCTGACGTTCGTCGCAAGCCTGCATCGCCTGCGGGAGTCTCCCGCGCTCTATGGCTGGACGTGGGACCTCATCGTTGGCGGCGACTTCGGCGAACCCCTCGACGAGGGGGACATCGAGGAGCTGGCTCATGACCAGCGGATTCGAAGCATGGATGTCGGGGCCTATGCCGACCTCGAGCTCCTCGGTCGCCCGGTTCGCGCGCTGGCCCTCGATCCTCGCGTCGGGTCGCTGCAACCAGCGGTGGTGGACGGGCGCGCCCCGCACGGCCGTCAGGAGGTCGTGCTCGCACCCGGTGAAGCCACCGAGCTGGCGTTGGGTGAAGCGACACGCGCTCGGGCCGGACCCAGCTCAGTGGAGGTCACGGTGGTGGGACGGGCCGCGCTCCCCGGGGTGGACATACTCGTGCCATTCGACGCCTTGCAGGGGCTCGGGCTGGACATCTCCCCGCAGCTGGTGGCGATCACGCTGGTCGAAGGCACCGACGTCGACGCCTTCGGCCGGCGGGCGACGGCAGCGCTCGGTCTCACGCCCGACAACCTGGAGCGAGCGGAGCTGCCGCAGGATCTCGTGAACTTCGGACAGGCCGACTCGGCACCGCTGATCGTGGCCGCACTGATGGCGCTCGTTGCGGTGGGCACGCTGCTGCACGCCTTGCTCACCGCTGTCCAGCGGGAGCGACGCACGCTGGCGGTGCTCCGAACGCTCGGCTTCACGCGGCGCCAGCTTCTCGCAGCCGTTGCGTGGCAGTCGTCGCTCCTCGTCGGCGCCGCGGTGGTCCTGGCTGTTCCGATCGGAGTCGCCACGGGCCGGTGGTTGTGGCTGACCGTCGCGCAGGGACTCGGGGTGGTTCCCAAGGCGGTCATCCCCCCGGTGGCGCTGGCGATCACCGTCGCCGCCGCGCTGCTCGTGGGCACCGTCGTCGCAGGCATACCAGCGTGGCGCGGGTGGCGAGTTGCCCCCGCGGACACACTCCGAGCCGACTGACCAGCGCGTCACGCCCTCTGACCGAGACTTGGTTGGGGCGGATGACCAAGTTCGAACGTCAGGCAGGTGCTCGGGTGCGCGGCCTCACAGGTCGTGGCCGTGGCGATGGTGGACGTCGGACACGTGTGCGTGGGCATGGGTGGTCGGGAGGTGGGCGTGGAGATGGCTGTGCTCGTCGACGAGCTCCTCGTGCACATGGTCGTGGTGACCGTCGTCGTGGCGGTGCCGGTGGTCGTGGTCGATCGCGACGTGCGTGTGGGTGTGGTGGTGACGCTCGGTCAGGAGGAGGTAGACGCCGAGACCCATCGCGCCCATGGACGCGGCCTCCGTGGAGCTCACCGTCTCACCGAGCACCATCACGGCGGCGGCGACCCCGAACAGCGGCGCTGTTCCAAAGTAGGCGGACTCACGTGCGGCGCCCACCCATCGCAGCGCGTAGGCGTCGAGCACGACGCTCGCTCCGTATGCAGCGCCTCCGAGCGCGAGCGCTGCGATCAGGACGCCCGCGGCCGGACGGGTGGCGCCAAGTCCGACGGCCAGAGACAGGTTCACGGATCCGGCCACGGCAGCCTTCACTCGCACGATCGCGAAGGGATCGCGGGTGCTGAGACGCTGCGTCAGGTTGTTGTCGATCGCCCAGCACACGCAGGCGGCTGCGATGTACGCGATCCCAGCGGCGTCAGAGCGAGACTCACCGCCACTTAGACCGAGGACGGCGGCTGCGCCGACGACCGCAGCTGCCCCGACACCCGCGCGGCGGCTGAGGTGCTCACCGAAGATGACCAGGGCCAGCGCCAAGGTGGTGACGGCCTCGAGGTTGAGGAGCAGGGAGGCCGCGACGCCCGACACCCGTTCCAGTCCGACCAGCAGGAGCAGTGGTGCGATCACACCGCCAGCGAGCGTCACCACGGCGAGCGTGGGCCCGTCGCTCAGGCGGAGTCGGGCCTCGACTGGGCTCCGACGGATCGCCAAGGTGGCCGTCAGAGCCGCCGCGGCACCGAGGTAGAGGAGCCCGGCGAGGAGCTGAGGCGACACGTCACCGACGAGCTGCTTGGCGAGCGGGGTCGACGCACCGAACAGCGTGGCCGCGGAGATCCCCGCCACGGCCCCTCGAGTCGACCCATCCATGTCGTCAGTCTGCCGCCGCGCTCGACAACCGGAGGGCACGGGCGGGACCCAGGGCATACCGCCCACCGGTCCTACCTGCATGTTTGGAGCGGACGACGGGATTCGAACCCGCGACCCCAACCTTGGCAATGTCGTTCAGGCCGTCCAGCCAGGCTCGACACGTGCCGTCACCTGGGCATCAGTCCAGCCCGTCGTCCGGCCAGTGGGCCTGTTTCCGCCCTGTAGTAGAGCGGTCTACTGAGGATCCGCCGCGTCATCGGGGACGAGCTTGACGTCGTCCTGCCGGCGTCGGATGGCGGCATCGAGCACCACCGGGAAGGCAGGGTCCATCAACGTGCGCTCGGCGATCATCTCGTCGAGGAAGTCGTCGGTCACCACAACGACGATACCGACCCGCCGGGAGCTCGTCGGCCGACCCGGCTCGGAGGTTCCCCTAGGCTCGGCTCATGGACGACGCCACCGCCATCGCCGCGGCGACGACCCTCATCGAATCTCTCGCCCCACGCGGCGCGCCCGTTCCGATCCGCACTCCGCTGTTGGCCGACGAGTGCCGGTGGTTCCTTCGCTCGGTGCAGGCGGGAGTTGTCGAGTTCGATGCCTGCACGGCGGCGTGCTTCCGCTTCAAGAAGTGGGGGTCGGGGCCAGACCACTTCCTCACGCCCGCCGGAAAGCCCCGCCACCTGTTCTCGAAGCCCGACGATCAGCAGGCATGGCTGAACCGCGAGTACGTCCCGCACATCGCCGCCTACGCCAAGGCGATCCTGCATCACGGCTACGACCGGGACCGCAGCTCGTTCTCTCGATACCGAGCGTTCAGCCGCGACCTCATCGTCAAGAAGGCCGGCGGCAATTACGAGACCGACGCCGAGTTCTACGGACACGACGAGACGCTTCTCCTCCAGATCGAGGCCAAGGCCAGCGAGCGTCAAACCCAAGCACTCGCCCGAGCGATCGAGACCCATGGCTCATTGCGCGATCTGCCGACCGCCGCCGCGAAGGAGATCGAGTACGTGCTGGACCTGGCGCCTCGTGTCCTGTGGATCGTCGGCCCAGGTTCCGTCGACCCAGCGAGATTCGTCTACGAGGTCCACCTCGACGGGCCGCTCAACGCGAGGTTCGAGCGCATCGAGGACCTTCCGGCCCCTTGACCGTCACCGCTGTGTCTCAGCGCGGCTCATGCGAGCTTCCGACCTTTCGACGGTGCGGTCGCCTCTTGCTACCGCCGGTCATAGGAGCGGGAACACCTCGGAGATGATGAGCTCTGCTGCAGCATCGACGTCGTATCCCTCCGGCCACGATGTCACGAGGGGCACCAGGTCGTTGCGGAACGCCAACGTCGGGACTTTGTCCCGGAGGTTCTGCTCAGCCCGGGCACGTGTGTAGCCGTCCGGCCGGTACGGGGCGAAGCAGTCGACGAGGTCGGCGGCGGAGACACCGAGACGCATCATCGCGAGCCACAGGTCGAACAGGTCTCGGCCCTTCGATCGCTGGAAGAGCGCGCGGATCTTGGTGGCGACGAGCTCCTCGAGGCTGAACGTCAGGACGTCAGCCGACGCTGCGTACCAGGGTGACTCGACGGCGAACGGCGCTCTGACGAGGCCACGGGCGGGTGATCGCTCGAAGGTGTTCACCTCCACCTTGATCCGCATTGTTCCGCCACCGGACTCGAACGGCGAGCGTAGGTAGATCTTGGGGTGTTGCCCGATTCGGGTCTGCACGTCCATCCCGAGCCGTTCGCCAATGGCGGTGGCGGCCTGCGTGAGATCACGGATCCCGCCACCCGTGCGACGCACGTAGTCGAGGTCCTCGCTGTAGCGGTAGGGCCTGTCCGCGTACAGCTTGTGGAGGCACGTACCGCCGCGGAAGACAAGCTCCTCGCCGAGGTACGGGTCGTTCGCGATCTCGATGATGAGGCGCGACAGGAGCAAGTCCTGCTCGACCTGCTCCTCCGTCGCCCACCCGACGGAGGTGCCCCAGGCCGTGATGGAAGCGCGCGGGATCACAGGTCCGGCTCCACGGCTCCGTTGACGATCACGTTCCACCGCTCATCGAGGTGGCCGCGCCGCGGGCCGTGCGCATCCAGCGGGGCGGGCGTGCCGCGCTTGCCAGCCACGTGGTGGAGGGCGTCGGTGTTGACGCTTGTCCCCACCTCGTTGGCCACAAAGTCCAGGAGCCACCCCGCCCGTTGGGATACCGACGTCGGGTAGGTGGTGGCGACGTCGGCCAGCTGGTCGAGGTCGAGCGCCGTCTCCTGAACCATCTCCGCCAGGATCGTTGCCACGTTGGACAGGCCACCACTGTGGAGCGGCCGCGACACGAGATCGAGGGCCGTTGCCTCCGCCGTGGACACCTGCATCGTTCCTGTCGGGGTGTTCCTGGTGATCGTCGGCCGGGAGCCCGCATCGGACGACGTAGCGAACGAGAGCTGCACACGACCGAAGGAACGATCCCGAAGACGCGCTGAGGTCATCACCTGGAACTGCTGAGGTCGCTGATGCGCGAACCCGTGAGCCTCAGCGGCCGTCAGGAGGCACACGTAGTAGTCGTGTCCGAGGTGACGCATGAGCGGGTCGATGAAATGCGACGCCGGAACAGCACCCCACGAGCGGTACTCCGGCGGGATCGGGACGTACACCCCCTTGGTCGGGCTGAACAGCAGCCCTCTGTCGCGCCAGCGCGCCAGCGACGGCGAGACGTGCGCTAGCGGCATCCCGAGCAGCGTCGCCGCCTGCTCGGAGGTGACCCAGTGCCTGCCCCTCGCGAGCAGCCAGTCCGCGAGATCACGCGGTCCATCAGGCCGGTCGGTGATGGTCGGGGTCATGTCGGCCATGTATCGATACTAACCCTGATCATTAGTATTGGTACATAGTCAACAACGAAGGGCCGTCCTAGGCCAGCTGCCCGTTGGAGAAGTCGAACAGGCTACGGGCCAACGGGGCCCTCGCCACCCGAGAACCACCAGCCGTGATCCTCCCAACCCTTTGCGGTCGCGAACGAGAACACCCGCATCGGAGTGAACGCGCTCACCACCCACACACAGTCGACCTCCGGCGGGAGAACCGCCGGCACGCCGGGCGGCCCCCTGTCCGGCTCAGCGCCAACCCCCGGAGCCATCTCGATGGTTGCAGGGCTGCTCTGGTCAGCCCAGATGAGCAGATGCGACGAGTCGCACCTGGCCTCCCTCAGTTTCCTGCGATTGCCTTCGTCGAGAAGGTGGGGCGTGATGGCATCTACGACTGGGTCGCGCGAGACCGCGCCGCCGGGCGGCGTGACATGAGGGTGGACGATGCCATGTCCGTCGGCTCCCGTCGGATCGGTTGGCATCACGGACCAAGCACCGAGGTCCCGCAGGGACTGGCAGATCGCGGCCAGGGCGCCGTGGCTACCTCGATTAGGAAGGGGCATCGCCCTTACCTCGCCGGCGAGCTCAAGCGCATGCAGCAACGCTGCCGCTCCTTGCCCGGCGGCCTTGAGGTCGGCCGTGATGTCAAGGCCTAGATGCCAGTCGTGCGCCAGGTGTGGACCGTCCCAATGCACCTTCTCGCTCGCCCCCACGGTCCGCCGCCAGGCGGGATCAGTCGCGATCGTGACCTCAATCGCGATCACCCGTCCGCTCGACAGCGCGAGGTCGTAGTCGTGCACGGATGCGGGTCCCCCACCCGGATCCCGGCGTATGGGAGTTCCGCCGAGGATCGACGCAAGCAGCACCGCGGCCGCGTCCTCCTCGTCCCACGGCAGCATCTGCACCCCGAGAACCGTAGGGCCGCGGCGGTTGGCGCCCCCGAGGGATTTGTGTCGGGGCATCCGGTCGACCAACGGCCGTACGGCCTCGAACACGGCGACCCTAGGAAGCCAGGTCGTCGAAGATGCTGCGCTCGCGACTGGGGGGCTGGGAAGGAGGCGCTTGCTCGTCCTCGCCCCTCCACTCAACTGCACCTTCATCGACTTCTGGGTTTGCGTGGCGCTCGAGCCGATGCCGCGCTGCTTCAACCTCGGGCCGATCTGGGTAGCGGCTCTCGTATCTGCTCAGCGACTCCTCCGCGTATGAGAGATCGCCCTCGGAGTTGCTGAGGTCTTCGGCGATTCGATCATCGAGCGCGTCGATGCCGGCGAGGACGCGCCGATCGAGTTCATGAAGCTCTGTCGGACGGAAGAAGCTCATCCAGTCCTCATTCGCTAGGAACGAGCCGTCGAGACCGTCGGCTGCGTACTCGGTCAACGTCGCCACCAATCCTCGGCGATCGTCCTCGGTGGCGAGTTCCAGTCTGAGGAGCGTCGCTGCGAGCTGACGCTCGTTGAAGAAGGCGGTGACCTGACAGCCGACGTCGAAGACCATCTCCACAAGGTCAGGCATCGCATCAATGATGGTTCTGAGAGCGCTCTCATCACACCGTCGTGCGAGGAACGGGAAAGCCAGCTTCTTCCACTCTGAAATCGAGCGCCACCCGTCAGTCGGCTTCGACCTGGTCAGCCGTTCAGCAAGCGCCCCGTAGAGAGAGCCGGGCACGATCAGCGCTCCCTCCAGGCCCACATCACCACACGTGACCGTTCTAACGAGTTCCTCCAGTCGAGCGCTCGCTACGAATTCCGCGAGTAGCTCCGGGTGGCCCGACAGCCAGAGCTGGTAGGCGTCGGTGAACGAAGGGTGATGGAACTGCCACCAGCGATCCTGACCGACAGAGACCAGCCGCAGCAGGCTGCCATCAAGCGCCGGAAGCGCCGCAATCGCGTTGGCAAGGGTCACGCCGACGCGACTTAGGAAATCAGCGTCGCCGGGCGACGCCACATAGGGACTCGGCAGTCGTCCGCCCCGGAGGTGGACAAGTCCCAGGGCCGCTCGCGAGGCGGCGTCGAGGTTGTTGAGCACCTCGAGCAGGAACTGCGTGGGCCGACGAATGAAGCCCAAGAGGCTTTGCTGATTCCGAAATTCGACACTCCGTGTGAAGAGCGGGTCGCCAAGTCGCCGGGCTAGTTCCGGCAGGAAGCGGGCATCCCGAGCTACGCCCTCAAGGTGAGCGATTGGTATCGCTCCCAGAAGGGAGGGCTCCTGGCGACCGAGGCGGAGATGGTTGTAGAGGATCTGTTCACGTTCCTCTCTGGTGAACGACTGGACCTCGATGACGACGCTTGCCTCGTCGAGGAGTGGGAACGCGCTCACCTTCAGGTCGCTCCTCGCAGCGGCATAGACGTAGTCCCGTGAGGTCACGATGAATCGAGCGCCGCCGCGCAACGCGGCCCCCAGCAAGTTCGCTGCCTGGTTCACGCATTCGAAGTCGTGGACTCGTACTGCGTTGCGCCGAAGCCATCATCCAGCCAGAAGAACTGATCCGTCTCCCGCGGGTTCCATCGATCCTGAAGATCCTCGATGCGCGCCAGCTTGACCGGCCGCGCTCCGTACTGATCCATCGCACCCAGCGCGAGGCTGGCAGCGATCGAGCTCTTCCCGGATCCCGCCTCTCCTAGCAGCAACGCGAAGCGGTGCTCTCGGAGCGCTCGGTGAGCCGCTCGGTGGGCCTCGACGGGAACCAGCCGAGCCAGCTGGTCGTGCATCATCGCGAGAATGGATTCGGCTTGCTCGTAGGCCCGCTCGTCGAGAATCTCCGTTAGGTCGCCTAGCCCATAGAGCCGAGGAACAAGAGCGCGAAGGGCCTTGTGCTCGGTCAGCAGCTCACAAATCGCCTCGTATCCGAGAATCCGAACCTGATTCACGCCGGCGGAACGGAAAGCCCTCTCGATCGCCTCCGCCGAGGTGCCCGTCAGCCGATGGTTCGTCATCAGGACATAGAGGCCGCACCGCCCAGCGCTCGCGTGCTTCTTTGCCTTTTCGACATCATCGGCGACGTCCGAGAGCGACAGGTGCGCTGATTCGTTCGACGTGTGCTTGCACTGAAGGATCGATGGCACACGAGATGAACCGTCCTCCCACGGCCCGTAGAACGCGCCATCGCGTCCCCCATCGGGCCCGCGCGAATAGGCCTCGACTGGCTGTTGCCAGACCTCACGGCAGACGGTCCGACACAACTGCTCGAACGAGAACCAGCCCAACTGGTGAAGCTCAAACTCGAGCACAGCGAAGTCTGCCAGACACGCGTCATCGCCGGTTCACGACCTGAGCCGTCCGAGCCCTCCCCGCGACACGACGTGTCAAGGGGGACCGCCGCCGATCGTCGATTACTCCGCTGGCGGTCTGCCCATCGCCGAGGCGACCGAACACGCCCACATCGAGTTCCATGTTGTGAGCGCGCCGTTGGGCACGGGACCGCCGTTCGGCATCGTGGCCATCCGGCAGATCCTGTGACGGCTCGGTCTCAGACGGAGTCCATCCGCACGAGCTGACGCGGGATGCACACCCCGACGGCGCAGTCGGGCCGACGGGGCCCGCGCGCGCCGGGAACCTACAAGGCAGCGGGCCACCCGGGTGTATCCTCGACGCCACGTGGTTCCAGGCAGTGGAACCGACAACCGAGGAGTGCCGATGCGGATCTTGAAATCCGTTACCCCAAGCGCCGAGCAGCTGAAGGTGCTCGGCGACGTCAAGCCCGGCTTCCGGCTGATCCGAGGAGCTGCAGGCAGTGGCAAGACCACCACCGCGCTGTTGCGCCTTCGGGAGCAGACTGAGACTCGCCTGAACCGGCGGGAACGCTTTGGCCACGACGCGCCGGTGAGAGTCCTAGTCCTGACGTTCAACCGGACCCTCGAGGGCTACATCACGGAGCTCGCCCACAAGTCCACGCCGCACAACGAGGCGCTGGAGCTGGAGATCAAGACCTTCAGCCGGTGGGCGCGGTCGCTCGTGGGGCAGGTCGACATCCTTGGCCGGGACCAGGCCGCGGCAATCCTTCGCCCTCACTTCGAAAGGCTCATTGGGTCGAAAAACCTCGAGTACTTCGTCGACGAGATCGAATACATCCTCGGGCGGTTCGACCCGTCCGACATGAGCCCCTACGCCACCGTCCTTCGGGAGGGTCGGGGCAACGCTCCCCGTGTCGAGCGCTCGCTCCGCGAAGCCTTGTTGACCGAGGTGATCCCCGCCTACGAGGCGGAGAAGGCCAGGCGCGGCATGATCGACTGGAACGACCTGGCTTTGCTCGCGAGAACAGCTGAGCCGGGCCTGCTCTACGACGTGGTGATCGTCGACGAGGCGCAGGACTTCTCCGCCAACCAGGTGCGGACCGTTTTGCAGCACCTCCAGGAGAGCCACAACACGACGTTCGTGCTCGACGCTGTCCAGCGCATCTACCCCCAGTCGTTCAAGTGGGCCGAGGTTGGCATCAACGCTCGACCGGAGATCATCCACACGCTCGCGGCCAACTACCGCAACACGGCCGCCATCGCCGCGTTCGCTCGGCCGCTCGTGGATGGCCTCCCGCTTGAGGACGACGGCACGTTGCCCGACTTCAGCGTCTGCGACCGGCCGGGGACCAAGCCGATCGTCGTCACGGGCAAGTACAGCGCTCAGTTGCGGGTGATGCTCGACGAACTCGAGCGAACGGTCGACATGAAGGAGGAGTCCATCGTCATCCTCCAGCCTCGCGGTGGCGGTTGGTTCGATGAGGCCCGCAAGGCTCTCCGCACCCGGAGCATCCACTTCTGCGAGCTCACCCGGCAGAACGAGTGGCCGACCGGACCTGAGGTGGTCGCCCTGTGCACGATCCACTCCGCCAAGGGCCTCGAGTTCGATCATGTGCTCCTTCCGGGCCTGAGCCAGCAGGTCACGCCTCACGGTCCGGATCAGGAGGACGGGGATCTGCAGAAGCTCCGCCGCATGCTGGCCATGGCCGTCGGCCGTGCCCGCAATTCGGTGATGGTCGGTTACAAGCCTGGCGAGGAGTCGTCCCTGATCGGCCTCCTTGATCCGTCGACCTACAAGTTGGTGGAGGCGTGATGACGATGACATGGGCACCGGAGGCAGCCCCGAAGGCCGCAGACGAGGCGATCGCGGGCGAACCCCACCCGGAGGTTGTGGAGGCAGCGGTCGCCCGTGACATCACGAGCGTCGTGCATTTCACCCGGACAACGGGGCTGAAAGGGATCGCGGGATCGGGTTGCGTCAAGGCACGCCGAGATCTGCCGTCTGATGACCTTGTGAAGTACGTCTACTCGGAGAACGCTGCAGACCGTTCGCGCGACTTCTCCTGGCTGGGCTACATCAACCTGTCGATCACTGCCATCAACCCGTCGATGTTCGAAAGTTCTAGGGGGTGGCATCCCAATGACGAGTGGGTCATCCTTCGTTTCTCCCCCGACATCCTCGGAGACCCTGGTGTCGTGTTCTGCACCACGAACAACGCGTATCCAGTTGCGCACCGCGCTGAGGGCCTTCCCGGTTTCGAACAGATGTTCGCCCCTGCGGTACCGTGGGGGAAGTTTGGATCGACGGTGACACGGAGTGGCAAGCCCGACAGCCGGACGACCTGCCCGCAGGCGGAGGCGCTGTACCCGTTCGAGCTCGAGCTCGACCGCCTTCACACGATCACCGTTGGCGACGACGACACCTACGAGACGACCTACGCGATCTTGAGCAACTTCGACATCAACCCCAACATCGAACTCGACCCAGGGGCATTCGCATGAACGCGCGTAATACGAAGTCCCAGGGCGACCTCTTCACTACCATCGACGGCCGACTCGCTCGCACCACCTCCTCGATGGTGTGGGCCGCGTACGCCGACGCCATTGGCTTCATCAGCGAGCTCGTCGACGAGAAGGGTCTGCTCCGGCGCACGAAGGGCGCCGCTGCGCTTGACGTGGCTATTTCCTGGAGGCGCCGCGTGGGGGGTCGCGGAGGCGTTGACGCCGTGCTCCCCGCCGGCTGCTGGTCAGACGACACGCAGCTCCGAATGGCCGTAAGCCGCACGCTCGGACCCCGCGGGTTTGATGTAGAAGCCTTCGCCAAGGTCGAACTGCCGGTGTGGCCCGCGTACGCGCTCGGCGGCGGCCGCGCATCCAAGGCAGCGGCCGGCAACCTCAGCAAGGCGGAGGTTCGTTGGTACGCGAACACGTTCGACGGCTGGACGAATGCAGGAGGTAATGGTGCCGCGATGCGGATCCAACCTCACGTCTGGGCCGCCGCTGACCTCGAGCACGGCTATCAGCAGGATGTTGTGGCGGATGCCGTAGTGACCCACGGTCACCCGCGGGCGATCGTCGGTGCCCTCTTCCATGCTGGGACGCTGGCGCACACCCTTCGATCGCACGACGCGCTCAACCTCAACGCGTGCTTGGAGATCGCCGCCGAGGTCAATCACGCTTTGAAGGTCTTCGACGACCACCGCCACCTTGGTGAAACCTGGTGTGGCCTGTGGGAACAGGCCACCGGTCGGTCGTTCTCTGATGAGTGGCGGTCCACCGTGGATGAACTCTCGGTCGCCATTGACCTCGCGATGGGGCCTTCCGGTCCGAGTCAGGATCTCAAGTCGGATTACCTCTCCATCGTCGACCGCCTCGGGCTTCGTGACCCTGAGCAGCGCGGGAGCGGACTGCTTACGCCGGTCGCAGCGGCTGCACTCGCCGGCCTGGCTCCGAACACCAACAGCGCCGTCCTGGTTGCGGTGAACGCGTTGGGCACCGATACAGACACGATCGCCACGATGGCTGCAGCGATCCTGGGCGCTCGGTGGCCGGAGGTGTCACCAGAGATCCAGCCGATCGACTCGGCATACCTCGCGGCCGAAGCAGAGCGCCTGGTCGCGATCTCGAAGGGTGAGGAGGTGGAGTGCCAGAGCTACCCTGACCTACTGACGTGGACTGCACCGGTGACGCAGGCCGATGCTCTTGTTCAGCACCATGACCAACTCGTGGTCGAAGGGCTCGGCGTCGTGTCCGAGGACGAGCGACCGATCGTCTGGACCGGCAAGCACGACTTCGGCTGGCAGTGGGTCATCACGAGCTTTGGACAGTCCCTGTTGATCAAGCGGCGGCCAACGCTTAGAACCCTCGGAGCGTCGAACACGCTCGCTCCCCCGCCGTCACCGCCCACGGTCGCGCGCAAGAGCGGCTCAAAGGACCGCCAGGCTGACCGTACCGATACGGGGACGCCGATCCCGATCGACCGCGGGGTGAACCTCGACGGAGCCATCGAGCATGCGATCCACAACATCGGTGATGACCAGAAGCTTGGCTACACGTTACGCCGGGTCGCCCGAGACGGGACTTTCGCTGATCTCGTCGCGTTCGTGACCGCACTGCGAGACGAGCTCAGACGCTGACCACCCTGCTGAGACGGCGACGGTTTCACTAGATGCGACACTCGCGGAGTGTCCAGATTTGAGTGGCGCGAAGGGGAGGTCGTCATCCACGAGCTGACCGAGTCACCGCGGGATCGCAAGCGCGCCGAGGCAGTCAGGGCGAGGGCAGCGGGTTGCGCCGACGCGTGCGTCGCGCTTCTCGCCATCCCTGATGTCGACGACCGGGTCATGCGCAAGATGCTCCTGACGCTGACCCGGCTCGCTACCCGTCCGAAGTGGCGTAACGAAATCAAACTGCGATCGGCCGGCGCTCTCGACGTCAACTGGGCCGACGCCCGAGCTGGTGGCGATCCGCTGCACATCGAGCACGTCGTGCCCGTACGCGTCCTCGTTGAGCGGATGCTCACGTGCCACGACGAGCCAGCCGAGGTGTTCGCCATCTCCGTGCTCGCGGTCTGTCGGAAGTCGGAACACGAACGGATCGGACCGCTGCTCAAGAATCATGGCGACGTCTACGAGCAGATGATCGACCCGACGACGCCTCTCTCAGCACTCCCCGGCTTGGGCCGCCTCCGCTACGTACGCGCCGAGATCGGTCTGCACGAGGTCGCATAGGGACCGTGGCCGACTACCCCGGCGGCATCTGTCCAGTCTGCGGAGACTGGGTGACCGAATGCGACTACGAGGATCCGCGCGACGACGGCGGCTGTTGGGCCTGCAGCGGCAATGCCCGCACCAGGACCTATCTGCAGCAGTTCTACGACCTGCCCGACGACTGGATTCCCGGCGACTGATCGCAGGATGCGCCGGTCGCCTCCGAGCACGCGTGACACTTCCGAGTATCGCCACGCCTAGGTCTGGGGTGTGGCGCGCTTGCGGAGACGCCGATCTCGGTACCAGGGACGAAGGCGGACGTGAGCCGGTGGCAGGGTGCCATGGATGAGCAAGGCGTCGCCCGGATGCATACGGCGGAGCGTTGCCGACGGGACGAGGGGAACGGTTGCCACGCTGTTCTCGCGCGTGCCGTCGCCCTGGCTCGTGCCATCGCTGAGACGAGCGGGCAGGTGCTCTTCCCCGAGGAGACGGCTGACGTAGTCGAGGCCCGGTGAGTCGGTCATGCCGGCGTAGAAGAGCTTGCTGAGATGGTTGGTCAGGATCCCCTGCGCGTGGCGACCGTAGGCAGCCTCGATCTGGCTGACGGACTGCCAGGCCGTCACGAGTTGGACGCCGATCCCCGACAACGTGGCCGCCCAAGAGGGCAGCTGGTCGGGCCGGAGGATGGCCGCCTCATCCATCACGATGAGCAGCGGAGGATCCAGAGGCTTGTTGGTCCTGACGTACCGCTCGAAGGCCTGGCCGACGAGGTCGTTGAGCATCCCGCCGAGCACCGGGCGCAGCCGATGCTGATCGGCGACCGGCGCACAGACGTAGAGCGTGTTCGGGCCCGACATCAGCCAGTCGAGGTCGATCGTTGAACCCGCGGACGCTGCGGTTACGAGCGGGTCGACCCAGGGCCACACCATCGTGCGGGCGGTGGCGTAGACAGACGAAACCGTGCGAGCGTCGTTCCGCCACAGGCCCTCGAGGACCATCGACGCGAACTGGCCCGCTTCCTTCCGGCTCGGGTCGGAGTCGGCCTTCAGCGCCCGGATGAGCGGCGGCACCTCGCCGACGAAGCCCTCGACCGGCATGTCGGTCGAGAGGACCCACCGGACCACGTCGGCGAAGGTGCGGCCCTCGGTGTTGGCGGCCACGTTGAGCAGAGCGGCCAGAAGGCTCTCGGCCATCTGGCTCCAGAAGTCGGACTGCTCGCCTTGGGTGCGGGGGGCGGCCTCAGTGAGCGACCGTGCGGCCCGCACGGCACCCGAAGAGGTGGCGGCGGCTCGGAGAGGCGTCCACGTGGCGGTCGGATGCCCGGTGACCCCGCTCGGGTCGAACACCTGGACCGCACCGGCAGCCGCTCGCCACTGACCGGTTGCACCGAGCAGGTCGGACTTGACCGAGCACAGCACCGCCGGTCCCTCCCAATCGAGGATCCCTCCGATGGCCGCCGTCGTCTTCCCCGAGCGCGTCGGTCCGATGAGCGCCACCGCTCCCCTGCCGGCGTGCCGCCCTCGCCGTCGACGTGGCGCCGTCGTTCGCTCGGTTGCAACGATTCGACGGCCGACACGACCGAGGACGAACCGCCCGGGCTCCGGGCGACGAACGGTGAGCGCACGAAGGTCAGAGGGTCGAGCGATCCGGCCAGTGGCCGGGACTCCGAGGCGGCTCCGGCGGTCGAGCGCCTCCCTCCCTCCACCAGTCACGCGGACGACCACCAAGCCGGCCGCCGCCACGGCGACGATCACAAGCGCCGTCGCCAACCAGTACGGGGTCGCACCCGGCAGCTCGGCTCCTACTGCCGCCGGCCAGGCCAGCCGCGGTTCTCCGGCATGAGATGGCAGCTGCGCAAGGGCCTGGAGGGCATCTCCGAGGCTGATGTCGACGAACTCGCCGCCGTGCAGGAACGCCGCAAGCTGAGCTCCGGCCCACACCGCGGCGCTCAGCGCTGTCCCGGCGACGATGCACACCTCGAACGCGCCGAACGACTGCCTCTCCTGATCCATCGTTGCTCCCTTCATCGTTCATGCCCTGGCGGATCCAGGACGTCGACGGCCGCTGTCTTCGCGCCGCTGCGCCCGAGCGCGGTGCTAAACGCGGCGATGGGGTCGACCGTCGGGCCGAATCCGTGGCCCCCGTCCCGATCGGGGGCGACGAGGTAGAGCTGGTTCTGCTTCTTGCCGCGGGTGAGGCTCGTGTAGCCGGTCTCGATCGTGAAGCTGTCGTCGCCGAGGACGAAGACGCGGTCGTAGGTGGCGCCCTGGCTCTTGTAGATCGTCGCCGCGTAGCCGTGGGTGAGGTGGCCTGCCTCCAGGTAGGCGAGCGGAAGCTCGACGAAGCGACCCTCATCCAGCTGGATCAGCAGGCCGTCATCGGTCAGCGAGTGGGCGACACCGTGGTCGTTGTTCAAGATCCCGAGCCGGTAGTCGTTGCGATGGGCCAGCACTTCGTCCCCGACTGCGAACTCCACGCCGTCCACCTCGACGAGCGCCTCGCCGATCTCGCCGTGACTGAGGCGCATCTCGCGGGCCCGAGCGTTGAGGTCGGCGACCGCTGAGCGGTGGGACGCGATCATCACGGCGTTGTCGCCGCCGCACCGTGAGGTGTACCAGTCGCCGACGAGGCCGTCGCGGAGCACGTCGGCGTTCGAGGCGGTGGTGATCCCACCGTGGCGTTCGAGCCGAGTCATCGCCTGATCGACCTGCCTCGTGCGCAGCTCCTGAGCGACCGCTCGCTCGTCGGGGTCGAGCTGTCGTCGGTTCTCGACGAGCTCCTCGTAGCCGAGGCGATCGGCGACGCTCGAGAACAGCCCGCCGGCGCCGATCTCGGGCAGCTGCTTCGGATCCCCGACGAGCACGACCTTTGCCCCGACCGTCCGCGCCTCGCCGATGACGGCGGCGAGACGACGAGTTCCGATCATGCCGCTCTCGTCGACGATGACCACGGTTCGATCGGTCAGCTCTTCTCGGCCCTGGGAGAGTCGGAGCAGCAGCCGGTCGGCGGTCTGGCTCGGGATGCCGGCGCCGTGCCGCAGCTCGCTGGCCGCCTTGGCGGCGAGTGCAGTCCCTACCACGCGGTACCCGTCGGCCTCCCAGGCCTCCCGTGCGGCATCGAGACAGAAGGTCTTTCCGGTGCCGGCCGGGCCGATGAGCACGTCGACGGCGTTCCCAGAAGTGACGAGAGCGTGAACAGCCCGACGCTGGTCATCGCCGAGGGACGGACGGGCGGCGAGGCTGGCTTCGACGGCCCCATCGCCAACGACGCCGCAACCGCTCCCCTGGCCATCGAGGGCCACAGCGATCGCCTGTCGCTCGATCTGGAGCATCTCGGGCGTGGTCCAGCGGCTGTCCGACACGACCACGGCGGACTCCGACGCAAGGAAGGCGTCGGTTCGCTCTTCGATGGCGACCAGCGCGGCACCCTGGGTCGCCGCTTGGGCGATGGCGCGGACGACGTCTCGACGCTCGAACGTGGCGTGCTGTTCGGTGACGCGCGCCGCCAGCTCCGAGTCGTCGACGTCGATCGCAGGAGTTCGTGGAAGGCGAGCGAGATCATCGACGCTGAAGCCGAACGGCTCCGCGCGTGCCGCCCACCGATCTCGAAGCTCCCCCTCGGGGACGTGTTCGGTCTTGGCTCGCCGCGTGTCGAGGGTGGCGGCCTGCGCGCCCTTCGCCGAGTGCGCGCCATGCCGCTCCATCGAGGCGACGATCTCCCGACGACGGCCACTGAACTCCTCGCGCAGCGACTTGGGCACGCCGGCCACGTCGGCGTACCCCTGCTCGACCTCCTCGAAGAGCAGGCCTACCGAGCGAGCCAGCTCGTCGCGCAGGACGGCCTGGTAGACGAACCCGGCCGTGCGGGCGTGGCGGTAGACGTGACGGGAGTCGAGGGCGGTCCACCGGCCGTCGTCCCCCTGGGCCAGGTTGGCGACGAGAACGTGCGTGTGGAGCGCCGGGTCGGCGAGGCGGCTGGTCCGGTGCCGGAACCCGGCCGCCGCGAAGCCGCTTCCTTCGATCACCTCTGCGCCGGCATGGCCGCGCCGGACGTGGCACGCGTAGCGCTCGAGGTAGGTGATGGCGGCGTCCACCGCCCGCTCGTGGCAGTCGACGACGGTCGCAGCCATGTCGGCATCACCGAGGCCCCAGACGATCGACACCGACTTCGGCGCCGACAGCGTGAGGTCCAGCCCCGGCACGCTCGCGTTCGTGGCGCGCAGCGGCGCGCCCGTGGTCGGGTGGACCCCGGAGAGGACGGCGCGCAGATCCTCGGCGCCAACGACGCCGTCGAGCCCGAGGCCCCTTGCTGCCGTGCCGAGCCATCGGCCGGGCGCTTCGCCGGCGTCGAGGTAGTAGTCCTCGGCTCCGTCGAGGACCTCGGCCAGGTAGTACGCCTCCTGGCCGAGGCTGAGCTTGCCGATGCTCAGCACGACGAGCGACGCCTGCCGGGCACCCTGGTGCAAGTGTGTGGAATCGTCCATCTGGTCCGGACGGACATGACGAACCGGGACGAGCGGCTCGACAGACTCACGGGATCGATGGCGGTCACGCGCTGGTGCCGGCGCCGCCGACCTGCAGGTAGCGCTCGATGGCTGCCCGCGGGACCCGGATGGTGCGACCCAGCCGGATGACCGGGAGCCCCGCTTCGCCATTTGACGCAAGCCAGGCATGGGCGAGTTCGTAGGCGGCGGATCGCGAGATCCGGAGGATGCGGGCAGCTTCCTCAACTCGAAGGAATGGGGGCAGCTGCTCAGTCATGAGGTCGTCTCCTGGGGGTGCCGACTCGGCGGTTACCTACATAGGCCCTCTTTGGCCGCCGGACATCGCGTTACTGGTGAGACAGATTGCGATTCCCCGGACCTTGGTAAGCCCCGTAGGGGGGCCGTTCCCCGGCCCGACTTCGGCCCAATGCAAGACTCCCGGGATGGCCGAGCTGAGGGGTGGCGTGGAGTGACGGCGGTCGAGCAGGTGCTGGCCGACATCCGCGACATCGCAACGGACGAGCACGACAAGGGCGATCGCTTTGAGCGCCTGATGCTCCACGCGTTTCAGACCGATCGCACCTTCCAGCAGCAGTTCACCGAGGTGTGGCGGTGGATGGACTGGCCGGGTCGGAGCGGTGCGGACATCGGCGTCGACCTCGTCGCTCGCGACGCCGAAGGCCATCTGATCGCCATCCAGTGCAAGTGTTATGCCCCGACGGCGACGCTCACGAAGGAGGAGATCGACTCCTTCGTCGCCCTCTCGGGTCAGAAGCAGTGGTCTCGCCGGATCATCGTGGCCACCACCGATCTGTGGTCGGCCAACGCTGAGAAGTCCCTCGAGGGCCACGCCGTTCCGGTCGAGCGCATCGGCATCGACGACCTCGACGCCATGACCGTCGACTGGTCTTCCTACGACGTCGCCAACCCGTCAGGTCTCAAGGCGACCGCCCGCCACGAGCTGCGACCGCATCAGGTCGAGGCCGTCGACGATGTACGGACCGGCTTCGCAACGGCGGACCGGGGCAAGCTGATCATGGCCTGCGGAACCGGCAAGACCTTTACGGCGCTGCGCATCGCCGAGGAGCACGCCGGCGCCGGCAAGTCGGTGCTCTTCCTCGCGCCGTCGATCGCCCTCGTGGCTCAGTCGCTGAGGGAGTGGACCGCGGAGTGCACGGTGCCGATCCGGCCCTTCGCGGTCTGCTCCGACCCTACGGCGGGCAAGCCGATCGAAGGCGAGAACGCCACACCGCACGACCTGGTCGTGCCGCCTACGACTGACCCGGAGGCTCTCATCGAGGCGGGCGTGCACAAGCTGCCCGCCGACGAGATGACGGTGGTGTTTTCGACTTACCAGTCGATCCAAGTCGTCGCTGACATGCAGAAGGCCACCGGGCACACCTTCGACCTCGTGGTGTGCGACGAGGCGCACCGCACTGCCGGGATCGCCAGCGTCAAGGGCGAGGACAGCGCCTTCGCCCTGGTGCACGACAACGCCATCGTGCCCGCGACGAAGCGGCTCTATATGACCGCAACCCCGAAGCTGTTCAAGCCAATGGCCGTCGATGCGGCCAGGGAGCAGGACGCCATCCTCGCCTCGATGGACGAGCCCGAGTTCTTCGGAGAGGAGTTCCACCGGCTGGGCTTCGGCGAGGCCGTCGAGCAGGGGCTCCTCGCCGACTACCGGGTGCTGATCCTCACCGTCGACGAAGCGGCGGTCAGCGAATCGTTCCAAGACCTGCTCTCCACGAACGGCGAGCTGAGCCTGCCCGATGTGGCCCGCTTCGTCGGCTGTCTCTCCGGCCTGGCGAAGCTGCCAGGCGCTGCCGGCGCAGGCTTTGCCGGTGACGAGCCCGCCATGCAGCGAGCGGTGGCGTTCTGGTCGAAGATCGCCGACTCGGAGCGCTTTGCCGAGCAGTTTGAGCAGGTTGCCGATGCGTACTTCGACCAGCTCGAGGCGGGCCCCGGTGGCGAGCAGATCAGGCCTCTGGCCGTCCCGACCCGCCACGTCGATGGCACCACGAAGATCAGCAGCCGTCGCACCGACATCCGCTGGCTCAAGGAGACGCCACCCGAGGGCGTGTGCCGGGTGCTCACCAACGCCAAGTGCCTCACCGAGGGCGTCGATGTGCCAGCGCTTGACGCGGTGATGTTCCTCACGCCTCGGCGCTCGAAGATCGACATCGTCCAGGCCGTCGGCCGGGTGATGCGCAAGCCGCCGGGCAAGCAGCTCGGCTACGTGATCCTCCCGATCGCCATCACCGCCGGGCTCGACCCTGCGACCGCCCTCGATAAGAACACCGACTACGACGCCGTGTGGGAGGTGCTCCAGGCGCTGCGGGCGCACGACGAGCGCTTCAACGCCTACATCAACCGCATCGCCCTCGGCTCCACAAAGCCGGGCACGGGTCCGGACGACAAGGTCCAGGTGATCCCCGTCGACCTCGTCGGCCCCGACGGCGTTCCCGACGTCCAGGGTCGGCTGTTCGAGTACGAGGCGTGGACGAACGCGATCTACACGAAGATCGTTCAGAAGGTCGGCTCCCGCACCTACTGGGAGGACTGGGCCCGCGACGTCGCCGCCATCGCCGCTCGCCACGAGGCTCGCATCAACACCATCCTCAGCAGCCAGCCGACGGCGGCGGCCGCGTTCGACGAGTTCCTCGCCGAGCTCCACGCCACGCTCAACGACAGCATCAGCCGTGACGACGCCGTGTCGATGGTGTCGCAGCACCTCATCACCCGGCCGATCTTCGAGGCACTGTTCGGCGACGACGCGTTCGGCCGGGCCAACCCCGTGTCCCTCGCCATGAGTGGGATCGTCGCCGTGCTCGACGAGCACCAGCTCCAGACTGAGACCGAGCAGCTCGACGACTTCTTCGCCTCGATCCGCCGCCGGGTCGAGGGCATCCATCCCGACGACGGCCAGGCCCGCCAGCAGATCATCAAGGATCTCTACGGGCGCTTCTTCAAGATCGCCTTCCCCAAGGTGGCCGACTCCCTCGGCATCGTCTACACGCCGCTCGAAGTGGTCGACTTCATCATCCGGGCCACCGAGGCCGCGCTCGCCGAGCACTTCGACGGCGCCAGCCTCTCCGACGAGGGCGTGCACGTGCTCGACCCCTTCACGGGGACCGGCACCTTCATGACCCGCTTGCTGCAGTCCGGCTTCATCAAGCCCGAGGATCTCGATCGCAAGTTCGCCGGCGAGCTACACGCCAACGAGATCTTGCTCCTGGCGTACTACATCGCCGCAGTGAACATCGAAGCCACCTACCGCCAAGAACGGGCCCGGCAGACCGGCGCAGATCCCGGCTACGAGCCGTTCCCCGGTGTCGTGCTCACCGATACCTTCCAGCTCGGCGAGGCCGCCGACGGCACGGGCCAGTGGGACGTGTTCCCAGTGAACAACGAGCGGGCGACGAAGCAGAAGGCCCTCGACATCCGCGTGATCCTCGGCAACCCGCCGTATTCGGTTGGCCAGGAGTCCGTCAACGACGACAACGCAAACCTCAAATATCCCCGCCTCGACTCATCCATCGCGGGGACCTACGCCAAGCAATCGGGGGCCGCGAACAAGAACAAGCTGTACGACTCCTACATACGCGCAATCCGTTGGGCCTCGGATCGTCTGGCCGAGTCCCACCACGGTGGGGTGGTGTCATTCGTGACGAACGGTGCCTACATCGATTCCGGCAGCGCAGACGGCATCCGCCTCTCGTTGGCCGCGGAGTTCCACCACCTCTACGTCTTCAATCTTCGCGGGAATCAGAGAACAGCTGGCGATGTGTCTCGCAGGGAGGGTGGGAAGATCTTCGACTCCGGCAGTCGGGCGACCGTGGCGATCATGCTCCTGGTCAAACAGCCTGGGGCCGTACCGGAGTCTGGCGCCACGCTCCACTACCGCGACATAGGCGACTACCTCACGCGGGAGGGCAAGCTCGGCATCCTCTCTGCGGCGTTGCCCGTCGTCGCCAATGGGCCGACTGCGCTCGGAGGGCTGGGCTGGACCACTGTCCGACCGAACGCGCACGGGGACTGGATCAATCAGCGGTCGGAGTCGTTCGCCAAGCACATGCCTGCGCATTCGGACCGGGAGCCGTCATTTTTTGCGGTGCGCACGCGGGGACTGCTGACGTCGAGGGACGCCTGGAACTACAACAGCTCCCGGACGGCGCTCGACAGCAACACCTCGCGAATGCTGACGCACTACAACCTGCAGGTCGACCGATTCGAGGCGGCGTATCCAGACCTCACGGGAACGATGAGGAGTCGTACCGAGGTGGCAGCGAAGTTCGTCGACAGAGACCCGGGCCGCTTCAGCTGGGAGGGCGGGAACTTCAGCGACGTTGCTCGCGGAGCTCGGTACGGGTCCGATGACCTGTCAGTCATGGAGGCGGCGTATCGGCCCTTTCACCGACGGTGGGGAAATGCTGGCTCTCGACTGAATAGTCGGGTGTACCAACTGCCACGGGTGTTCCCCGATGATCAGGTAGACAACCTCGTCATCGGGGTGCTCGACAGCGGGAGTCCGGCACCGTTCTCGACCCTGTGTGCTCGGACCCTGCCCGACGACAAGCTGGTCGGCGCCGGGAACGCGATGCAGTTCCTCCCTCGATACGTATTCGATCTACCCAGTGGCTCCGCCGGGGATGTCGCTCCGGGCCTCTTCGATGAAAGAGCGCCGGCAGACACCCAGGGACGCCTCCACAACGTCACCGATCACGCGCTCGCCATCTACCGCGCGTTGGACCTGGCGATCGAGCGGGACGACATCTTCTTCTACGTCTACGGCATCCTCCACTCGCCCGATTACCGCACCGCGTTCGCCGCCGACCTGAAGAAGTCGTTGCCGCGCATCCCGCAGGTGACCTCCGCCGACGACTTCTGGGGGTTCTCGAAGGCCGGGCGAGAACTCGCCTCGCTGCACACCGAGTACGAGTCGGTCGAGCCCTGGCCGGAGCTGACCTACGCCTATGCCACGGACTTCGACGCCTCGCATCCCGATGCATACCGGGTGCTGAAGATGAAGCACCCCAAGGCTGCTGATCCGCTCGACCCGAAGGGCGCCAAGGTCGAGGATCGAAGCCGAATCATCTACAACGACTGGATCACCATCGGGGAGATCCCCGAGCGGGCCTACGACTACGAACTCGGCTCGCGCTCAGCGATCGCCTGGGTGATGGAGTCCAACCGAGTCCGCACCGACAGGGCGTCGGGCATCCGCAACGACCCCAACGACTGGGCCGTCGAGCACGACGACCCCACCTACATCCTCGACCTCATCGGCCGGGTGGTCACCGTCTCGATACGAACGCTCGACATCGTTGACTCGCTCCCACACCTTGACCTTTGAGGTGGAGATGCGAGGGCGTCGGGGTGACAGTGCCACGGCCTCGGCCGCTGTGAGCCTCGTCGCTGGCGCGTGCGTTGCCAGAGTCACCTCGGTGCTTGCACGAAACCGCCGAAGCGCTGTCCCATGCCCTCGTTAGCCTCAAACAATGGCGCCGAGACAGCCGACTCCAAGCGCGATGTCTATTGCTCTGCCGGGCGGGCGCGAGCTCGACATGGCGATTCGCATGCCCTCCGACGCCCAACAATTCACCGTCAGGCCGGTGCGTTCCATAGCGCCCCATCGCTTCGAGGCCTGCCCGATCTGCGGCAACCCGGCCACAACGAGCGAGCACGTTCCGCCCGCCGCCATGGGCGGTGTGGTCATGACTCGAACCTGCGAACCCTGCAACCACCGGCTGGGCAGCCACGTCGAGCCCGACCTAATCGATTGGGTCGACGGGGCGCTCACATTGACCGCTTTCGCTGGCGACGCCGTCGTCGGCCCCCGCTATGCGCGCCGCCTCCTTCACCGAACGACCGCCGCTGGCGAGTTCGTGCTCGTCATCGACGGAAAGCACGACGAGGCAATCCGGGACCTGCTCGCCAGTGGCACCGCACAACTGTCCGCCTCGTTCCCGGACGAGAATCGGATGCGGATCGCTGCAATGAAGCACGCCTACCTCAGCGCCTGTCTCTACCTGCGCAGCGTCCCGCCGCACTCCGACCAGATGCGTAGAGACTTGCTGGCGGCGCGGGACGCACAGCGTCGTGATGCCGTTCCGTACAGCCCGGTGGCAGCCGGTTTGACAGTCCTCCGACTGGACCCCGACAGCGGCACTCTCCCGAGCGGACCGCTCGTCTACGCCATCGCACAGATCGACGGACAGTCAGTCCCGGGAGTGCTTCTAGGCGGCGCGACGTTCGTGTCCTGGGCAGGCGATCTCAAGCCGGCCTCGACAATCACGCATCCCAATCGGATGACAGCAACGCTCGATGTCGGCGCGGCACTTTCGGGGACCATCACGAGCGTGACCCCGGATATCGGGGCGTCGTCGACTTGAGTGAGACCGTCGACACCGAGTCCGTGCCAGTTCGCTATCTGCTGCCGATCCCAGCGTTCACGGTCCCTGGCCCCTGGTCTGTGGGTAGAACAACGCTGCATCCCATCGAAGCCGCTCCCGAGCTGCTCGCCGGCTCGCCGCCCGCGACTTTTCGCGATGGCGGCGACATCGGCCCGGAGATCGCCCGCGTCCTCGAAGAGGCCGCGGCTGGGACGATCGCCGAGGTGCGCGACGCCAGCGACTCGAAGGAAGCCGTTGCTGCGGTCCGAGCAGCGCTCGACGCGCTCCGCTTGTTCTCGTGTAGCCGCCGCCTCACCCACACGCTCCCGTTCGGGCTGCCCGGGGACCTTGCACATGGGATCGTCAACTACGTCGCCGTTGGCAAGGTCAGTGCCCCCGGCTGGATGCGCGTCGGCGACCCACCGGGAGGCGGCTTCAACCAGGACGATCTCGATGCGTGGTCGAACTCTGGGGCGTTCCAGTTTCTGAGCGCCGCCATCGCAGACCCAAGCGCCTCTGAAGGTGCCCGACGCGCGTCGATCGGCGCTCAGCTCTTCAGCCGCGCCGCAGCTGAGCAACGGGCCGACATCAAGATGCTCGGGATCGTTGCCTCGCTCGAGGCTTGGCTCCTGCGTCGGAACGGCGGTCCACAGACTCTCCGGCTCGCAAGACACGTCAGCTGGTTCGGCTGCGGTCGCCACGAGGATGACCTCTGCGGCAGAAGTCGACCCGTTTGTCCGTACCTCCACCTCGAGCCTGGTCGGGACAACCGGCGGCTCAACACTCTGCGCGACCTGGGCAACGCCTACGCGGCGTGGCGATGCTCGGAATGGCACCAAGTCATGGACTGGTACGACGCCCGATCAGACGCCGCGCACGGCGGCGACCCGACCGACATCGACCCGAAGTACGCGGGCAGCGCTGAGTTCTGGGTCGCCCGGTACCTCGCCGAACCGATCCTCGATTGGCTCCGCTCCCACCCCGACGATCCGATCGGCGACCTGGCGAACGAACTGGGTGCGGTTCCTGAGCCCGCCGGATGGGCGGCGATGGTCGCGGCGCTGGACGCTGATCCCCCGGCCCCGGCGCCGCCTCCGTTGTGAGCCGAGCGGCTGCACGGGGGGGGGTCGGGGGGGGTCGCCGGGTTACGACGTGGGCATCACCTGTTGAAGCCTGCGGCCAACACCTGCGAAACGCTGGTTCTGGGCGATGCGCTCAAAGAGCGTGTCGGGGGCACCCGCGAGCCGGAGCATGCCCATGACGAACAGGTAGTAAGCGGACTCGGCGAGCCAGTAGAGAAGCTCGGAGTCGCGAGCCGGGATTCGGTCTGTGTGGTGTGCGAGGTCGACCCGGGATGCCTTGAGAACCTTGGCCCAGGCCTCCGGTTTGCCCATCGTGTCGGTGAACGGAGCCCCGGCGAGGTCTTGACATCGCATGATGCGCTTGTAGAACGACTGCTCGTCGTTGTTGTGCCGCACGCGGTCAAACCCCTCCAGAGCGGCTGCCCGATTGAAGAGCTTGTCATCGAGCATCTGTGAGCTCCGATGGCGGGTAACCATCACCCGGCCGATCGCGGTGCGGTGCTCGTGCGCGAGGGCGCACCATCGGCTGACCGTGTCCATTCCTCCGGCCGCTTCGAGAGTGAACAGGAGGTCGTGGTAGCCGATGGCCTCGGTGTTGCGGGCCTCCCAGTTCAACCATTGCGCGTAGAACTCAGCGTTGAGCGGGATCGGATCAGCTCCCGGACGCTCGTGGGCGAGGTCGGGATGGCGGAACTCGACCGCCTCGAACGTGGATGCTCGGTCGACCCCGATGGAAACAAGCTGCTGCACGTACGTGGCGGTTTGGAGGAACTCCTCGATGCCGCGCTGGTCGCCGGCTAGACGCAGGACGAAGTCGCGCGTCCATGCCCGTGAGGTGATGCGATCCCCGTCGGTGCCCATCTGCTCGATCAGATCGAGTTGCATCCCGTTGTTCAACGCGATGGTCATTTCGGGGACCCACTGGTGGGTGAGGGTCCAGGACGGCTCCCCTTCTGGCGCCTTCCCGGGGAAGTAGCCCGTCTCACCGAAACCACCCTGAGCGATCCAGTACGTGAAGTGCAGCAGCCGCACGTCAACTCGGGTCGCTTCAACGGGCTCGTCGAGCTCGAACCCGATGCCCCGTAGCGCGTGGCCGACGTGGACGACCTCGGTCGAGGACCCGGGTGCCGACCCTCCGAGGATGTTGCTTGCGCTGGTCTGGAAGCACCCCTCGAGAGTGAAGTACTTCCCTCCCGCCGCTCCACAGACCCGCCCGTAATTCCCTGACCGTTCGAAGTCGCTGTCGTCCAGCTCGACCGACGAGCCTCCACCGAGGACGGCGAACGGGTCGCGTAACCCACCGATGACTTCGAGCTTTCCGCCCTGGTCCTGGTCAAACGTGAGGATGCCCGACAGCTTGTTCTCGGGACGTGAGGGAAGCCACCAGAGCCCGACGACCCTCAACTGGCGTTCGTAGAGAGATTTCATCCACCCCAGCCTCGCAGCGGAGTGTGACAACCAGTTGATCCCTCGTCACCACTGCCCTGCGGCGGCAACGTCCCGCCGCTGTCGCGACGGCAAGCCGGCGCGCAGCGCCGGGGCGCGACCTCCCACGAACCAACTTGAGACTCAAGCCCCTGGCATGGTCCGGCCCTCAGCCTGTCCCTAGCTCTAGCGCGGCGATGGCCTGGCGCTTGCCGGTGTCGTTGCGGCCGTCGTAGTGCAGTCGCAGGGTCGCCTCGCTGTTTCCGAGGATGTCGGCCACGGTCCGGTACGACTCGCCTGCGTCGAGCATCGCCGTCGCCGCGTAGTGCCGAAGGTGCTGCAACGTGATCCTCGACTTGCCCCGGGCCGCGGCCCAGCGGTCGCCCATCGTGTCCGGGCGCAGCGGCAGCGATCCGTCGATGCCCCGCGGGAACACGTAGTCGTCGAGTGGCGGATCGCTGCCGATCAGCTTGCGCCGTCGCTCCGCCTGCCGTCGCAGGGCGTCGACGGCTCCCTGGGTGAGTGGGACATCGCGCCAGTCGGCGCGCTTGGTGGCCTTACGGAGGATCCCGACACCCCGACCGCCATCGGTGATGGCCGCGGACACGTTGACCTCGTCCTTCTTGAAGTCGATGTCCGACCACCGCAGCGCGAGCAGCTCACCTCGTCGCATTCCGGTGCTCACCAGCACCGTGACGGCGTCGGCGATCTCGGCATCACGCTTGGTCGCCACCGCCAGCAGCTTGCGGACCTCGTCGGCCGATGGTGAGAACGGCTTCGAGCGGGTCGACCGGGGTCGGGATGCGTCCTTGGCGGGGTTGGAGTCGAGCAGACCTCGCTTGCGGGCGAGCTCAAGCGCCCTCGTGAGGACGGTCGCACACCGGCGGATCCAGTCGACCCCCATCCCGGCGGCGCGCATCGCGCTGTAGAGGGACTCGATCTCCTGCCAGGTGAGTCGGTTGAGGGTGACGTCGCCGAAGCGCTGGCCGCTCTCGAGCCGCGTCTCCGCCATCCGCTTGCACGCCCCTCGGGTGGTCATGGCCGTGCTCGGCGCCAGCTCGATGGTTCCGGCCTGGATGGCCTGCTGGTAGAGCGAGAACACGGCGTCGACCGATCGGGCCTTCGTGCCGCCGATGACCAGGCGGTTCTCGTGGCCGGCCACACGGAGCCTGGCGAGCGTGACCTCCGCTTCGTCACGAGTGCCGTAGACGGTGCGGGAGACCCGTCGGCGCTGACCGGTGATCGGGTCGCGCTTCACCTCGATGTCGATGCGCCAGACGCCGTCACGGATGGCGACGATCCCGCCTGTTCCACGCCCCCGCTTGCGCGTCTGCGCAGCGCGCTTCTTCTTGCTCGTGGTCGATCTGGAGCCGCTGATTCGCTCTACCAACCCTAACTACCTCGCGCTCTCCTGGGTCCCACCAGGGCTTTCAGTAGAGCGCATAGTAGAGCGCGGGGTGTGACAGCGACCCCGGAAAACCAAGAAAACCCTGCCTGAGCAGGGCTTTCTTTGGAGCGGACGACGGGATTCGAACCCGCGACCCCAACCTTGGCAAGGTTGTGCTCTACCAGCTGAGCCACGTCCGCGTGAGCCAGGGACGTTAGCAGGGTGGGCCAAGCGTCCCAACCGGCCGAAGCGCACCGCGGATCAGGGGAGATCGGCGCCTCGCCGTCGAACCACCAGGCATGGCCGACACGTGACCGATGCCACATCCGCGCCGCGATTGTGTACGGTCGGAGCGTTCCGACAGGAACCGTGCAACGACGCCATACGCACCCATACGACGCTCCAGGGAGGCCCCGTGCACAGCACCCCATCCCCTTACCGACGCACCCGCCGAGCCGCGGTCGTCGTCGCCGCCTCGGTTGCGCTGGCCATCGTCGCCACCGAGCCAGGGTCTGCGCTCTCGACCGCCGACACCTTCCGGAGCGGGCGCGGGAGCGCCACCGCCCTCGGGTACAAGGTCAATCCGACGAACGGCAACCTGAGCTTCGGCGTGACCGTTGGGGAGTCGATCGCGGGCCATCAGAACACCGCCGCCACGGGCCAGTCCCGAGCCGTGAACCTCGGCGTCATCGGCGTGACGCTGGCGGCCACCGCGTGCGACGACGGACCGCCCACATGGGCTGAGGAAGATCAACCTCAACCCGTCGTCGTGCGCTCCGACGACAAGGACGCCGAGGCAGGCAAGACGGAGTTCGAGCAAGGCTTCCCACTGGGGGTCAAGAAGTTCGCGCGCGCGACGCCGGTCCCCTACGCCGAGGCCATCACCACGATCGCTCCGCTGGGTGACCCGGACACCGTCTTCATCACCGGGGGCCGCACGATCAGTCGATCCGGTGTCGTCAACGGCAACACGCGTGAGGCGATCGCCCGTACCGAGCTCGGAACGGTCAGCCTCGGGGGCGGTCAGATCAAGCTCGAGGGTCTCGCCTGGGAGGCGATCAACCGCACGGGCGCCGTGAACGAGGCGATCGGCACCTTCAGCGTCGGCAACGTGACGATCGCGGGACAGGCCATCACGCTCCCTGCCGATGGGTTGCAGCAGAGCGCCGCCCTCAAGGCACTGCTCGAGCCCCTTGGGTTCGACATCACCCCGCCCAGCGTGCGCGTGGAGCAGGGCATCGTCTTCGTCGACCCGATGAAGATCGGCGTCGTTCCCAGCGCTCAGCGCGACGGTCTGACGGGCCCGATCATCTCCGCCGCGCAGCCCCTCCGTGACCAGATCGTCGACGCCCTCGTCGCCCAGGACTGCGGCAACTCCACCTACGTCACGATTGCCGACATCGCGCTGGGTTCGGTCACCGGAGCCGGCGCGCTCGGGCTCGAGCTCGGGGGCGTGCAAGCCACCACTGCTGACTTCACCCAGTTCCAGTTCGATGGCCTCCCCGGCTTCAGAGCACCGGCGTTGACCAACCTCCCTACCTCGCCGCTGATCCCACCGTCGTTGCCCACCCTCGGCGCTGGGGCGGCAACGCCCGGCTCCCCGCCTGCCGCTGCCGCGGTTCCCAAGGTGAGCAAGGTGCCGACGAAGCCCATCGTCGCCGCCGTCGGCGAGCGCGGCGGTGCGCTCGCGCTCATCGGCGGCCTCGGCGTGCTGCTGCTCCTCGCTACCGCCGAAGCCGACCGTCGCAAGATGCGCCATGCACTCGCGGCATCCCCACTGGAGATCTGATGTCTCAGCGAGCTCCCGACCAGCACTCACCCGCTGGATCGTTCCGAATCGACCAGCGACTGCTGCGCGGCTACGGACCGCTCGCGCTGTTCGCGCTGATGTTGCTCCTCGTCTCGGTCCTGGTGCCATCCAAGGTGCCCGACAAGGTGACGTCGAGCGGCGGCCAGTCTGACGGGGGCGTCGACTACACGAACCCCGCCGAAGGATCTGCCGCGACCGGCACAAACCCGGACGGCTCGGTGTCGGGTGGTGGACCCGGCGGCACGGGTGGCACCGGCGGGACGACTGCCGCACCGGGCAACACCGGCGGGTGTCCCGACCGTGAGCTCCAGATCCCCGGCGACCCCTACAGCCCGCCGTGCATCGCGTTCTCTGGCTCCAACGGCGGCGCCACCGCCAAGGGGGTGACGGACAAGGAGATCAAGGTGGCGTTCCGGGTGCTGAACGAGAAGGGCTTCCAGCAGACGCTCGCCGAGCTCGCGGGTGCCAGCCTCTCGGACTCGCCTGATTCCATCAACCGCACGGTGGAGGCCCTGGCCGACTACTTCAACCAGCACTTCCAGTTCTACGGCCGCAAGATGAAGATCGAGTTCTACAACGGTCGTGGATCCAACACGAACGAGCTCCTCGGCAAGGGCCGCGAGCAGGCCGTGGCCGACGCGATCCAGGTGGCCAGCGACATCGGCGCGTTCGCCGACATGTCAGCCACGAGCGAGCCCTACGCCGGAGCGCTCGCGGAGCGCAAGGTCATCGGCTTCGGCACGCCATACCTGTCGCGCAAGTGGCACGAGGAGCGTGCGCCGTACGCGTGGAGCCTCGCGACCGACGGATCGCTCGTGTCGGAGTTCGCGGCCGAGTACGCCGTCAAGAAGCTGTACGACGGCACCGCAGATCACGCGGGCGGCGACCTCAAGGGCAAGCCACGCGTCTTCGGCACGCTGGCTCCGGAGAACTCCTGGTACCAGGAGTCGGTCGACAACGCCGAAGCCATCGTCAAGGCCGCCGGCAAGCAGCCTGGCTACCGGCGCGCCTACGTGCTCGACCTCGGCACCATGTCAGATCAGGCAACCCGCATCGTCGCCGACTTCAAGGACCGTGGCATCACCACGATCCTGTGCGGCTGCGACCCCATCCTGCCGGTGTTCCTCTCCGGAGTGGCGAACCGGGAGCAGTACTACCCGGAGTTCATCATCGTGGGCACCGCGCTCACCGACGCCGACATCGTCGGCCAGCTCTGGAACCAGAACTTCGCCAGCCACGCGTTCGGGGTGAGCCCGCTCGAGAGCTTCGTCCAGCCGACGCAGACGATCGCCTACGCGGCCTACAAGTCGGTGCGCGACGACGAGCCCGCGTTCTCCGTGGATCTCATCTACTACCAGATGTACATGCTGGCCATCGGCCTGCAGATGGCTGGTCCCAACCTGAACCCCCAGACGTTCGAGGCGGGGATGTTCGCCTATCCGCCCAAGGCCGGACCGATCGGGCTGTGGAAGTTCGGCATCGGCGACCGCACCGCGGCGAACGACGTTCGCGAGATCTACTGGGACGCGAACGCGATCTCCACCTACAACGGCAAGAAGGGGGCCTACATCGGTGCCAACGAGGGCGCTCGGTTCCAGCTCGGGCAGATCCCGAAGGGCAAGCCCAGCCGTGCCGCCAACGTGGGTCTCACGTGACCACCATCGCCGACGCCCGCCAGCGATGGGGCGATCTGTCGCGGCAGGCCCGGGGCGCCCTCGCGGTCATCGGGGGGTTCGGCGCGCTGTTCCTCGTGTACCGCGTCCCCGCGCTCGGGCCGTTCCTCACCGACAAGGCCCCGTTCGGGATCGTGATGGCGGGCGTCATCGTGGGCACGGTCACGGCGCTCCTGGCGATGGGCCTCATCCTCATCTACAAGACGAGCCGCTTCATCAACTTCGCCTACGCGTCGATGGGCAGCCTCGCCGGTGTCACCGCGATCGGCTTGCACCTGGAGAAGGGCGTGCCCTTCTTCGCGGCCCTCCCCATCGGCGTGGGCCTCGGCGTGCTCACCGGCGCGGGAGTGGAGCTGATCGTCCGTCGCTTCCGTCACACCTCGCGTCTCATCCTCACCGTGGCGAGCATCGGCATCGCGCAGATCCTCAGCGTCATCGAGGCGGTCATCGCGATGCGAGCGCTCGGCTTCCTCTCGCTGACGGGCGGGTTCAAGATCCCGCTCGACCTCCAGATCGACCTCGGCGTGAAGACGCTCTTCGGCGACGAGATCCTCATCATGCTGGTCGTGCCGCCCGTCCTTGCCGGCCTGGCCTGGTTCCTGCTTCGGACCGACGTCGGCGTTGCCGTGCGCGCGGCGGCCGAGAACGAGGACCGGGCCCTGCTCCTCGGCATCCCGATCCGGCGGCTCTCGACGATCGTGTGGATGGTCGCCGGAGGTCTCGCTGCTCTCACCTTCGTCCTGAAGGCACCCTTTTCGGGCGTCACGCCCGGCCTCGCCTCCGCGGGCCCCCTCCTGCTCCTCCCCGCCCTCGCCGCCGCCGTCGTCGCTCGCATGGAGTCGCTCCCGGTGGCGTTCATCGCCGGGATCGGCCTCGGCGTGATGGAGGCGATCATCGGCTGGAACACCCCGGGCTCACCGACCATCCAGTACGTGGCCTTCCTCGTCGTGATCCTGGCCGCCCTCCTGCTCCAATCCGGCAAGCTCTCACGCGCCCAGGAGACCGCGACGTCGACCTGGTCGTCCATCGGCGTGCTCAAGCCCACGCCGGTCGAGCTCCGGCATCTCCCGGAGGTGAAGTGGACGAGGCGAGTCCTGCTCACCCTCGTCGTTCTGGCGTTCGTGTTCGTGCCCGCCACCTGGTCGCCGTCCAGCCAGTACCTCGCAGCCGTCGCCATCGTGTGGGGGCTCGCCGCGGTGTCGATCGTGATCCTCACCGGCTGGGGTGGCCACATCAGCCTCGGCCAGTTCGCCATCGTCGGCGTCGGGGCGCTCACCGCGGGGAACTTGATCCAGCGGTACAACCTCGACCTGTTCTTCGTGCTCGTGCTCGCGGGACTCGCGGGCGCCGTCGTGTCCCTCGTGGTGGGCCTTCCCGCGCTGCGCATTCGAGGGCTGTTCCTCGCCGTCACGACGCTGGCCTTCGCCGTGGCGCTCGACCAGTACGTCCTCAACTTCAACAACTTCCCGGACCTCATCCCGACCGCCGTAGGTCGACCCGTGCTGCTCGAGCGCTTCGACCTGACCGACGGACACACGATGTACCTGACCTGCCTGGGGTTCCTCGGCCTCGCCGTGCTCGTCGCACAAGGCCTGCGCAAGGCGCGGGCCGGCCGGGTGATGATCGCCACGCGCGACAACCAGCGGGCCGCCGACGCTGCTGGAGTACCCACCACCAACGTGAAGCTGGCCGCCTTTCTCGTGGCCGGCGTGATCTCCGGGGTGGCCGGTGGCCTCCATGTCGTGATCGTCGCCTCGCTCAACCCTGGCACCTACCCCCCGGCTGACTCACTCGCGGTGTTCGCCACAACCGTGATCGGCGGGCTCGGCTCGGTGTCCGGCGCGCTGCTCGGCGTGCTGCTGTTCCGCTTCATCGAGACGCTCACGTTCCTCGGGCGCGTGCCGGGCCTCGGCAACATCCGCCCGCTGCTCACCGGTGGCATGCTGCTCTTCGTGCTCCTCGCACTGCCGGGCGGTCTCGGGCAGCTCGTCTTCGATGTGCGCGACCGCCTCCTCCGACGCGTGGCGCAACGGCGCGGGATCCTCGTGCCGAGCCTTGTGGCCGACAAGCGCGATGCCGGTCAGGACCACGCCGCCGACGAGGTCGGGCTCCTCCAAGGCGCCCTGGCCGGGTCCGACGAGACGCCCACCGCCGAACCCGAGCTGATCGACCCCGAGCCCGTGGGTGCAGGGCGATGACCACTCGCTCCGCTCCGCTCGTGGCCGACACGAACGGGCACGCCCCCGAACCTCTGCGCCCGCCGCTCCTGTCGTGTCGCGGCATCGACATGGCCTACGGACCCGTCCAGATCCTCTTCGGCGTGGACTTCGATGTCGCCGAGCGCGAGATCGTCGCCCTGCTCGGCACGAACGGCGCCGGCAAGTCGACCCTGCTGAAGGGCATCTGTGGTCTCGTCCGACCCAAGCGGGGCACGGTCACCTTCAAGGACGAGGACATCACCAGCCTCTCCGCGGACGTCACCACCCATCGAGGCATCTCGCTGATGCCCGGCGGCAAGGGTGTCTTCCCCACGCTCACCGTCGCCGAGAACCTCCGCCTGGCCGCGTGGCTGATCCGTGGAGATGCTGAGCGCGTGGAGGAAGCCCACACCGAGGTCACCGACCTGTTCCCGATCCTCGCCGAGCGCTCGGGGCAGATGGCCGGTAACCTGTCTGGCGGCGAGCAGCAGATGCTCGCCCTCGGTGGCGCGCTCATGACCCGCCCCGAGCTGCTCATGATCGATGAGCTCTCGCTGGGCCTCGCACCGACGATCGTCGGCCAGCTCCTCGAGGTCGTGCAGGAGATCCACCGACGCGGCACGACGATCGTGATCGTCGAACAGTCCGTGAACATCGCGCTCAACCTCGCCCAGCGAGCGGTGTTCATGGAGAAGGGCGAGGTGCGATTCACCGGACCCACCGCCGAGCTCCTCGAACGACCGGACATCCTCCGCTCTGTGTTCATCGCCGGCGCCAGTGCGGGTGGGACCGCCTCCGGTGCCAGCGCGCAGCCCGCCCCGAAGGGACGGCGAAGCAAGCGGAAGGCCGCCGGTGCGACCGCCCCCCGCACGATCGCCGTGGATGCACCAGTCGTGCTCGAGTGCAACGGTGTGGTGAAGCGCTTCGGCGGGATCACGGCAGTCAACGACGTCGACCTCCAGCTCCATGAGGGCCAGGTGCTCGGGCTCATCGGCCACAACGGGGCCGGCAAGACCACGCTCATGGACTGCATCTCCGGCTTCCTGCCGATCGACTCGGGTCGGATCCGGCTTCTTGGGGAGGACGTCACCGAGTGGGCCCCGCACCAGAAGGCCCGCGGCGGCCTGGGTCGCTCCTTCCAGGACGCGCTGCTGTACCCCACCCTCACCGTGGCCGAGACCATCTCGGTCGCCCGCGAGCGACACATCGCCTCACGCGACATCGTCGCCGCCGCCCTGCAGCTCCCCGCCTCGTACGAGAGCGAGCTGGCCGTCGCCGCCAAGGTCAACGATCTGATCGAGCTCATGGGCCTCGAGGCCTTCCGACAGAAGCTCACCGGGGAGCTGTCCACGGGGAGCCGGCGCATCGTCGACCTGGCGTGCATCCTCGCGCAGGACCCGCGGGTGCTCATGCTGGATGAACCATCCGGCGGCGTCGCCCAGAAGGAGACCGAGGCACTCGGACCGCTGCTGCTTCGCATCGTCGAGCGCACCGGCTGCTCGGTGCTCGTCATCGAGCACGACATGCCGCTCCTCCGAGCGATCTGCGATCACATGGTGGCCCTCGAGCTCGGTGGGGTCATCGCGCAGGGGTCGCCGGCACAGGTGCTGGAACACCCAGCGGTCATCGCGTCCTACCTGGGCACCGACGACACCGCCATCAACCGGTCCGGCGCGGTCGTCGCCTAATCGGACAGGGCGCGCGCCACCAACGCCCGGTCGGTGTCGCGCAGCGGGAGATCTGCCACGAGCGCGAGGGCAGTCGGGCTCATCTTGGCCGCCGTCTTCCGGATCACCTCGACGATCTTGTCGTCACCGAGGCGATCGGCCGTCTCCGCAAGCTGGGTCTCCAGGAACACCAGGCACAGCGCGTCTTCGTGCACCTGAACGGCCGGGTCGGTGCCGAGCCCCGCCTTGTTGACAATGGCCTGCACCCGCTCGATCGTGGGTGGGTCGTAGCCCAGCTGGCTGAGCAGCACGCCCACCTCAGCGGCGTGTCGCTTGCGCAGGCCCGTTCGCCACCGGAGGTACCCGGCGCGGCCGTCTGGATAGCTGGTGCGGGGCACGGTCCATCGACGGAGGTGGTGCGCACGGGCGGCGAGGAGCTGGGACTCCGACGCGTCAGGGTCCAGACGGAGCACCCACTCGGTCATCAGCTCAGCGTGCGCGAGCTCCTTGGGTGCGGTGACACCGCGGATCTCGACCGAGCTCGGATCGTCGGCGTTCGCGGCATCGATCGCAGCGATGGCCAGCCCGTAGCGGTCCGAGTGCGTCATGCCCTCACGAGGGCGGGCGCAGGTCGATGCGCAGCACGAGCACGCCGTCGTCGATGGTGGCCTCGGCGTCGCTCACCATCGCGAAGTCCTGGAAGTCGATCTGCGCCTGCTCGATGAAGCGGGTGCGCTCCTCGCCAGCCACGGGGGGCAGCGGCCGGTTGCGGACGGCGTGAGCGCGGTCCTTGAACCGTTGGAGCATGGCGTCGACATCGAGGATCTCTCCCATGGTGCGACCCTACCGAGTGGCGTGAGGCGCCGGGTTGCGAGGCAACGGAGGCGGCTCCGTGGCCCGCCAGTATCGCCGTGTGAGCACGCCCACCACGGTGGCGATCAGCAGCAGGTTGAAGATCATCAGGCCGATGAGGGTGCTGTCGCTCGGCCCGGAGCTCCCGCCCGCCCTGGACCGGGCCTCGGTGGTCGTCGTCAGCTGCGCGCCCTCTGTGCCGTCACCGGGCACGAGGAGGTTGCTGGTGGAGATGATGGTGGTGGTCGTCGCCGTGGCGGCCGCTTGGGTGGGCCTCGTGGTGGTGGTCTGTCGGCTCGTGGTGGTGGTCGGCCGCTGCGTGGTGGTCGACGACTCCACGACTTCGGCGGTGGTCGTGGTGGAGGGCTCGGTGGTGGTCGACGGACAAGGGTCACCGGGGATCGGCGTGGGGCAGTCCTGCACGGGAGCCGCCGACGCCTGCGCTCCGAACGGGATGCCCAGGACCGCTGACATGCCCAGCGCGACGACGAGTGCGGCCGCCCCTCGTCCTCGTCGTCGACCTGTCACCAACGCTCCCTCACCGCACGCAAGCGGCCAGGGTACCCGCCCCCCTGAACCGGTCCCAGCCGCGCTCACACCTGGTGGAGGGGGCAGGAGTAGGTCGTTCGCCCACCGATCGTGCGGCGCTGCAGCGGCGTGGCGTCGCGTGGGCACGCCGCGCCCCGAAGGCGGGCGACCTGCAGGTCGCCGGTGTGGCTCCCGCCACGGGTCGTGAGCTCAGCGATCGTCGTCCGCAGGTGGCGGTGCAGGCGCCGGACCTCGCCGCCGTCGAGCGAGCGGGCCGGACGCGCCGGATCGAACCCACCCCGCCACAGGATCTCGTCCACCAACAGGTTGCCGAGCCCGGCGACGCGCGCCTGGTCGAGAAGCCACGCCTTCAGCGGCGCGCCACTTCTCGACAGCAGGTCGCGGAGGAACGCCGCGCCGATCTCCAGAGCGTCGACACCCAGCCTCGTCACGTCGGGTTCGAGCTCGACGCCACCCAACCGCCGGGGATCGATCACGCGCAGCGCACCCCCAGCCTCGAACCCGAGCTCGAACCGGATCCACGAAGGGTCGCTCCTGCCGCTCGAGTACTGCAGGCGCTCGATGGGCGCGTACCCGTCGACGTCGAGCCGGCCAGTCATCCCGAACCGCAGACCGAGCGTGCACCCCGTCATGTCGAGGAGCAGGAGCTTCCCGACGCGCCGGGTGCCCGTGATCGATGATCCGGTGAGCGCGCTCCGCACCTCGTGGGCGGTCGTACCACGCTTCAGGTACCACCCGTCCGGTGCGACGACCCGCACGATCGGGCGCCCGACGGCTCGGTCGGCGGCCTGCCGGTACTGCTCGACTTCGATCATCTCCGGCATCGCTGCCAGAGTGTCAGACCATGAGCCTGCTCGACATCACCGACGCCGACGGCGTTCGCCTCCTCACCTGGAACCGTCCCGACGCGCTGAACGCGCTGAACGACGAGCTGTGGGACGCCACGCGGGATGGCCTGGTGGGCGCGCAGGCCGATCCGGAGCTCCGGTGCGTGGTGCTGACGGGCACAGGACGGGCCTTCACCGCGGGCCAGGACCTCACCGAGATGATGGCGCCACCAGACCACGGTGACGAACAGCTGCACGGCTATCGCGGGCTCATCCCGGTCCTGGAGGCGTTCGACAAGCCGCTCCTCGCCGCCGTGAACGGACTTGCCCTCGGGATCGGGGCGACGCTGCTCCCCTACTGCGACATCGTGTGGATCGCGCAAGGCGCACGACTGAAGGTCCCGTTCGTCACGCTGGGCGTCACCACCGAGGCAGCAGGGAGCCTGCTGCTGCCCCAGCGCATGGGCTGGCAGGCCGCGGCCCGCTTCATCTTCACCGCGGAGTGGATGTCCGCCGAGGAGGCCGTCGCGTGTGGTCTCGCCTGGCAGGTCTCACCGGAGGACCAGCTCGTGGACGACGCCATGGCCGTCGCCCGCCAGATCGGCGCGATGCCCGTCGACGCCCTCCAGACCACGAAGCGACTGATGGTGGCCTCCCGCCTCGACGCCGTGCGGGCCGCTCGCGGGCGCGAGGACGCAGAGTTCGTCCGCATGGTCGGCTCGGAAGCCAACCGAGAGGCCTTGGCGAAGTTCTTCAGCTGAGGCGGTCGAGTGCCTGCTGGAGGTCGGCCTGCAGGTCGTCGGGGTGCTCCAGCCCGACCGAGATCCGCACGAGGCCCGGGGTGATCCCGAGCTCGGCGCGCTCGGCGGGGGTGTAGCGAGCGCCGAACACACCCGGGATGGTGAGGAGCGTCTCGGGCCCGCCGAGGGACAGCGCGATGCGCGCGAGCCTGCACGCTTCCACGAACGCCGTCGCGCCAGCTTCGCCGCCCGCGACCTCCACCGCCACGACCGTGCCCCCGTTCGTCATCTGTCGACGCGCGAGCTCGTGCTGCGGGTGGCTCGGCAGGAACGGGTACGACACGGTGTCGATGGACGGTTGCGCTTCGAGGAAGGTGGCGAGCTGGAGTGCCGACTCGCTCTGCTGGCGCACCCGAGCGGGCAGGGTGCGGATGCCCCGCACGCCGTTCCAGGCGTCGAAGGGCGACGCCTGCGCGCCCATGGCCGACTGCCACGCCCAGATCGGGTCGATGAGATCGGCCTTGCCCGCCACCACACCGAGCAGCGCGTCGTTGTGTCCCGCGATGCCCTTGGTGGCCGAGTGGAGCACGAGGTCGATCCCATGGTCGAGCGGACGCTGCACGACGGGCCCCGCGAAGGTGGAGTCGGCCACGGTGATCGGCCCGGCGATGGTGCCGATCGCGTCGAGGTCGACGAGGGTGAGGGCCGGGTTCGCGGGCGTCTCCACGAGCACGACCTGCGTGCGACCGGGGATCACCGCGGCGGCGATCGCCGCCGCGTCGGTGCCGTCGACGAGCGTGACGTCGATCCCGAAGCGGGGCAGGTGCATCGCCAGGAGCGCGTAGGTGACCGAGAAGATCTGGCGGGTGGCCACGATGTGATCGCCCTTGGAGCAGAGCCCGAGGAGCACGGCCGTCACCGTGGCCATCCCCGACGCGGCTGCCAGTCCGGCCTCGGCTCCCTCCAACGCGGCGACGGCATCCTCGAACTCGCGCACGGTCGGGCTCCCAAAGCGTGAGTAGAGCTTCTGCGGTCGAGGGGCGCTGACCTGCGCGGCCTGCTCGGCGATCGTGTTGACGGTGTAGGTGGTGGACGGGAAGAGCACGGGCGCGAGCGAGTCGCCGCTGGCGCCGCGCCCTGCGGTGACCGCGGTGGTCTCGAGGTGCGGCTGGCTCGGCTGGTCAGGCATGTCGGATCTCCACGTCGTCGAGGAAGGCTCGGAGCGGGGTGCCGACCTGATCGTGCTCGATCAGGAAGGCGTCGTGCCCATGGGGGCTGTCGAGCTCCACCGATCGAGCCTCGATGCCATGGGCGCGCGTGGCGGCCACGATCTCCTGGCTCTGGTAGAGCGGATAGAGGATGTCGCTGACCACGCCGATCGCCAGGAGCGGTGCTTCGAGGCGGGCGAGCGCGCGCTGGGCACCACCGCGGCCGCGGCCGACGTCGTGCAGGTCCATCGCCTTGGTGAGCAGCAGGTAGGCGTTGGCGTCGAAGCGGCGCACGAGCTTGTCGCCCTGGTACTCGAGGTAGCGCTCCACCTCGAAGCGCTGCCAGAGCGAGAAGCCGTCGAGTGGCTCGACCACCTCTCGACCGAACCGGCGGGTGAAGACGTCGTCGCTGCGGAAGGTGATCTGGCTGACCATGCGCGCGATCGACAGCGACTCGTGTGGCCCGTCGCCTGGCTCGGCGTCGTAGTAGTCGCCGCCGCGCCAGCGCGGGTCCATGCGGATGATGCGCCGGCCGGTCGACCACCATGCGATCTGCTGCGCGCTGGCCGCCAGCGCGGTGGCGATGGGAACGACCGACGACACGCGGTCGGGGAACATGAGCGCCCACTCGAGGACCTGCATGCCCCCCATCGATCCGCCGATCACGCTGTGCCAGCGGCGGATCCCGAGGTGGTCGGCCAGCGCGGCTTGGGTGCGCACCCAGTCGCGCACCGAGACCACGGGGAACCGGCTCCCCCAGGGCCGACCGTCGTCGGGGTGGGCGCTCGCGGGACCGGTGCTGCCCTGACACCCGCCGATGACGTTCGCGCACACCACGAACCACCGGTCGGTGTCGATCGCTTTGCCCGGTCCGATCAGGCCGTCCCACCAGCCGGGGGTCGGGTGGCCGGGCGCCAGGGGGCCGACGGCGTGGCTGTCGCCGGTGAGCGCGTGGCACACGAGGATGGCGTTGGAGGCATCCTCGGCGAGCGTGCCCCACGTCTCGTAGGCGAGCTGCACGCCGTGGAGCACGGCGCCGCCCTCGAGCGCGAACGGGCGATCGCCCATCGAGAACAGCTGGCGCTCGCCGAGCGGATCGCCCTCGCGCCAGGCACCCGACGCGGGAAGCAGGGAGACATGCGCGCGCCGCGCCGCGTCGGCCGGGTCGTGGACCCCTTCGCGATCAGCCGGAGGCACGGCGCCCACGGTCTCCTCCTTGCGGGAGTGGACACCCTCGGTGGGCCGAGGCCCGAACACTTCGTTGCCCTGCTGCCAGGACCACATCCCCACCCCGAGGGGCGGGAGAGCACCTTGGGTGTCCGTCCCAGGTTGCTGGACTCGGTCACCCGAGCCTCTCCTGATGTCGGCGAGAGCCTACCGACTCGGTGCAGGCTCGCTCCAGGCAGATCCCACACGGTCGAGCCACCAGGCAGCCACGTCCGGTGCGCAGCGATAGGCCGAGGTCATCGCATCCGCGAACCGCAGGAGATCGCGGCGCTCGAGCGCGTCGGTGCCCGCCCTCCAGGCGTCGTGGTCGATCGGGAGCGGCGCGTCCCGCACGAGCGCCGCAGTGAGCTTCAGCGCGCCCGGCGCGAGCGCGGTGCCGGCCGCCCGCGCTGCGGCCCACGCCGTGACCGGCGGGGAGGCGAGCGCGGCGGCGAGCGCCCACAGCCGCGCCGCGGGCGCCCAGGCCACCACGAGGGGGACGCCCGGCACGAACCGCCCGTCCGCATCGACGATCACCTCCACCACCCGGGTCTGGCTGGCGATGATCAGCTTTGGTGCCGCAGATCGGTCGGCCCAGGCCGCGGCGCGCCCCTCGAGGGCAGCGCTGTCGACGACCGGTCGCTCCCACCGACGACCAGCGACACGCGCTGGTCGCTCACCCCATGCGGACCGTCCGAGATCGACGAGGCCTGTGGTGAGCAACGGTCGGCCGGCGGGCAGGTCCTCCTCCTCACGCACGTGCGGCGCGATGCCGTAGTACTCCGCCCGGAAGGCCGCGGCGGTGACCGCCTCGTCGCCCACGGTGGCCCCGGGTTCGAGGTCGACCTCCGGCACGCCGAAGGCCCGCGCCAGGTGTGCTCCCCAGACCGGTGTCCCGCCGTCGCCGCCCCCGACCTCCAGGACCGGCACGCACACGTCGACGGCCGCCGCGAAGGCGCGACCAGTCGGCACCCACACCTCGCGCAGCGACGCCTTCGCGCCCACGGCCTCACGGACACCTGCGGCGTCGCGCGCCCCCATCACCGACTGCGGCTGCACCATCGCCACGGTTCCCCCTACGCGCGTCAGCAGGCAGCCGGCGAGCAGGAAGAGCGCGGAAGGGTCCGTGTACGCCTGCACGGCCGCGCCGAAGCGCGCTCGCCACCGATCGGCGTCGGCGCTCGAGCGGGTGGTCGCCGCATCGAGCTGGCTCAGGAACGGCGGGTTGCCCACGATGACATCGAAGGGTGCCCACGCCGGAGACGCCCACAACGTGTCGGCGACCACGAGGTTGCCGGGAGGCGGGCGGCGGCCCGCCCACAGGGTGAGCGCGACTTCGGTCGTGGCCACGGCCAGCGGGTCGATGTCGGCGCCCCAGAGGCGCCCGACGATCTCGGTGGGGTCACCGCCTCGTTGCGCCTGGTGTCGCGCCGCGGCGAGGAGCAGGGCGCCGCCCCCGCAGGACGGGTCGCAGACGGAGGGCTCGCGGTGGCCGGCGAGGGCCCGCTCGACGACACCCGCCGCGAGCTCCTCCGGCGTGTAGTGCAGGCCCCGAGCGCGGCGGTGGGGTGCATTCGTCGCCGCCTCGAGGAGGAGCCCGAGCTCCTCGGGACGGCCAGGAGCGGGGGCGGCTCGCGGTCGTCCGCCGCCCAGGGCCCACAGGGCGAGGTCGTCGTCCAGCTCGACGCCGGCAGCGAGCCCGATCTCGACGGCGCGGCGGGCGACATCGGCAGCGCGCGGGTCCACCACCGGGCCGACCGTACCCAGGTGGACCGGTACGGTCGCGCCATGCGCGTCGATGGCCCGTTGATCACCTCCGCGCTGCGTGATGCGGGGGCGGCCGCCCAGGCGCTGGAACAGGCCGGCTACGCGGGGGCGTACACGTTCGAAGGTCCTCACGATCCGTTCCTGCCCCTGGTGCTGGCGGCCGATGCCACCCGAGACCTCGAGCTCACCACCGGGGTGGCCATCGCCTTCGCCCGCAGCCCGATGACCATCGCCTCCCAGGCCGACGATCTCCACCGCCTCTCCGAGGGACGCTTCCACCTCGGGCTCGGCAGCCAGATCCGCCCGCACATCGAGCGGCGCTTCTCCATGCCCTGGTCGGCGCCCGCGGCCCGGATGCGCGAGCTGGTCCTGGCGGTCCGGGCCATCTGGGCGACCTGGAACGAGCGGGTGCCGCTTCGCTTCGAGGGCGAGCACTACACCCACACCCTCATGACGCCGTTCTTCGATCCGGGCCCGAGCCCGTTCGGGTCACCGCCGATCTGGTTGGGTGGCGTCGGCCCGATGATGACCGAGGTGGCCGGCGAGGTCGCCGACGGCTTCATGGTCCACCCGCTCTGGACCGACCAGTCGTTGGCCGAGCTCACGCTCCCGGCCCTCGAGCGCGGGCGGGGTCGCACGGGAGCGCGGGAGCGACCCGTGCGGCTGTCGGCGTCGGTCATGGTCGCCACGGGTCCTGACGACGCGTCGATCGACGCCGCGACGCGGGCGATCAGGACCCAGATCGCGTTCTACGGTTCGACGCCCGCCTACAAGGTGGTGCTCGACCTCCACGGGTGTGGCCACCTGCAGCCCCAGCTGCGGGCGATGACCAAGGCCGGAGACTGGCTCGGGATGGCCGCCCTCGTGCCCGACGACCTGCTCCACGCCGTCGCGGTGGTGGCGTCGCCCGACGACGTAGCCGCTCGTGTCCTGGCCCGTTGCGGGACCAGCGTGGAGCGGGTGGGGCTCAACACACCCTACGACGTCGACCCCGAGGTCGCCCAGCACCTCGTTGCGTCGCTCCGCGGGTGAGCCGGTCTGTCAGGGGCGGATCTCGTAGAACGCGTTGATGGGGTGCTCGATGTCGAGCGTGCGGAAGCGGGTGAAGCCCACATCGCGCGCCAGCTGCTCGGCTCGAGCCGCCGACAGCCCGAGCGTGCCCAGACCAGCGCCGCCCGGCTCGGACAGCGCGGAGGACATGCACGACAGCACGCTGATCCCGTACATCAGGCTCGCCATCGGGTTGCGACGGGCGTTCTCCGCGAACGTGTCGTGGGCCTTGATGTCCACGAGCAGCCAGGTGCCGTCGTCGGTGATCGCCCCTCGGATGGCCGCCGCAACGCCAGCGGGGTCGGTCATGTCGTGGATGCAGTCGAACGTGGTGACCAGACCCACGGAGTGGTCGCTGGGCAAGGGGACCTCCCGCGGATCATCGAACGCGACGTTGGTGACGCCGGCGTCGGCCTGGCGGGCGCGGGCACGGTCGAGCGCGTGCTGCGAGATGTCGTAGCCGACGACCTGGCTGGACGGGAAGGTCGTGGCCATGAGGAGCGCGACGCCGCCCGCGCCGCAGCCGACGTCCGCGATCCGGGCACCGTGCTCGAGGCGAGCGACCACGCCATCGAGTGCCGGCAGCACGTGATCGATCAGGTTTGCCCGCATCCAGGGCTCGAACCCGCGGGCGATGCCCTCGGCGCACTCCGGGCCGTGCTCGTCGTAGGCCAGCCCAACGCCGGTGCGGAACGCCTCGGGCAGCCGCTCGAGCGTGGCCATGGTCTGCGGTAGGTGGTGGAAGCTGCCCATCCCGAACGCGGGGTGGTCGGGTGTGGCCAGCACCGCCACCGCCTCGGGCGACAGCGACAGCCGCTCCTCGTCGTCGATGACGACGAGGAGCGCGGCGGCCTGGTTGTAGGCCCACTCCCGAACCCAGCGCTCGTCGAGGCCCCGCTCGTCGGCGAGCGCCTGGGTGGACAGCGGGTTCGCCGCCTCGGCGAGGGCCCGGTAGAGCCCCAACCGGTCGCCGAGGTGCACCATCCCCGCGGTGACCGCGCCCTCCAGCTTCGAGAACAGCTGGAACGCGAACAGGCCCACCGCCGCGGGATCGAGGTCATCATCGGTCGGCGTCATGCGACGGACCGTACCCGCCCTCGATCATCCCGTGTGTGGCTACGCGTCGGTGTGGGGGTCCCACGCGGTGAGGTCGGCGAGGCGAGGGTCGTTCGAGAACATCTCGGTGATGGGCTGGAGCACACCGATGCGCTTCTGCAGCCGCTTGATGTGCAGCTCCTCGTTCCAGATCGACAAGCTCACCGCCATGCCCTTCGAGCCGGCCCGAGCGGTGCGGCCAGAGCGGTGCAGGTAGGTCTTGTGATCGGGGGCCGGGTCGTAGTGGATCACGACGTCGATGTCGTCGATGTGGAGACCGCGGGCCGCGACGTCGGTGGCGACGAGCACGTCGAGCTTGCCGGTGGTGAAGTGCCGTAGGGCATCCTCACGCTGGCCTTGGCGAAGATCTCCATGGATCGCGGCGGCCTTCACGCCCTCCTCGTTGAGCGCGGCAGACAACCGGTCGGCGACGCGCTTCGTGTTGGTGAACGCGAGCACGCGCCCACTGCCTCGAGCGATCGACGCGGCGACCTTCACCTTGTCCATCTCGTGCACACCGATGAAGCGGTGGAGCATCGCGTCGACCGTGACCGTGGCGGACTCGACCTCGTGGTACACGGGGTCGTGCTGGTAGCGCTTGATGAGCCCGTCGACCACACCATCGAGGGTTGCGGAGAACAGGAGCGTCTGGTGCTGCGAGTCGACATGGCGGAGCAGCCACTCGACCTGGGGTAGGAACCCCATGTCGGCCATGCGGTCGGCCTCGTCGACCACGACGATCTCGAGGCCCCCGAGCTCCACCTCCTTGCGGTCGACGAGGTCGATGAGGCGCCCGGGCGTGGCGATGATCGCCTCGACGCCGTCGGCCAGCGCCTTGATCTGCTTGTTCATGTCGGCGCCGCCGTAGACGGCCACGACCCGGCTCCCGATTGCCTTGGCGAGGGGGGCGAGCACGTCGTGGACCTGGAGCGCGAGCTCACGGGTGGGCACAAGCACCAGGCCGAGCGGCTTGCGGGGCTGTGCCTTCTCGAGCCGCTCGAGGAGGGGTAGCCCGAAGGCGAGCGTCTTGCCCGATCCCGTCTTGGCCTTGCCGCACACGTCGCGACCGGCGAGCGCGTCGGCGATGGACAGGCGCTGGATCGCGAACGGCTCGAGGATGCCTTGGCTCGTGAGCACGTCGACGAGCCTGGGAGACACGCCGAGGGAGGCGAAGGTGATCGGAGTGGCGGGATCGACCGAGGCGGGGTCGGGCGCGGTGATGATGTCGGGGTCGGGGTCGTTCATGGTGGTCTCCCCATGCTACCGGTGGGGCCTGGGCAGACCCGCATCTCAGCTGGGCAGAACGGCCTCGATCGCGCCGACGAGGGCGTCGTCTTCCGGCTCCACCTGGGGGCGGAAGCGGGTGACCGCACCACCTGGTGCGACGAGGAACTTCTCGAAGTTCCACGCCACGTCGCCGGCCTTGCCCTCGCTGTCCGCAACGGCGGTGAGCTCGGCGAAGAGGGGGTGCTGGTCGTCGCCGTTGACGTCGACCTTCTCGGCCAGCGGGAACGTGACGCCGTAGGTGACCGAGCAGAAGGTGGCGATCTCCTCGGAGGTGCCCGGCTCCTGGCCCAGGAACTGGTTGCACGGCACACCCAGCACCGAGAAGCCGCGGTCGGCGTACTGCTCGTGGATCTTCTCGAGGCCCGCGTACTGCGGGGTGAGGCCGCACTTCGACGCCACGTTCACGATCAGGACAGCCTTGTCCTCGTAGTCGTGGAGATCGAGGGACGAGCCGTCGAGCGCTTGGAGCTTGTGGTCATAGATCGACATGCCGGAGAACCTATCCGGCTACGTTCCAAACGTGCGCTCGATCACCTCGGAGGAGCTGACCTCCCACACTGCCCGCATCGCGCAGGACGGCTACACGATCGGGCCCGACGCGATCGAGGTGGGCCTCCTCGATGAGCTCGACGCCGAGCTCCTCCGGCTCGAGGCCCACCTCGGCATCGTGCCAGCCGCCAACGACTTCGAGGGCAGCCAGACGGTGCGCATCTACAACCTGCTCGTGCACGGGAAGGCATTCGAGCGCATCCCGGTGCACCCGAACGTCCTGCCGATCGTGGAGTCGGTCCTCGACGCCGGGTGCCTGATCTCGTCGCTTTCCTCGATCGCGATCTGCGGCGGGGAGACACCCCAGCCGATCCACGCCGACGACCAGCTCATGCCCATCCCCAAGCCGCACCCCCCGACCGTGTGCAACACGATGTGGGCGCTCACCGACTTCACCGAGGCCAACGGCGCCACCCGCATCATCCCCGGGTCGCACACAGCCGACGTGTCGCCCACCTACGGCCAGCACTACGACTCCATCCCCGCCGAGATGGCACGCGGATCGGTGCTCGTGTGGCACGGCAGTCTCTGGCACGGCGGAGGCGCCAACAGCACCAGCGCGCGCCGCGTCGGCATCGCGATGAACTACTGCGCCGGCTACATCCGGCAACAGGAGAACCAGCAGCTGGGCATCCCCCGTGAGATCGCTGCCGGGTTCGACGAGCGCCTCCAGCAGCTCTGCGGGTACAGCGTCTACTTCGGTCTGATCGGCCACATCGACAAGCACGATCCCATCGAGCTGCTGCGCCCCGATGGAGGGCTGAGCATGATCTGGGACTCCGCGTGAGCGACCCTCCCCTCTGCGAGCTCCTCGTCACCGAGTTCGATTGAGCGCGAGCGCAGGCCTCGACGCGTTGGCAGGCTGGCCCGGCGATCGTCGAGCCGCCGGGTGGGTGCACCGCGACGGCCGGCGCGACACCCGAGGCGATGCGCTCGAGGTCTTCCGGCTCGCGTCGGTCACCAAGCTGCTCACCGCGACCGCGGTGTTGGTCGCGGTCGAGGAGGAGGTGATCGACCTCGACGAGCCCGCGGGACCTCCAGGAAGCACCGTGCGCCTGCTGCTGTGCCACGCATCGGGCCTCCCCTTCGAGGGCCGCACGCCCATCACCGAACCGGGACGCCGGCGCATCTACGGCAACGCGGCCTTCGAGGTGCTGGGAGCCCTCGTCACCGAGCGGTCGGGGATGGGGTTCGAGACCTACGTGCAGGAGGCGGTGTGCGGGCCGTTGGGCATGACGTCCACGACCGTCTCGGGCTCCCCAGCCCACGGTGGTCGCAGTACCGTCGAGGACCTGCTGTGCCTCTGCCGTGAGCTGCTGGAGCCCACCGTCGTGCTGGCGCCAGCCACCGTCACCGAGGCCACCACCGCCCAGCTCCCCGACCTCGACGGCGTGCTGCCCGGCTACGGACGGCAGTCGCCGAACCCGTGGGGCTTGGGCTTCGAGCTGCACGGTCGCAAGGAGCCGCACTGGATGCCCCCGGCTGCCTCCGCCGACGCGTTCGGCCACTTCGGCCAGTCGGGGGCGTTCCTCTGGGTCGACCCCACCCCGGGCGTGGCCTGCGTCGCGCTCAGCGAGGTCCCGTTCGGTCGGTGGGCCATCGACGCGTGGCCCGCGCTCGGTGCGGCCGTGCTCGCGCTGTTCGCGACCTGACGGCGCCGACCCGGGTAGGTTGCGTCCCGCTCGGACGGAGCCGACGGAAGCGGAGGCCATGGCCAAGGGGGAGACCGGAACAGCGCTGGCCGAGCTCCGGGCCCGCACCGCGCTCCGGGCCGCTGGCCTCGACCCGGTCGTGCACCTCGAGCGGGCGTCGAGCGTCACGAACGAGGTGTGGCTCACCCCCACCCACGTGGTGCGCGTGAACCGCACCCACGACAGCCGGCTCTCGCGCGAGGCCGTGATCGCGCGGGCGCTGCCCGCCGACGTCGGCTATCCCCGCATCGTCTCGCACGGAGGTGCCCACGGCGAGGACTGGATCATCGCCGAGCGCGTCCCCGGCGCCCCCCTCGCGCACCAGTGGCCCGACATGGCATCCGGCGAGCGACGGAGCGCCGTGCGGCAGGTCGCGGCTCGGTTGGCGGCGCTGCACGCCACCCCGGCACCCGCCGATCTGCCACCGATCCAGGGCGTTCCCCAGCTCCTCGACATGGCCGCCGTGGATCCCGCCGCGCCGCTGATCGACGCACTCGAGCGCGCCGCACGCCTCGACCACGTCGACCCACTTCTGCTGCGAGAGGCGGTCGACCTCGTGGACCGAACCGCGTCAGCGCTCGAACCGTCCACGGCGACCACGCTCGTGCACGGCGACCTCACCTTCGAGAACATCCTGTGCCACCGGGGCGATGTCACCGCGCTGCTCGACTTCGAGTGGGCACGACCCGGACCCCGCGACCTCGATCTCGACATCCTCTTGCGCTGCTGCGCCTATCCACAGCTGCACGTGGGCCCGAGCCACGAGGCTCGCACCCACGCCGAGGACTACGAGCCCGTGCCGGGGTGGCTGCGCGAGGACTACCCGGCGCTGTTCGCCACGCCCGATCTCCTGGACCGGATGCGCATCTACTCGCTCGCCTACGAGGTGCGCGAGCTGACCGCCTTCCCACCCACCGCGGACCTCGAGGGCATCTCGCCGCTCCACCCGTACCATCGCCTCGCGCGGGTGGTGGAACGACGCAGCTACCTCGACGCGTTCCTCAGTCCTCGAACCGCCCGCCCAGGTGCGTCGCGAGGAAGCGCTCGGCGGCCGCATAGAACGTGAACCGGTTCTCCGGCTTGGCGAAGCCGTGGCCCTCGTCCTCGAACAGGAGGTACTCGTGCGGTATGCCCTTCTCGCGCATCGCGGCGACGATCTGCTCACTCTCCGCCTGCTTGACACGGGGGTCGTTGGCACCCTGTGCGATGAGCAGCGGGATGGAGATGTTGTCGACCTTGGAGAGCGGTGAGCGCGACCACATCCACTCCTCCTCCACCTCCGGGTTCCCGACCCGGGTGTGCAGCAGGGCGATCATCGGCACCCAGTACGGCGGCACCGACTCGATGAAGCTCTTGAGGTTCGACGGACCGACGATGTCGACCGCACAGGTGAACACCTCCGGGGTGAACGTCGCGCCCACCAGGGCGGCATAGCCGCCGTAGGAGCCGCCGTAGATCGCCACCCGGTCGCGATCGGCGTAGCCCTCCTTCACGACGTGGTCGATGGCGTCGAGGAGGTCGTCGTGCATCTTGCCGCCCCACTCGCGGTCGCCGGCGTTGGTGAAGTCCTTGCCGTAGCCGAGCGAGCCTCGGAAGTTGACCTGCACGCACAAGTAGCCACGGTTGGCCAGCCACTGCGCCTCGGCGTTGTAGCCCCACGCATCGCGGTGCCACGGACCACCGTGGACGTTCAGCACCGTGGGCAGGTTGGCGCGATCCACGCCGGGCGGGAAGGTGAGGTAGCCGTGCACGACCAGGCCGTCGCGCGCGGTGAACGAGAACGCCTCCATCGCCGAGAGGTCGTAGTCCGACAACGACGGCTCGTGGTCGAAGAGGAACGTGCCCTGCTTGGTGGTGCGGTCGTAGGCGTAGTAGCTGACGGGACCGTCGTCGTGGTTGAAGGCGACGAGCCATGTCTGGTCGGCGTGGTCCTGGCCTTGGAAGACGAGGTCGCCCGGGTCCAGGGCCTGCAGCGCCTCGAGGTCGGCGGCCAGCGCAGAATCGACGACCACCCACTCGAGCCGATCGCGCAGGAAGCAGACCAGCTGGGGCTCGTTCGTGTCGGGGTGGGCGCGCACGGCCGTGACGTCGTAGGCGGGATCCTCGATGACGACCGACGTGTCGCCCGTGGCGATGTCGACCCAGACGAGCCGCGCTGCGTTGGCGTCGACCGAGCTGATCATGAGGAGACGAGCGCCGTCCTCGCTGAAGGCCATCGGGTTGGTGAGGAGTGCGTCCTCCTGGCTGACCTCCAGGAGCGGCCGCCACTCGTCAGCCTCGGTGTCGCGCACGAGGACCACCGAGCCACCCTCGGGGGTGGGCGCTACGGCACAGCGAGTCTGGAAGGCCTCGTCGGTGACGAAGCCGAGGAACCCCGGGTTCTCGACGACCTTGGTGAGCTCGCCCCGCTCGAGGTCGAGCTTGTAGATGTCGTGGAGCTGCGGGTTGTCCTTGTTCATCCCGATGAGGATCTCGGTGGGGAACTTCTTGTCCACGTGCTGCACCTGCACCATCACCCCGTCGAACGGGGTGAGATCGCGGCTCACCTGGCTCTCGAGGTGCACGTCGTGGAGGCGCCAGTTCTCGTCGCCGCCGATGTCCTGCACGTAGAGGATGCGCCGGGTATCAGGCGCCCAGAAGAACGAGCGGATCCCTCGGTCACGGTCGTCGGTCACGACACGGTCGTCGTCGCCCCCCACGGTCTTCACCCACACGTTGAGCACGCCGTCGTGCGGGGCGATCCACGCGAGCTGACGCCCGTCGGGCGAGATGCGAGGGCTCAGGCGTTCGGGGTTCCCGAACAGCACCTTGCGGGGGACAAGTCGGACGTTCTGCCCATCGGTCATGGGGCCGCACGCTACAGATCGCGCGGCCTTGGCGCCTCTTGGGCGCTAGAACGCCGCGGCAGCGAGGTCCCGGTTCGTGGCCGTGATCGCCGGCACGAGGCCGGCCGCCTGCGGGAGCAGCTGCTCGCAATAGAACCGCGCGCTGAGCAGCTTGCCCTCGTAGAAGGCCCGGTCGGCGGGCGCGGCCGTGGTGAGCGCGCTCGTGGCCGCCAACGCCTGCCTCGCCATCATCCACCCGCCCGTGACCACGCTGAAGAGCCGCAGGTACGGCGTGGCGCCGGCCAGCGCGTCGAGCGGCTCTGTCATGCCGTGGGCCAAGAGCCAGTCGGTGGCGGTCCGCAGTGCAGCCAGTGCGTCCGCCAGGCCCTGCCGGATCGATGCGAGGTCGTCGCCCGCGGCCGCGAGGTCGGCGTCGAGGGCTTCGATGCGGGCGAGGTAGTCGGTGATCGCCCCCCCGGCACGCATCGGCAGCTTGCGGCCGACGAGATCCATCGCCTGGATGCCGTTCGTGCCCTCGTAGATCGGCGCGATGCGAGCGTCGCGGAAGTGCTGCGCCACACCCGTCTCTTCGATGTAGCCCATCCCGCCGTAGACCTGGATGGCGAGGCTGGTGAGCTCCACGCCGAGGTCGGTGCCCCATCCCTTCGACACCGGGGTGAGGAGGTCTGCCAGCTCGGCGCCCGCAGCGCGGTCGGCATCGTCGGCGCTGTGCGTCGCTCGATCCATTGCCGCCGCGTTGAGGTAGACGATGCCGCGCAGCGCCTCGATGGACGACCGCATCGTCAGCAGCATGCGTCGCACGTCGGGGTGCTCGATGATCGCGCTCTGGTGGCCAGCGGGCGCGCCCGGCGCCCGGCCCTGCTTGCGCTCCTTCGCGTAGTCCACCGCCATCTGGTAGGCGCGCTCGGCCAACGACAGCCCCTCGAGGCCCACCGACAGGCGGGCGTTGTTCATCATCGTGAACATGTAGCGCATGCCGGCGTTCTCCTCCCCGATGAGGAAGCCGACCGCGCCGTCACCCTTCTCGCCGTAGGACAAGACACAGGTGGGACTGGCCTTGATGCCCATCTTGTGCTCGATCGACACACACGTGACGTCGTTGCGCTTCCCTGGCATGCCGTCGTCGTCCAGGAGGAGCTTCGGCACGATGAAGCAGCTGATGCCCTTCGTGCCCGGCGGCGCCGACGGGGTACGGGCCAGCACCAGGTGGATGATGTTCTCCGACATGTCGTGCTCGCCGAAGGAGATGAAGATCTTCGTGCCGGTGATGCGGTAGGTGCCGTCGTCCTGCGGGACCGCCTTGGTGGTGAGCGCGCCGACATCGGAGCCCGCATGGGGCTCGGTGAGGTTCATCGTGCCGGTCCACTCCCCCGTGACCATCTTCGGGAGGTACGTCTCACGATGCTCCTCCGACGCGTGATGCAGGAGCATGTCGATCGCGCCCTGGTTGAGCAGCGGGCACATCGAGAACGCCATGTTCGCGGAGGTGAGGATCTCCTGCATCGCGATGCTCATCAGCCACGGGAACCCCCCACCGCCGTACTCGGGCGGGAACGCCACGGCCCCCCACCCGGCGTCGACATAGGCCTTGTACGCATCGACGAAGCCGTCAGGCGTGGTCACGCTGCCGTCGTCGTTGCGGACGCTGCCCTGGAGGTCGCCGATCCGGTTCAGCGGCGCGACGAGGTCCTCCATGAACCGCGCGTTCTCCTCGAGGATGCTGAACACCGCATCGCGGTCGACGTGCTCGTACCCGGGGAGGCTGGCGATCTCGTCGAGCGCGGCGAGGTGGTCGAGGGCGAAGCGCATGTCGGCGAGCGGAGCGGCGTACTCAGGCATGGCGCCACGGTACGCCGGGGTGCCGGGTGCTACCCACCCCGTCCGGAAGCCAGGCACCACCCTCGCTCACTGGCCGCCCGAGCCCTTGGATGAGATCGATGGCCTGTTCGCGGCACTCGCGGCAATGCACCTAGCGCTATGCCAGGCTCCGGGCCACGCCACCACCTGATGACCCAGGAGTGACATGACCGTCGTACGGACACTGGCCGGCGCCGAGCTGCGGCGCTCGTGGCGACAGCTGCTCGGGCTCGCGTTCGTGGTCCTGCTCGGCACCGGCGGTGTGATGCTCGCCCTCTCGGCTGCTCGGCGGGCCGACACCTCGTTCGATCGGTTCCGCACTTCGGTTACTGACGGGGATGCGCTCGTCGCAGTGGCCGACTCCCCCGGCCGCCTTCAAGAGCTCCGTGACCTCCCAGCCGTCCAGACACTGGCGCCCATGGGCTACGTCGCCATCTACCCACGGGGCGCCCCGGAGGAGGCGAAGCTCGAGGGGGGCGCCTTCGCGAGCATCGATGGGCAGTGGCTCTACGACATCCAGCGCCCACGAGTTCTGGTGGGTCACATGCCTTCGCCGGACGCAGGCAACCAGATGGTCGTCAACGAGGAGTTCGTGACGTGGTTCGGTGCTCGAGTCGGGCACGTACAGCACATGGAGGCGATGACGGTCGAGTCCATGGCTTCCCAGGGAGAGATCGATGACGTCGTATCGATCGATCTGACGGTCATGGCGGTGGTGCGCACACCAGGGGACATCGGCGCGAACGTGGGCGGACCCGTCGCTTACCTCCCACCGGGATTCCTCCAAGCGCACCCGGAGGTGGGCATCGTTCAGGGATTCGGCCTGGCACGGCTCGTCGGCGGCGACGCGTCGTTCCGCGAGTTCGAGCAACAGGCGACCGCCATTCTCGGTGACGAGCCATCGTTCAACACTCTCCGGCTCACACTCGAGGGTCGCTCCGTTCAGCGGTCCCTCGACGTCCAGTCGACCGCCCTGGTGATCGTCGCCCTCGTCACGGCAGCTTCAGCCTCGGCCCTGCTCATGCAAGTAGCGTCCCGGAGGATCCGCCTGGCCGCCGAAGCCAGCGCAGCACTCCGCTCGATCGGAGCCAGAAGGGTGCAGCGCGTCGCGATCCTCATCGGACCGCCGATGATCGCGACCGCGCTGGCGGTCGTCGCCGCAGCTGTGGGAGCCGTCGCGCTCTCTCCACTGCTGCCTCGCGGCCTCGCACGCGTCGCCGAGCCCGATCCCGGCGCCTACGCGGATGCCGCTGTCCTCGCCGGAGTGGGGCTTCTCGCGCTGCTCGTCGCCGCGTCGATGATGGTGACCATCGCCGCACGGGCCACTCGCGTCGCTCGTCACCAGGGAGCTGAGGTCACCCATCTGGGCGAGCGCACGGTCGCGCGGCTGCAGGGCATGGGCGCCCGGCTACCCGCGGTGACCGGGCTCCGACTCGCCTTGCCCCGACGAGGCAGCGATCAGCGTCTCGCGGGGTTCGCCTCGTTCGCGGGACTTGTGGTGGGCGTCGGTGGGCTGATCGCCGCCGCTGCCTTCGGGGCACAGCTCAGCCATGTCGCGGCGGACAGCGGTGCGTGGGGCGCACCGTTCGATCTGTTCGTGGAGATCCGAGGACACCAGGCGGACGCCGACGGTCCGATGATCGCCGCGATCCCCGGGGTCGCCGGCGTCACGGCCGTGCAATACGCCGACGTCGTCGATCTGGGAGACGTCAGCGCGCAGGGCTTTGGCGTGGACGCAATCAAGGGGCCGCTGGCCGTCACTCCGGTTGAGGGCGGCGCGCCGCGATCCAACGACGAGGTTCTGCTTGGTGTGCGGACCGCCGATGCTCTCGGTCTTGGCATCGGAGACACTGCGGCGGTGCCCACGATCGACGGTGAGCCCCTCGAGCTGACGATCGTGGGACTCGGGTTGCTTCCCATCGTCGGCGATGGCAGCTACGACACCGGCGTGGTGGTGCTCAACAACACCTTCGACCGTCTTCATCATGATGACCCACGGGTGTCGTTTTGGGTGGACGTCGCAATCGGAAGCAGCTCGGAGCGGGTGGCCTCCCACATCAGCGCGACCGGTAGGAGCGTTGGACCCATCTCACCCCCGGGGGAGCAGCTGAACCTGCGGTCCGCGCTGACCTACCCGAACGCGGTCGGCCTCATCGTTGCGTTGCTCGCCGTCGCCGGGCTCGCGAACGCCTTGCTGTCGGGCTCCGCCGCGCGACGGCTCGAGCTGGCCACACTGCGGGCAATCGGGTTCACCGGCCACCAGATCCGCGAGTCGGTAGCATGGCAGTCTCTCTCGGTCGCCGCCTCGGCGCTTGTGATGGCGGTCCCAGTTGGGTTCCTCATGGCGAACACGACCTGGGCGGCGTTCGCCGACAGGCTCTCCCTCGACCGAGCGCTCCCGCTCCCGTGGGAGATCGCCGCTCTGGTGGCCGCCGCACTCATCACGCTGGCGACGTTCGCGGCTGTTCCCATCGGAGGGCGCTCGGCACGGCGTTCGCTCGCCCTTGATCTCCGCTCCGAATAACCGCTGTGGTCAGCGTCGTGTCGCCAACGACAGCGCGAAGTCGCCCTGATCGTCCGTGAGGATCTCCACGGGGTCCAGCCCGCTGGCTCGCAGCTCGCGCTCGATGCGGTCGTTGGTGAACTTGGCGCTGATCTCGGTGTGGAGGAGCTCGCCGTCGGCGAAGTCGACGTCGAGGTCGAGCGTCTCGAGCCGAGCGTGCTGCACGCCCTCGGATCGGAGGTGCATCTCCATCCACTCCTCGTCGGCGTTCCAGAGGGCGACATGCGAGAAGCGCTGTGGGTCCAGGTTGCCGCCGAGCTCACGGTTCACCACGTGGAGGATGTTGCGGTTGAACTCAGCGGTGACGCCCGCGGCGTCGTCGTAGGCGGCCACGAGACGCGCCGGGTCCTTCACGAGGTCGGTGCCGAGGAGGAGCCAGTCGCCCGGTTCCAACTGATCGGCGAGCTCGCCGAGGAACTTCGCGCGCTCGACCGGCCCCAGGTTGCCGATCGTGCCGCCGAGGAACGCCACCAGCGTGCCGTCGCCGAGGTTGAGCCGACCGAGGTGACGTTCGAAGTCGCCCACGACGGCGTCGACCTGCACGCCCGGGTAGCGAGCCGCCAGCTCAGGGCCGGCCTCCCGCAGGATCGACTCGTTCACGTCGAAGGGCACCACGTGGGTGAGCGACCCCGCACCGGCGAGCGTGTCGAGGAGGAGCTTCGTCTTGGTTGAGGTGCCCGAGCCCAGCTCGACGAGCGTGTGCGCGCCGGTGATCGCGGCGATCCGGGCGGCCTCCCGTTGGAGGATCTCGGTCTCGCGCCGGGTGGGGTAGTACTCCGCGAGCCGGGTGATGTCGTCGAAGAGCTGCGAGCCGCGGTCGTCGTAGAACCACTTCGGCGGCAGGTGCTTGGTCGCCGCGGTGAGGCCCCGCAGCGCGTCGTGACGGAGCGCGAGGGTGAGATCGTCGGGGCCGAGGTGGACGGTGATCGTAGCGTGCGGACCGAGCCGCTCGTGCGGGGTCACGACGATCCTTCGGTCGAGGACATGGGCGTGACATGGAGCTCGCCGAGCGTGGCCTCCACCAGCGAGCTGTCCGCGATCTCGACCCACGCGGAGTCGTCGTCGAGCGGTTCGGAGGCGACGAGCACACCACCGCTGGCCAGGCCCGCATCCGTGAGCGTGTACAGCGAGTTGCCCCAGGCCGACGCCGCGATGCGGTGCCCGTCGCTCAGCAGCAGGTTGAGGCGCCCATCGGTCTGCGCGAGGACATCGACGGTCACGCGGCGCAGTGCTTCGCCGGGCTCGGCGCCGGCATCGAGGGCGTCGAGCACCATCGCGAACAGCACCTCGCTGTCGCTGCTCCCCTCGATGCCCATGGCCCGCGCCGGTGACACGGCGCGTCGCAGCGCCGCAGCGAGCTCGGCTCGGAAGCCGGTGACGAACCCGTTGAGCGAGAACAGCCAGGGACCCGAGCCGAAGGGCGCGTTCCCGGTGTCGACCACCGGCAACGGGGGTGTGGCGCTGCGCACGGCAGCGGTGATCGCGCTGGCGTGCACCACCTCCGCGACGGAGTGGAACGACACATCGCTCCACATCGGTCGTGCCGTTCGGTAGCGGGCTGGCACCGGGCGCACCGCGTGATCCCACCACCCCACCCCCCACCCATCGGCGTTCATGGCCCCCTCGCGCTGACAGCGCGGCTGCCAGCTCTGTCGCTCCAGAGAGCGCTCGGGCTCGTAGAGCAGAGACGACAGCGAGCGCGGCGGGCCGAGGTACGCGAGGTGACGACACATCAGGCGGCGTCCCTCGCGCAGCGAAAGCCCGCGAAGATCTGGCGCCGGATCGGTAGGTCCCAGTTGCGGAAGGACGTCCGAACCGCCCTCGGGTGCGTGGCCCACGAACCCCCGCGCAGCACCTTGTAGCGATCGCCGTGGAACACCGCGGAGTACTCGTCGTAGGGGAACGCCACGAATCCGGGATGAGGACCGAAGTCGGTGGAGGTCCACTCCCACACGTCGCCCAACATCTGGTGGCAGCCCACGTCGCTCACGCCCTCGGGGTAGGCCCCGACCGGCGCCGGCTGGAGGTGGCGCTGGCCGAGGTTGGCGAGCGCGGGGTCCGCGAGGGCGCCCAGGGCGGCACACTCCCACTCGGCTTCGGTGGGCAGCCGCTTGCCCGCCCATCGAGCGTAGGCATCGGCCTCGTGCCAGCAGACGTGCTGCACGGGCTCGTCGTCGGGGACGACCTCGATCGTCCCGAAGCGCGACCGCAGCCAATCGCTGCCGTCACGACGCCAGAACTGCGGCGCGACCGCGCCTGCCTGCTGACACCACTCCCACCCCAACGCCCCCCACCAGCGCGGGTCGCCGTAACCGCCCGAGTCGACGAAGGCGCGGTACTGGGCGTTGGTCACCGGTGCTGCGTCGATCCAGTACGCGTCGAGGTCGACCGCGTGCGGTGGCCGCTCGTTGTCGTAGGCCCACGGGTGGTCGGTGCCGATCGTGGCGACCCCCGGCGGCACCAGGATCTCCTCGACGGGGAGGGCTCCGGGGGGTCGGGGCGGCGGGGCGTGCACCACCTGCGCGTCGTCGAGCGGAAGCAGCTGCACGGCGGCCAGCAGCGTCTCGTCGTGCTGGTGCTCGTGCTGCACGACCATGTTGTGCACGAACCCGTGACGCAGCAGCGGGTTCCCAGCGTCCGGGCTGAGGTCGGCAGCTGCGAGGAGGTCGAGCGCTCGGTCTCGCACCGCGTCGCCATAGGCCCAAGCATCGGCAGGGGTGAGCAAGGGCAGCGTCTCGCGCACGCTTCGGGGTTGCTTGAACGCGTCGTAGAGGTCGTCCAGACCCGCCCGCGTCGGCGCCCCGCCCAGCGCCCGCACCAACCAGAGATCTTCGTAGTTCGCGATGTGCGCGAGGTCCCACACCATCGGCGACATCAGCGGGTCGTGCTGCCGGCGGAGCACGGCATCGTCGTAGGGCGCGACGATCGCCAGGGTGCGGGAGCGCGCCTCGGCAAGCTGCTCGGCCAGCTCGGCGTTCAGCTCCACCGGTGCACCTCAAACGGGGGGTCGACGAGGTCGAGCAGCCCCGCGCCGCGCCGCAGCCGCTCCTCGAGATCGTCGGCGGGACAGCGCCCGCGCGCCGGCCACCGCGCCGCCGCGTCCTCGACGGTCTCCGCATAGGCGGCGGGCGCGTCGCTGCGATCGAGGGCCTCCGCGGCATCGCGCAGCACCGTCACGGCGGCGGCGGCGAGGTCGGGGTGCTGCGGCCCGAAGCGGGCAGCCTCGGCCCACAGGTCCGACACCCCGGCGCAGGCGTGCGCGGCCCGATCGCCCGCTTCGTCGTCGGTGAGCACGGCCACGATCGCGGCGATGGCGGTCTCGGCCAGGCCCGCCGGCAGCGAGTCGAGCCAGCGCAGCTCGAGCCAGCCGCGCGGTCGCACGGGCGGGAACAGGGTGGTGCAGTGGTAGGTGAGGTCGGCCATGGTGGGCTGGCGACCATCGATGCCTCCGTCGATCCACTCACCGAAGGCGATCGGCAACTTCACGGGCTCGCAGCGGTCGTCGTCCTCGTGGAGCAGCATCACACGGGCCGCGAGGACATAGGACGCCCAGTCCTCGGCCAGGTCGCCGCTGGCCAGCGCCGCGCGCGTGCGAGAGGGGTCGATGGCACCCCACGCGGCCAGACGCGCCGAGCGATGAGACGCCGACGGCGAGCACGCGAACGCCGCACCCAGGGCCGGGCCGATCCGATGGGCCAGAGCCCAGCGGTTGGCCATCGTCTCGCCGTCGCCGTTGTCGATGTTGACCTGGATCGACGCGCAGCCCGACATCATGAGCCGCCCGGCCGGTGCCCACTCGTCGAAGTAGACCTCCATCGCGTCGTAGCGCGGCTTCGACAGCGTGCGAGCGGGGGCGCGGAACGGATCGATGCCCGCCCCGAGCACGCCGATGCCGGCCACGGCCAGCGCGTCGCGCACCGCGGCACCGGCCATCCGCAGCGCGTCGAGCGACGACCACCACGGTTCGAGGGGTGGCGTGACGACCTCGACCTGACCACCGGGCTCGACCGTGACGATGCTCCCATCGAGCGACGGGGCGGCTGAAGCCACTGCGTCGAGGACCTCGTCGGGGTGGAGGTGTCGACTGGGCTCGGCGAGGACGTAGGTGTGGCTCTCGTGCTCCAGCCCCACGCGTGGCGGACCCACCGATGGTGTGGCATCGACGAGCTGCAGGTGGTCGACGACGTCGCGCCTACTGAGCGGGGGGAGGTCCTCCACGAGCAGCTATCGAAGCCCGTAGCGGGCCGCGACCCAACCCAGGTTGCGGACCGGTGCGGTCCACACGGTGCGGTCGAGCTCGGCCATGGCGTCTCCCTCGAGGCGTTGCGGGCAGGGATTGAACCGTCAGAGCGTAGGACGGTGGGCAGAAGAGCGGGTGCCGCCCCAGATCTTCCCCGCGCAGCTCCGGTCCAGACCTGGCCCTACGGAGATGGCTGCTCGCGCACCCCGTCGGGTCGCCGAGCAAACCGCTGGCCGTCCCGCCCGTGCACCGGGCCATCGTCGGGCCACGGCCACCCGCCGAACTGGGTCTGCCGGTAGTCCGCGAACGCCTGCCTGATGCCGGCCTCGTCGTTCAGCACGAACGGGCCGTACTGCGCGACCGGCTCACCGATCGGACGACCTTGGAGCAGGAGCGCCTCCACCGCGCCGGTCGCCACCAGGTCGACGTCGACCTCGGCGCGGATCTCCGCGCCGGTGCCCGCCGTGACCTCGGTGCCGTCGACGTCCAGCACCTCGCCGTCGAACACGTAGAGCATGCGCGTCGTCTCCGGACCCGCGGCCGCCGGCATCGTCCACCGGGCCCCTGGCTCCATGCGGATGTGCCAGATCGCGACGTCGGCCTCGGGCCGCGTCGCCCAGGAGCTCGGCGGTGAAGGCGGTGGCACCTGACCGTCGAGGGGACCGGCGATCACGGTGATCTCCGTGAGGAGCCCCTCGCCATCGGTGTGGCGCACGCGAGGGATGTCGCCGTCCCACAGCATCGAGAAGTGCGGGTCCGCCATCTTGTCCTCGGCGGGGAGGTTCACCCAGATCTGGAACAGCTCCACGGGGTTCGGCCCGTCGTCGTCGAGGAGCGGGAACATCTCCGAGTGCACGATGCCTGCGCCCGCAGTGAGCCACTGGGTGTCGCCGCGGCCGAAGCGGGCCGCAGCCCCGAGCGAGTCGGAGTGGTCGATGAGGCCCTGGCGCACGTAGGTGACCGTCTCGAAGCCTCGGTGCGGATGGTTCGGGAACCCAGGCACCGCTCGGCCGTGGTACATCCGCCAGCCGTCGATGCCCGCGAAGTCCTGGCCGATGTCCCGACCCTCGAGCGACGCATCAGGACCGAAGCGTCCATTGCCCTTCGGGTAGGCGTCGTCGTGGTGGACGCAGAACAGGAACGGATCGAGGGTGGGCCACTGGAAGCCCAAGGGCATCGTCTTGCGCACGGTGTCGGCCATGGAGACAGCCTACAAGTAGTTGCGCCCGCAACAACCTCCGCGATCAGTCAGTCGCCGCGACGGCGCCAAGCACCTCGAGGATGTCCTCCCCGTAGGTGTCGAGCTTCGCCGGGCCGATCCCCGGACAGGCGCGCAGCTCGGTGAGCGATGTGGGATGCCGCTCGGCGATGCCGTCGAGGTGCTTGTCGCTCAGCACCACGAACGCGGGCACGCCATCGGCCTTGCTCCGCTCGAGCCGCCAGGCCCGCAGTGCGATACCGGCGGGGCCAACATCTGCGGTGCGCGCCGTCGCCGCGGCGGTGACGGTGAGCCGCGCGACAACGCGCAGGTGACCGCGGGCCGCGCTGCCGTCGAGCTCGCCCAAGAACGGGGATCGGCGGGTGCGGTCGCCGAGCACGAGCACGCGATGGCGACCGCGGGTGATCCCGACGTGCAGGACCCGCCGCTCCTCCTCGATGTCGTCGGCGAGGCGGTGCGGCATCAGGCCCTCGGTGGCCCCGAACACCACCACGCGGTCCCACTCCCGTCCCTTCACTCGGTGGATCGTGGACAGCGTGACGCCACCCTCAGCCCGCTCGCGGTGGAAGGCGCGACGCAGCCACGGCTCGAACGAGGCCGCATCGGGGTGCAGGTCGGCCACCTGGAGGAGCGCCTCGAGGTCGTCGAGGTGCGAGCCGCTCGCACCGCCGGTGCTGTCGAGGAGGGTCATGGCGGAGCCGAGGCCGATGTCGTCACGCACCGCCGTGAGGAGGTCGCGCGCGGTCGCGCCGCGGGCGGCGAGGCGAGCCAGCCGATCGAGGTCGGCCGCGAGGTCGTCGAGCTTGGCGCCGACGCGGGCATCATCGATGCGGGCTGCAGCGCGGCGCACATCGTCGAGCGACGTGCACTTGTCGAGCCACTTGGTGGCCCATTGCGGCAGCCCACGACTGGGCCGACGGTGCACCTCGCTCAGGTCGGTGCCGCGCAGGTGGTCGGGGTCGACCGCGATGCGCAGGTAGGAGAGGGCGGCTCGCACGCCGAGGCGGTTGAGGACGCTCTCGTCGAGGATCGAGTCGACCGGCACGCCAGCCTCGGACAGCGCGACCTGCGGCGCGAGCAGGAGCGACTGCACTCGCACGAGCACGGCCATCTCTGCCGGATCGACCCCGGGCTCGGCCAGCCATCCCGTGACCGCGTCGACGAGCGCCGGCGCGCCGGCGTCGGCAGCATGGGTCTGCACGACGAGACCATCGGCGTCGGCGTCGACAGCTGGCCCCGGCCGGATGGCCTTGGCGACGCGAACATCGTTGTAGGAGAGCAACGTGGACGCGGCACCCGTGACCAATGCGGGGCAGCGGTAGTTCACCTCGAGGGCATGCTCGGCGGCGCCAGGGAAGTACCGGGCGTAGTCCACGAGGAACCGCGGGTCGGCACCGACGTGCCCATAGATGCACTGATCGTCGTCACCGACGCCGAACACGTCAGCCGCCGGTCCCGCCACGAGGCGCACGAGCAGGACGTGCGCCGGCGTGAGGTCCTGCAGCTCGTCGACGAGCAGGTGACGGTGGTCGGCCTGCACCTCGCGGCGCAAGGCGCCATCGCGCAGCAGCGCCTCGACAGGACCGAAGACCTGCTCGTCGAAGTCGATCACCCCGCGACGGCGCAGCTCGTCGCGGTAGGGCTGGTAGGCCGCGGCCAGGCCCGTGACGTCGTCGAGCGAGTCCTCCACCTCCTCGGGATGGCGCAGCCCCAGGCGGATCAGCGACAGCCCATCGAGGTAGGGCCCGATCGGGTCGGTGTTGACGCGCCGCTGCTTGGACGGGACCAGGCGCTCGACGATGGATCGCACCTCGCGCTCGTCGAGCAGCTCGGGTCGGCGCCCGAGCGCCTGGCCGAGGATGCCGTAGCCCCAGGCGTTGATCGTCTGGATGCGAGCACCCAGGCCGGGGAGCCGAGCCGCCATCTCCTCCTGTGCCTTCTTGTTGTACGCGAGCGCCACCACGGAGCCGCGCTCGTAGGCGCGGTCGACGAGGAGGTGCCGATAGCGCTCCGTGAGGACGCGGGTCTTCCCGGAGCCCGCGGGCGCGATGATCCGGGCGGGCCCAGCGCCATGACCGACGGCCGCCAGCTGATCAGGCGCCAGCTCCGCCCCGGGCTCGGGGACCTTGGGCTGGCACACGAGGGCGCCGAGGTCGACCGACTCGCGATGCACGACCTCAGCACCGAGGAGGGGGACCGCGAGCGGCGCTCGCGGGCCGCCGTCGATCCAGGCCGGCGTGCCGTCGGGGAGCGTCACGTCGGCGTCGCCACGCTCGACCGCACCGAGGCGAGCGGCCTTGCGAGCCCACCACCAGATCGGCTCGCCGGCACCTTGCGCGTCGTAGCTGTTCGCCCATACGAGGAAGTGGAGGCGATCAGCCCACGGCTCGAACCCGGCGCCGAGCTCCCATGGCTCAGCGGTGAACAACTCGGGCGCGCGGAAGCGCCCAGCGTCGACGGCCAGCTCGATCACGAGCGGCGTGCGGGTGCTCCATGCCGCGTGGAGCGCGTCCACCGCCGCGGCAGGATCGGCCAGCACCGCATCGTCGATCAGCAGGCGCGGCGCGGCGGCCCACGCAGGAGGCGCGGCGGCGCCCGCGCCGACGATGACGGCGCGGCCGAGCTCGGGCGGTCCGGGAAGTGCCACGGCGTCAGGGTACGCAGGCCATGCGACACTCCTCCCCGACGGCCCGGGCGGTACGGTCCCTCGGGTGACCGCGCCGCCGTGGCTCGATGAGCTCGCGCTGGAGCCCGGCCCACCCTGGCTGAGCATGGGCGCCCGGGGCCTCGATGCCACGGCCTGGCTGGTCAGCGACGACGACCGCGACACGGATCTCGCCACGAAGGCCGCGCTGCTGACGACCCGCCATGCGGACGTGTTCGCGGCGCTGCGCTCCCCCACTGTGGACGAGGCGTCGCGCGAGGTGCTCGACCTCGTCGTCGCCGCCACTGGGGAGGAGCCGGACCCGGAGCTCCACCCCCTCGACGCCGCCGGACGGCTCGTCCAGGAAGACCTGTGCCTGCTCGTGATCCGCGATGGTGCGCCCCACCTCGACGCGGCATCCCTGTGCTTCCCGTCCTACTGGCGGCTCCGCGACAAGCTCGGTCAGCCGCTGGCGGTCGTGCATGCCCCGGTCGCGCACTACGCGGAAGAGCTCGCGGCCAAGGTCGACCGGTTCATCGAACGGCTGAGCCCCGCCCGCCCGGTGTGGCGGCGCAACTGGAGCATCCACGACGACCCGACCTACTTCCTCCCGGAGCCGACCCCACCCGAGGCGGTGGACCCACCGAACGGGCTGTGGCTGCGCAGCGAACGGCAGACGCTGCGGCGGCTCGCCACGCCCGACGTCGTGCTCTTCACGATCCGCACGCAGCAGGTCCCCCTCGCGGTCGTCGGCACGCGGCCCGACATTGCGCGGCGGATGGCCGCGGCCATCGCCGCGTGGTCACCCGAGCTGGTGGCCTACAAGGGCAACCACGGAGCAAGGCTCGCGAAGCGGTGGCTCGAGACGCGTTGAGGCGGTGACCCCCTGAAGGGCGGATGCCAGATCGCCCGTCCTGGTCGTAGCCTGTGCAGCATGTTCGGACGCGACAAGAGCCATCTGATCGAGGCTGCCGACGCCCTGCCCGGGCGGGCGCAGCCGATGCTCATCCCCCCGGCGCACGTCGTGAGCGGCGCGACCCTCGGCCCCGAGTTCCCAGCGGGGATCCGCACCGCTGTGTTCGGCATGGGGTGCTTCTGGGGTGCGGAGCGCATCTTCTGGGAGCTTGCTGGCGTGTACTCCACGGCGGTGGGCTACGCCGGCGGGCACACCCCGAACCCCACCTACGAGGAGACCTGCAGCGGGCGCACCGGGCACACCGAGGTGGTGCTCGTGGCCTACGACCCCGCGTTGGTGACCTACGAGCAGCTGCTGGCCACGTTCTGGGAGAACCACGACCCCACCCAGGGCATGCGCCAGGGCAACGATCACGGCACGCAGTACCGCTCGGCGATCTACACCGCCGACGACGAGCAGGCGGCCGCCGCGGAGGCCAGCCGCGCCGCCTTCCAAGCACGCCTCGCCGAGGCAGGCTTCGGCACGATCACCACGGAGATCCGTCCCGCGGCGGAGGCCTCGTTCTTCTACGCCGAGGACTACCACCAGCAGTACCTCGCCAAGAACCCCAACGGCTACTGCGGCATCGGCGGCACGGGCGTGAGCTGTCCCATCGGTCTCACCGGCTGAGCACGGCGCGGGCCAGGCATCCAAGGCACTGACGTGCGCGAGGATGCCACCGTGGACCCGCGCTCCGTGAGGCCGATCGACGGTGCACCCGCGACCACCGAGGAGCTGGCGGCGCTTCGGACCGCCCTCGCGGACCACTGGACCGCCAGGGCGCTGACCGCGTTCGCAGAAGCGGACCTTCCCGTGGTGCTCCTCAAGGGTCCGGCGGTGGCGCGCTGGTTGTACCCGGACGAGCCCAGGTGGCGCCCGTACGTCGACGTCGACCTGCTGGTGCGGGCGTCCGACCAGTCGCTCGCGACCGAGCTGCTGACCGGCCTGGGGTACGCCCAGGCCAGCGGCATCGGGACACGGCATGGCACACCGTCGCACGCCACAGACTGGCGCCGGTCGAGCGATGGCGCGCTCATCGACCTGCACACGTCGCTGCACGGCTTGACCCTCCTCCCCCCCGACACCGTGTGGGCTGAGGTGAGCGACGGGGCGGAGACCATCGCGGTCAACGGCGTGACGGCCACGATCCCGGGCCCGCCGATGCGCGCCCTGCATCTCGCGCTCCACCTGGTCCCCAAGTACGGTCCCGAGGACCAGCCTTGGCGCGACCTCGTGCGAGCCGTGGAGGTCGTCGACAGCTCCGTCTGGCATGCCGCCGCTGCGCGAGCTCGACGCCTGGGGGTCGAGGACCTCCTCGGCACCAACCTGCGTCGGATCGGTCCGAGTGGCGCCTCGTTGGCAGACGCGCTCGCGCTGTCGTCGTTGCCCAGCCGCGACGTCTGGCACAAGGACGCCCGACAGCGGGTGCGCTGGCTCGATGAGCTGCGCGCGCTGCCTGGAATGCGTTCGAAGCTCCGCTTTGCCGTCGAGCTGGCGCTGCCCCGGCCGAGCCTCGTCGCGAAGTTCGCGAGGATCGAGGATCCGTCCGTCTCGCAGCTGGCGGTGCTCTACCTTCGCCGACTCGCGCGCGTCCCGTTCGCGGCCGGTGGAGCGGCGCGAGACTACGTGCGCGCCGAGCGCCGGCGCTCCCGGGCCAGCACGCAGGGTGCCGGCAGCGCCCGCGATCTGCCGCTCTTGCGCACGACCGGCACGAGCATGGTCCCGGCCCTGCAGCTGGGAGACGTGCTGATCATCGATCCTGCCCGCACCCGGCCAACCGTGGGTGACATCGCGGTGTTCCGACGTGACGAGGGACTCGTCGTGCACCGCGTCCTCTCCAGAACACACCGACTCCAGATGGGCGATGCGACACGAGTCGCGACGAGGTATCTGCCCGGAGACGTCGAGGGCACCGTCGTGGCGCGCGTCCGCGGCGCCGACCGACACGACCTGCGCACGCCGGCGTCACGCCTGCGCGGGGTGGGCACGGCGATGCGCCTCCGGGTCGCGCTGTCGGCACGAGGCTGCGGTGTGCGGGACCGATTGACAGGCCGAGGATCACGAACTAGCCCATAGACGTCGAAACGGGCAACTTGCGCTGAACGCGCAATCGGCGAACCACTCACCGCCCGTTCCGGCAGCATCACTGCTTGGGAGGGCGTGGGCATGGCATCACCGCGTTGGGGCGCCGCGAAGCTCGTGGCAGCGGTAACCGCGACGGCACTGCTGCAGTTGGCGGTGGTCGGCGTGCACTCGGCGGACGCGGCCACCGACGACGCCGCCGGGGCGAGCCTGGGGCAGGCGGTGCACCTCCGGACCGCCACACTCGCTCCCGCCGCTGGCGTGGCGAGCCTCGCGGCCAGCGTCGACGTGGCCCGCAGCACCGCCGCCACCGACACGGGCGGCTTGGGCGGCGGCGGCGTGATCGCCGACGCCACAGGCCTCGGCGTCGGCGTCGATGTTCCCGGCTACCTGTCCGCGCGCTACGCCCTTGCCGATCGCCACGCCCCGACGAGTGAGGTTGCCGCGCCAGACACCGACACCGACACCGCCAGCAAGGCAACCGTCCAAGCCGCGGGGATCGTCGGCGCATCGACGCTGAGCACCACCGCCAAAGCCCTCGCCGGTCCTGAGCGAGCCGAAGGCAGCTCGACCGTCCAAGCTCTGGACATCCTCCCTCCCACCACGCCCGATGGCATACGACCCAGCCTGCAGCTCGCCGCGCTACAGGGCTCAGCCGCCAGCACAACGGTCGCACCGGGCTCCCCCGGTGTCGACGCCTCGGCCGACTCGAGCCTCGTCATGCTCAACGCGCTGGCAGCCGGACTGCCGGTGGACATCACCGTCCTCACCGCCACCGCGACCGCCGAGAACCACGGAGGCACCACCACCACGGCTGCCTCGTGCGTGGTCCTCAAGGTGGCGATCGACCCAGCGCTCCCCGACGAGCCCATCGCCTGCGATCCGAGCTCCGACATCGAGATCCCCGGTCACCTGCGCCTCGAGTTCGGCCACACCACCACCACGGCAACCTCGACGCGCATCGTCGCCCTCACGATCACGACGCTCAACCCGCTGAACGGCGACGTGCTCTCGGTGATCGAGCTCGGCGTCGCCGAGGCATCGGCATCGCGCACCCCTCGGCCGGCCTCCCCACTGGTGTGCGGTGCTCCGGTCGATCCAGGGCCCGCATCCGGCGGTGCGGAGGGCACGGTCCTCAGGGTTCGCGACGCCCTCTCGCTGTTCGAGGCAGATGGCGGCACCTCGCAGGTCGCCATCGACGAAGCCGGCGTGCCCGCCGGACCAGATCTGACCGGGGTCGGGAACCAGCACGCCGCCACCGCTGGCAGCGCTGCGCTCCAGCTGGAGGCGCTGCCGCAGCCGACCGCATCGTCGACTGACGCCGGAGACGTGGTCGAGCTCAACGACGCGCACGCAACCGCACCCCTGGCAAGCGACGAGAGCACGACGATCACCGGCATGAGCGTCGCCCCGCCCCCGCCCACCAACCTGTTGTCACTCGCCGCCAGCACCCTGCATGCGGAAGCGTCCACGGCGACCGACCCCGACGACGCCACCAACCTGCGGGCGCCGACGGCCGCAGCGGCCCAGTCCGTCGAATCCCTCGACACCGCCATCGATCTCGGTGGCTCGGCCGGACCGGTTCCGCTCGCCCTCGGCGCGGTGCAGACCTCTGCCGCGGCCGACCGCTCACCCTCCGGTGTCAGCGCCAGCTCCACGACCAACGCGGCGTCCCTGAGCGCCACCGTTGGCGGCGTGCAGATCGGCGCCACCACGATCCAGGGTCAGGCGACCGCCGACGCGGTGGACGCGGGTGCGGACGGCACGACCTCCACGAGCTTCACCATTGCATCCCTCACCGTCGGTGGTACGACCATCGAGATCCCAGCCGACACCGACGGAGACGGCCTCCCCGGTCCGTCGAGCATCGACGTCCCCGATCCTCTCGGTGGCGGGGCGCTCACCACCGTCGAGTTCGGCATGCACACGACCGAAGCCCATGGGCCACACGCAGCGAGCATCGTCGTGGACCCAGTGGTGATCCGCATCCCGGGCGACGGCGGCGCACCAGCCAGCACCGTGGTGCTCGGGCACATGGAGGCCTCCGCTCTCGCGGCGGCCGGCGGCGGCTCATCGCTGCGCGTGGTCAAGCAGGTCGACATCCACCACGACGCGCTGACGTTCACGAACGGTGGCATGGCCGCGCCGCACCAGAAGATCTGGTTCTCGTTCTGCGTCGGCAACGACGGATCTGCACCGCTGTCGAACGTGACCCTCACCGACACGCTGAGCACCGACTTGCGAGCGATCATCTCCCCCGAGCCCGACTCCCTCCCCGCCGGGTGGTCACTCGCTGGACAGACGCTCACCCGGCTGATCGGAACGCTGGCCCCTGGGCAGGAGTTCACCGGCAAGGTGCTCGTCGAGGTCCGCCCCACCACGCCCCTGGGAGTGGTCATCCCGAACACGGCGGTTGCCACCGCGTCCACCGTCGACCCGACCCCATCGAACACCGTCACGATCACGACGGGCATCAGCCCTGACCAGCCCGCGCTCTCAGCCTCGCTCATCTCGAAGTCCTGCGACCGCACGACACGGGTTCTGACGCTCAACGCGGCCATCCACAACGCCCCAGGAGCAGGGGCGGCAGAGGATGCCTTCGTCGACGCCCTGACGATCATCTCCGGCGGCCACACGAACCTCACCGCGCTCCCGATCCAGGTCGGGGACATCGCGCCAGGCGGCGCCGCCCCGATCACCATCCAGCTCCGCTCCCCTGGAGCTCCGGGAACGCCCTGCCCGAACGGGGTCCTGGACGTGCGCGAGCGAGCGAACGACGCGGACGGACGCGGCTATGCCTTTGACTAGGACTCACCGGAAGCGACATCGGAGGGAGGTGCACAGGGATGAACGATGAGAACGAAGAGACCACGGACATCGACGCGGATCACGTCTACGTCGAGCCGACGCTGACGCCGCTCGGCTCGCTCCGCGAGGCCATTGCCAGCCAGCTGTCCTACTGAGCGCCGCCTGGCCCACCCGCGCACCTCCCGATGGATCACCGTCGGGGGCGTGTCCGCGCGTCTCGACACGGCGGACCCGACCTTCCGTGACGCGCTCGACCTGTGGTTGCGGCCCGAGACACCGATCGGTCGGGCCGATCCCGACCTGCGGGTCGACCTCGTCATCGGCGAGGTCCTGCTGCCGGCGGGCGCCCCAGATCGTGTCCAGGGGCCGGTGAAGCTCTGGCGGGACGGGCCCCTCGTCGTGGTGTCCGACGGGGTGCACGCAGGGTGCGCCGATCTCCTCGACGGGACGATCACCTTGCACGCGCGCGAGGCGACGCTCGAGGCATGTTGGCTCGCGCTCCACCGGTGCCTCCGCACGCTTCTCGGCGCCGTCCTCGCCCACCAGGGCCGCTTCGGCGTGCACGCAGGAGCCGTGTCGATCGACGGGCTCGCCGTGCTGATCTTCGGTCCGAGCGGGGCCGGCAAGTCCACGTTGACCACCCACCTCGCCCGGGCGGGGGCCGACCTCCTCGCCGACGACACCGCCTACGTGAGCGCGCCGCCGCTCGTGATCAGCGGCTGGCCCGAGCGCAGCCGGCTGCGCTCCGACGAGGGGGGCGCGCCGATCCTGCCCGACGGCAAGCGCGCACTCGTACCTGGCCGCGGCCACACCGGTCCCCACCCCCCTGCGCTGCTGATGATGCTCGGACACGCCGCCCACCAAGCCGGCGCGCCCAAGCCGGTGCCGGCCCCCGACGTGATGGCGTACCTGTTGCAGGCCAGCAGCTTCGGGCTCGAGCCACGGGTGGAGACGCAGCGGATCGGCACCCTCGCGGCGCTCGCCGAGGTCCCTGCGCTCGCGTTGCCCTCCCGCCCGGCCCTTCCCCATCTCGACGAGGTGTCTGCATGGATGCGCAGCTGAGGTTCGCGCGCGGCGGACACGTCGCCGCGGAGGTGGGTGGTGAGGTGTTCCTGATCGATCCCGAGGACGGTGAGGCCTTCCGCCTCGGTGGCTCTGGTCCGCGGATGTGGCAGCTGCTCCTCGACGGCCAGTCGATCCGCCAGGTGGCGAGCACGATCGCCGCCGAGACGAGCGCCGCGCCCGAGGCAGTCGAACAGGGGGTGGTTCGCCTCGTTCGGCAGCTCGTCGACATCGGCGCGCTCGCCATCGCCGACCCCGGCGAGCGGTAGCGGGCATCAATCGTGTGACCTCCACGCACGCGCACAACTAGGGTCATTCGGCCTGCCACTTCTTTCCAGGGGGACCTCATGGACGCGCTGCGCACACCCGACGACCGCTTCGACGACCTGCCCGGCTACGCGTTCGAGCCCCACTACGTCGAGATCCCTGACGGCGACGGCGGCACGTTGCGCGTCCACCACCTCGACGAAGGCGACCCGAACGGTCCGGTGGTGCTCCTCCTCCACGGCGAGCCGTCGTGGAGCTACCTGTACCGTCACATGATCCCCGTGCTCACAGACGCCGGCCTGCGCGTGATCGCGCCCGACCTCGTCGGCTTCGGTCGGTCGGACAAGCCCACCAAGCGATCCGACTACACCTACGCCCGGCACGTGTCGTGGCTCACCGCCCACGTGTTCGGCGCGCTCGACCTTCGGGACATCACGCTGGTGTGCCAGGACTGGGGCGGACTGCTCGGCCTGCGGCTCGTCGCCGCCGAGCCAGACCGCTTCGCGGCGGTCATCGCGGCCAACACCTTCCTGCCCACGGGCGACGGCAAGCCCGGCGACGCGTTCCTCGCGTGGCAGAAGTTCTCCCAGGAGACACCCGAGTTCCCCGTGGGACGGATCGTGAGCGGCGGCTGCACCACCGACCTCACCGACGACGTCATCGCGGCCTACGACGCCCCGTTCCCGGACGAGACCTACAAGGAGGGGGCCCGCCAGTTCCCCCTCCTCGTGCCGACGTCACCTGACGATCCCGAGGCACCTGCCAACCGAGCGGCGTGGGAGGTGCTCAGCGCGTTCGAGCGCCCGTTCGTGTGCGCCTTCAGCGATCAGGATGCCATCACCCGTGGCAACGAGCGTCACCTCATCGAGCGCATCAAGGGCACCCAAGGTCAGCCGCACACCACGATCGAGGGTGGCGGCCACTTCCTCCAGGAGGACCGTGGCCCTCAGCTCGCGCAGGTCGTGGTCGACCTCATCGGTTGACGCGGTGGCTGGCGCAGAAGGCGTTGCGAGCCGCAGCTGTGCCGTTGGTGACCCCGTTGTAGAGGTAGCTCGAGCGGAGGGACATCGCTGTGTAGGCAGCACCGTCCTCGATCTCCTGGGCGACCTGCGCCCGGGCCTCCGCTGAGCCGGCTTGCGCCAGTCGCTCGGCGTTGCGCCACGCTGCTTCGCGCCAGCTGACGAGCAGCTGGACCATCGCTGAGTTGTCGATCGAGGTGCCCGGCATGTCACCGTCGTCGACGCTCGGATCGAGGTACTTCGCCGCCTCGGTGAGCAGGTACTTGTTGACCCCGTTGAGGAACAGGTTGACCCGGTCGTGATCGATCTTGCGAGTGGTGCCGTCAGGCTTCACGAGCCCGATCGCATCGAGGACGAACGGGAGATCGCGATTCACGTGGGCGTTCATGCCGAGCAGCACGTTGCCCATCCCGGTCACCTCTTGGACGTCAGCGGCGCGGAACGCGATGCGCCACGCCGGGGACACCGCATCGACGTTGCCCTGCTTCCACGCGTCGTAGGCCCGGAAGTAGAAGTCACCGAACACCGCGTCCTGGTGGTTCACGAAGGCGTTGTCCTCGAAGAAGTTCGGATCCTCGACCGCCTTGCGGTACTCCTCGGTGGTGACGAGGTAGGTGAAGGCGAACATGGAGTTCTGGTCGCAGCCGAGCCTGTTGTATCGACGGGTCATCTCCTTGATGACGTTGTCGACGCACTTCACGCTGCCCTTCGGGCAGTCGTTCTCGGTCGTGGCCGTGAAGTTGGTGCTCGTGGACGGGAGGAAGGTCGACCATCCGAGGAAGAAGGGATCGTCGTAGGCGCCCGCCCCCGCCGACGGGATGCCCGCCACGAGCCCCGCCAAGACCAGCGCCCCCGAAGCCACCAAGATCCGTGTCCGCCGCATGGTCATCGCCCCTCCGTCACCTCTGCCCACAGCGACTGTGACAGACCGGGTTCAGGCCGTGAATGCCCAAGCCGGGTGGTTTTCACGTAGTCCGATCGGGCTGGCAAAGGCGCGCACTCGGACACCGACCCGCGCGTTGTCCGCCTTCCACCCTTCGTGCGGTGGCTGCTCAGAACGGGACGACGGTGGCTCCAGAAACGCCGAGCGAACACCGCAAGCGTGAGGAACAATGTCGTTGTCTCGTCGGTTGCGAATGGACACTTGCCGAGGAGTCGGGGGGACCTGCCGTGGGGGCGAACGGACGGACCATCACGCCGAGCGATCCGAGCATCATCCCTCTCGACGCGCCCGAGGCCCGGCGCGTCGACCTCGGGTCGAAGGCCGCCAACCTGGCGGCGGCCCGTGGCGCCGGGTTGCCTGTGGTGGACGGGTTCGTGGTGGCCGCGGGGCTCGCGCAGCATGTCGCCCAGAGCCCGCGACCCGGTGACGATGCCTCTGAGCGGGTGGATGCCGTGCGACTGGCGTGGGCCGCGCTCAGCCGCAACGGAAGCGATCCGGTCGTCGTGCGTTCCTCGTCCGCCAGTGAGGACACCAACGTCAGCTCGAGCGCGGGGGTCTTCGAGTCGGTGACCGACGTACGGGGCTGGGATGCCTTCCTCGACGCCGTGGCCGTCGTCGTGGCCTCTGCCAAGCAGGGCGACGGGGAGCGGCTCGCGGTCCTGGTCCAACGCCACATCGACCCGGTTTGGGGCGGGGTCATGTTCGGCGTGGATCCTGTGACCGGCGATCCCGGGCGTCTCGTCCTCGCGGTCGTGGCTGGAGGACCGCAGCGCCTCGTGGCCGGCGCCGAGAACGGACAGCGCCTCGTGCTCGACCGCCACGGTCACGTCCTGGAGGGCGCCCGGCGCGGCCAAATGCTCCCGCGCCCTCACCGGCGGCACCTGGCCGATCTCGCAAGACGGGTCGAGCGGCTCTACGGCGGACCGCAGGACGTCGAGTGGGCGATCACCCACGAGGGGCAGGTCTTGCTGCTCCAGAGCCGGCCCATCACGGCGGTCGGCAGCATCGCGCGCGGACCGGTGCTCGGCCCGGGCCCGGTGGCCGAGACCTTCCCCGACCCGTTGCACATCCTCGAGCAGGACCTGTGGATGCCGCCGCTGCGCGAAGCGCTGCAGACCGTGCTGCCGCTGCTGGGCCGCGCCTCGAGCAAGGAGGTCGAGCGGTCCCCTGTGCTCGTCGTCGTCGACGGCCGTCCCGCCATCAACCTCGAGCTGCTCGAGCCGCCCTGCCGACGGCATGGGCTCAGGCTGCTCGACCCACGTCCCCCGCTGCGTCGTGTGCGCGTGGCGTGGCAGGTGGGTCGACTGCGGGCGGGCCTCCCTGTCCTCATCGACGGCGTGCTCGGTGACCTCGACCGTGACCTGGCGGCCGTGCCGCAGCTCGACCGGCTGTCCGACGACGAGCTGGTCGGGCTCCTCTGGCGCACCCGTGCCGCCCTCCGAGCCGCTCACGGCTACGAGGTGCTCGCCGGTGCCCTCGCCCCGTCTGACAGCGATGCCGCCACGGGCGCGGAGGCCGCGCTCTGGGCGCTCGCCTCGGCTCGGGCTGCCGCCCCCGAGACAGCCATCGGTGACGCGCACATCGTCTCGGTCGCGCCTGAGGTCCTCGCGCTCTCGCCGCCAGCCATCGGCAGGACGGCTCGGCTCCCGACGAACGTGCCGTTCAGCGGGCGTCCGTCTCGCCCGCTCGGCCGCCGCGAGGCCCTCCGACTCCGGATCCGTTGGCTGCACGAGCTCGGGGCGCTCGCCGCTCACACGCTCGGTCAGCACCTGGAGGCCGCGGGCCGGTTGTCGAGCGCGGCCGAGGTAGCGGACGTGGCGCTCACCGACCTGGCCGCTGCGGTGCGCCACGGCACGGTCCCGGCTGTGCACGCAGCCCCACCGGCCAGCGCCCCCCTCCCCGCTCGGTTCCAGCTTGGCGACGACGCGTCGGTCATCAGCGCCCCGTCCACAACGACAGCTAGCGACGGAGTCGGGGCCGGCGGGGGGAGGGCCACGGGAACGGCCACGCACGACGACGACCCCGCGCCAGGCTCGATCCTCGTGGTGGCAACGCTCGATCCGCGCCTCGCGCCCGTGCTCGAGCGCCTGAGCGGCCTCGTCGCGGAGACGGGCAGCCCCCTCTCGCACCTCGCCATCCTCGCTCGCGAACACGGCGTCGCAACCGCCGTTGGCGTGCCCGATGCACGACGGCGCTTCCCTGCCGGCGCCCAGTTGCTCGTGGACGGGACCACGGGCGCGGTCGAGGTCCTCGATGAACCGCCCCTGCCGCACGCCGCGGAGTTCGGGCCGTGAGCCGCCGCTTCGCCATCGCGACGATCCTCGGTGTGCTGGCCACGTCGGGCGCCTACGTGTTGGTGTACCTCTTCCGGTGGGAGTGGCACCGAGCGATCATCACCGGCATCTTCTTCCTGGCCGCAGAGCTGGCGTTCGCCATCACGGTCGTGCTGCACAAGCTTGGCTCGTTGGAGGCACGGATCGAGGGCCTCGCTGCCGAGCGTGGCACCGCGTCGTCCACCACCGATCCGATCCTCGATCGGCTGCGAAGCACCGCTCCCGAGGCGTCCAAGCCCTTCGCATGGCTCGACCCGACGTCCGGCACGACGAACGTCTTCCTCCCCTTCCTCCTGGGCGTCGGCGCGGTGACCTCTGCCCTGGCCTGGGCCGTGGAGCACCTGGCCCGCCACTCAGCCATCCCGGTCATGGAGCGTCGCCTCGCGAGCTCCCTCGCCCCTCTGGCGCTGCCGGCAGGGGGATTGGTCGGTCACGGCCCCGTGGCCCTTCCTGCCAGGGCACCAACGCAGCGGAGGCGCACGCTGGCGCTCCTCGCGACGGGCGTCGTGGCCAGCGTGGGCGCCACCGGCCTCATCGACCTGGTCGCCGACGCGATCCAGACTCGGCCGGACTCGGTCGAAGCGGAGTTCCAGACCACCGTCGAGGTGCAGCTTCGAGGCGCCACCGCCGACCAGCACACCGAGCGCAGCGCCAGCCACCTGTGGGGGACGTGCAATCACGTGCTCTACAGCCGAGGGGTCGGCGCCACCATCAACGTCCTCGAAGAGGGTCGGGTGGCCTTCATCGTCCCCTCCGACATCGGCACCCATGCACGCCAGCGCCTCCGAGGCTGCCTCGAAGACGCCGTCGTCGATCGCGTCCAGGCGAGCGTGGTGGCGATCGACCGCACAGCGACCGGCTGATGCCGATCGAGGGGGCTAGACCAGCCCCTCGATGACCTTCCAGCTCCGACGCGGCGCGTCGAGGGTGCGGCTCACCGCCACCACCACACCGTTCGGCCGATGGATCCGGCCGCTGCCCAGCGAGGCGGCGAAGGCGATCTGCTCCAGGGATGGCGGCCCGATGGCCAGGTTCTGACGGACAGCTGCTGCGGCCGACTGGCCGTTGTGCACCCGGTAGGCGGCGACCATCGTTCCCGTCCGACCGACGCCGGCACCACAGTGCACGTAGACAGCACCTTCCGAGCCCTCCACGGCGGTCAGGAAGCGGTCGACCTGATCGGGGGTCGGAGCCTGCCCGTCACGCATCCGGATCGGCACCAGCTCGAGGCCGAGCTCCTCGAGGAGGGCCGTCGGCACGTCGAGGTGGTTCTCGGCCCGGAGGTCGACGACCGTGGTGACCCCGGCGGCGGCGAGCGCCTCATAGCCGGCCCGTCCGGGGGCGCCTCCCCGCCACAGGCGGGTGTCAACGGCCTCGAAGTTGTTGATCGCAGCCACGTCGGCCGGTACCTCGACGGCGGCGGAGGTGGTCGTCTGCTTCGCCCAGGCACTGGCGCCGAGGATGGCGAGGTTGCCCACCACGAAGAAGGCGATCAGAGCGACAGCCATGCGCCTCAGTTTGCGCCAGCCGCTGACCGGGGGCGCTGTGCGCGGCCCGGGTTCTCGGTCGGGAAGGTCAAGCGCGTCGGGCGCGGTCGGGGTGGACGACATGGGGTGGGGGGGGTTGGGTGCCAGGGTGGTGCCCATCACAAGAGTGATCGGCGCGAGCTCGAGGCACCTGAAGTCAAGGGTACTCAGTGGCTTTCGATTCGCAGCCGTCTGGCTCCTCCCCCAGCCTCCGACGGTCGCGGGCCGACATCCCGGGCGCAGCACCGCGCGCAAGTGCCCTGAACGGGACAAACGTGGTGGGCGCGGAGGGACTCGAACCCCCGACATCTGCCTTGTAAGGGCGACCGTGCCGGTCGGCGGCGAACACCAGCGGACCAAAACCCCTGGTCACAGGCTTGCGGAGGCGTCGGCGAACGGGGGCGATCAGCAGCGGACGCGGGATAGACGCGGGATGGAATGCTCCCGAGGGCTCGAGCGATCATCGACGCATGGCCGACGAACGTCGATGAAACCCGCGGGTCAGCCCGATCCTGGTGAGGCGAGCTGCACTCGGTGCGCAATGGGTGTGAACTCACGCATCAGCCTGTTGTGCTGGACGTAGACCTTGTCAGCGTCGATCTCCATCGGGAGCGCTCGCAGTTGCTCCGCGACGATCCGGCGGCAGACGTTGTCGGAGATCAGCTCTGCAAGGAGAACCCGAAACGCCTCGGAGTGCTGGCCTGGGTAACCGTCATCGGCAGACCCCAGGTAGCGGCTGATCGACTCGTGCTGAGTCGTGATCTGAAGCTTGTTCGGCTCGTCCCGGTCCCACGTCGCTCGATAGTTCTGGCCGAGCGGATAGTCCACCAGCTCGAAGGTGAGCTCGATGCCCTCCTCGTCGCGTGGAGCTACGACGACAGTGCACTCTGCCGAACGACCCTCAATCTCAGCTCTGACGACGGTCTTGCCATTGAGTTGCCTGCCCTCGACCGTGATCGCGCCTTCGTAGTACGTCGTTCCGTCCACGAGTTCGAGCGAGTGCCTCTGTCGGAGCTTCACGACCGAATCAGCAGCCGCTGTGTACTTCACCGCCGGCGGCTCAGCAACGGGGTGGTCGAACCGTGCCCGCAATAGGAGTCGCTTCGTCGCGCCGGGTCGAACCATGTAGGTCTTCCGAGTGAAGGCAAAGTCTCCCGGTATCTCGACATCGACGGGGGCAGGGTCGACCACCTGAACCTCTGCAAAGACCGGATCCAGTCCATCGACCTGACAGCCCACCTGGACCTTGCCAACGCGAAGGCCGCGCAGCACGAACGAACCCCGTTGCAGGTCGTCATGGACCGGATCGGGGCCGAGATCGTTGGGCTCACCGACGACCTCGAGCGCCTGCTCGGCGGCCTTGCCAAGGACGACCTTGACGATCGTGCCCATTGGGAGGTCGAGCTCACGAGATGCTCGGACCGTGAAGGTCTTGGTCGCGCCGGTGGGGATCTGGGTGAAGGCCGGCGTAATCCCCACTCCGGCCTTCATGAAGCTCGCGGTGCGAACCTCTTCACCAGAGGTGAGCGCTCCTGCCTCCTCCAGCTTGTCGCGCATGAACTTGCTCGCCTCTCGAGCCAGACGGCGGAGTCGATCGGTTGTCTCCTTCGCCTCTACCTCTCTCCGACGCTCCTTCTCTGTCTCGCGGTGCTTCTTGAACTCGGCCTTGAGCACCTCGACCGGCTGTTGGTAGAGCGCCCGGGTGAACGGGTGGCTTTCTTCAAGGCCGCCTCGACGATTCGGATCGAGCACCAACCTCGGGTTGGCAGCCGAGTGGCTCTCACCCGACTCGAGTTGGCGATTGAACTCCTCGGCGATGTCATCGATCGCCGAGCATTCGATCCGCCCGAAGTAGTGCTCGGCGGCAGGATCTCCTTCGAGATCTCCAGCGAGGAATGAGACACCGTGGATCCCCCGCTTGCCCTGGACCAGGATTCCGGATCGGCGGCATCGCTTGTCCGCTGGGTCCTCGAGGGGCTCGTGCGCCTTCCAGAGTCGGAACCGAAAGCGCGCCGCTTCGTAGCCAGGTACGGCGTACTCGCGGTCGTGAACGAGATCTGCTTCCGGGGCCGTCCAGCTCAAGGGCTCGGCACGCGAGCCCGCGTAGCTGACCTTGACGCTGGACGGCGAGCCGGGCGCCATGATGTCCCGCAGCGCGAAGTGCCACGGCCGGTCCCGCTTCAGCGTCTCCAATCGCGGTACCGCCTGGTGCGGCTCGAGATCGACCCGCACCACGGTGCCGTTTCCGCGCTTGATCCCCAGTCGCTCGCGATCGGCGTTCGTCACCTCCTGCCCCGGCTTCCGGCCGCCGCCCCACTCGATGAGCTGCATGGCGGGCGTGATCTCGGCCTTGTGGTGCCGGCCGTCGACGATCGTTTCGACGGTCACATGCCCGATCGCCGCGCAGTCCTTCAAGCCGCGCGCCATGAAGCCTCGGTCGCCTTCTCTGCTCGTGCGCTCGCCGACCCGCTTCAGCTTCCGTTCCATGTCCGCGAAGCCTGCCGCGCGATCCTTCACGGTCACCACGGACGACCGGTCGCCTCGGTGGGGCTCGATCTCGATGACGATCTGTCCGCCGTCCTGCGCCGCGGTTCCGTCCGTGAAGAGGCCGTGGTAGCTGTCGTCGCAGTTGGTGATCAACTCCACGAGCAAGTCATAGAGGTCCTGGATCGAGTGCTGTGCCACGAGCGCTCCGTAGCGCCGGGTGTACTCGAGCTCGACAGGCTCCTTGCGCTCCATCTCAGACCTCCAACATCCGCCGGTGCGCGTCAGCGCATGCAGCTAGGAACAGCTTCAGCTTCTCGTCGCTCAGGAGAAGGACCTGGCTTCGCAACGCGTCGAACCGCTCGGCGACGACCTGGTTACTCGCATCCGGGCTGCACTCGAGCAGGTCAGCGAAGTCGAATGGGCTGTATTCGATCTCGCCCTTTCGTTCGAACTGCTCGTAGAGGGCGCTCTTCTCGACGCGGTTCCGAATCTCACGAGCTCGCCCCTTCTTGAGCCCCGGGCGAGGTGCGTCAAGCACGTCGGCGACGCGGACTCCGTTCTGAGACACCCACTCACTGCCCGCTGCGGTCAATCGCCAGTAGTCCGTCTTCTTGCTCTTGCCCTGCTTGGTCACCCCGACGCTTCGCACGAGGTTGCCGTGACTCGGCTTCTCCGCGTCTGTCAGAGAAGCGCGCACCTTGTCCTTGTCGATGAAGGTCGAGAACTCATCCAGATCCCAGCGAAAGGCACCTGGCATGAGTTCGAAGGCACGGGCGGCGACGTGTTCAAGGTGGACAGGCCCCTCCAACCCATCGAGGTCGGCGACGACGAACGTCAACACCTCGATGTTGGTTGGCGACCCTGCCGGCTGCCGCGGGGACATCAGACCTCCGCCTCCAACCGCTTGCGTCCCAGGTCAGAGATCTCCCATGTCCCACGCGGCGAACCCGAGGCCATCTCGCCGTTCTCCACGAGCTTCAGGCGCACGAACTGCGCTCGGTTCTTCCATCGAACGTCGCCTGCCGAGAGCTTCTCGCGATCCACGTCCGTGAGCCTGGAGTCGATCTCCTTCTCCACGAGCGCAATGACCTCACTCGTTGGGCCGCGCCCGCCCATCGACTGCAGCGCCCGAAGGATCGGGATCTCGTACTCGGTCTCAGGCAGGATCGACCCCTTCGGAACGCGGGTGCGCTTCTTGCTCGACTTCGGGCTCCGGGTTGCCTTGCGCCTCGCTCGTGGGATCGATGCCGGGGCTGACTCCCGCGCTCCCGAGCCTGGATCACCACCAGCGGCGACACGTGCCCCAAGGCCCAGCAACCGTCGGAGCACGGAGTTGATGTCGTCCTCGAGCGGCACAGCGCGCTCCTGAAGGGCGGCATACACGTCGTCGTCAATCGGAGGCAGCAGAACGGGCACGGTTACTCCTTTGTGCGGTAGGCCGACCATAACAACCTAGTTTGTTAGTTGCAAGGTACATTGTAGTGCCTCGAGTCCAACTCGAGTTGCGACCAACTCAAGTTGGTACTGACGTCAGCTCCCTTGGCCGGGACCGCAAGGCACGATGAAACAGCGACCGGCTCGGGTTCGCCCCCCCGTCCTCCCGCGGCCGGCGTCAGAAGCCGAAGGTCCAACCGGGCCAGTACCGCGTCTCGGCGATCTCGATGGCCTCCCGACGGTCCTTGGCCGATACCTCCTGGCCGTCCACGTCGATCACGGCGAGGGGCCCTTCGAGGGACTCATCGATGACGTGGACCGAGAGCACCTGACGCTCCGACGGTTCGATCTCGACCATCACTGGAACTCGGTAGCGGATGAACATGCTCATGGCGACCTCCTTCGTGGCTGCACAGATGGTCGCTCGAGAACGCCGCAGCCCGCTGCCCCACGAACGACCTGCGGTAGCGTCGCTCCCCTCGAGCCGGCGGAAGGGATGTCAACTTGGCCGACGAGGACTACGAGAAGTGCCGCTTCAGCATCTCGTGCAGAACGGACGACGCGGGGGTTCTCCACTGTCTGCGCGGTCTTGCTCAGCACGCTGAGGGCTCGACGATCCCGAAGAACATCTCATGGGGCGGGACCGGCGAGGCCGCGTGGCGCAAGTCCGGGAACGTGATCACGCTCCGGTTCACGAGCGATGACTACCGCTCGTTCTTCGTCGAGGAGGCTGAGCGCCTCCTTCCCGCGGGATCGTGGCAGGTCGTGGCCACCAGCGACAACGACCCCGCGACCCGTCGGCGCTAGACCTCAGAACGCCGAGGACCTGCCGTCGGTCTGTAGTCCCAGCTTGGCCATTCGATGCCGTTGGCGATCTCCTCGGCCAGCTGCATCGCGCTCGCCACGTCGACCCCGGTGCTCAGTCGCGCTTCCACGGGATGCGCCATCGACGACTCGTCGACGACGGCCTCCGACACCTCCTGGGACGAGGTGTCCACCTCCACCCAGATGTCAGCTTGGTATTTGAGATAGACGATCACGGTGCCCTCCCATCGATGCGCACCCATGATCGCTCGAGGATGCGTCCCGTCAACGGCCGACTACAGGCGTTCGACGATCAGACCGATCCGACGCTGCACCGTCAGACCCGCTTCACGGGTGGCGGCCGCGAAGGCTCGCCAATCGTCTTTGTCGACGGCGAGGCGGGCGAACAGCCGCGTCGTCTGGTCAGGCGCCGGCACGCGTCGGCGGGAGGGGGCCCGGAGCTCGGCGACGATCAACCGGCCGACGTACTCGCCGATGCCGACGCCCTGACCAGTCGCGACGACCTTCGCTCGCTGCCAGGCAGCGGGGTCGACCTCGACGTGCGTTGGCTGCTGCGCTCGGCGTCCACCATCTCGTCTCTGCCAGTACGTGCCTTCCTGCATCTCCCTGCGTTGATCAGCTCGGCTGGCAATGGTCTCGCGGAGCAGCTCAATCGTGCGGCCGGTGCGGAACTCGTCGTGAAGGATCCTGCCGACGTCGCGGATCAGCTCCGTGCGTTCCCTCCTCCACCGCAGCCCGTCCGCCGCCTGTTCGACCCACGCATGGACGGCCTCGTAGTCCGCATCGTGGAGCGGAGGCGCCAGCGGAACGAGCAGGGCCTCGTCCAGTCGCGCCAGCAGGTCCGTCAGCCTGATCGCAGCGGCGCCTGCGTCGTGACGCCCACTGTTGCCGCTGTTGCCGCCAGGCGATAGCGGCAAGTCTGTGCCGTGCTCGAGGGGTTCGACAGGTCGGTCGTCGAGGGGTAGCTGCTCGGGTCGCTCTGACATCGGGGCTCCTTCGGAGGCTTGCTCTCGGGAGCCCTACAGAGGGGTTTGAGGGCGAAAGCGCGACGCGATTCCGCGGAATCTCCTCCGCGGCCAGACTGCGACGGTGCTCGTCGTCCACGGGACCAAGAAGTTCCTCGACCGCGCCGGCCAACCCGATCCGGCCGACGAGCGTCCGTCGACGACAGTGCTCGGCAGCTGGTACGCCACCGTCTGGTTCTGGCGGCCGCAGGTGGCCCTCTTCGTCAACGAGACGACCCTGTTCCCCGTCCTGATCCCGATGGCGCCGGCAGCGGGCGTGGTGCGGCGCTTCATCAGCGCCCTGCCCGAAGCGTTCGCCGAGTACAGGCTCGACCCGAGGTTCGTCGACGCGGAGCTGGCGGAGATGGCCGAGCATCGCCTGGCCAAGACGGCCAGCCGAAGCGTCCTCGGCGTGATGAACGAGTTCAAGTTCATGGCCGACCACCGCCTCGACACCGGCGTCGACATCGACCTCCAAGGGCTCGCCTCGTGGCTCGCGCAGACGCCGTGCGGCCCGCTCTACCAGACTCACGTGAGCCCGGACTCAGCTCTGCGTGCAGTCGTCGCCGAGCACATGCCCTGATCCACCCGTCGGCGGCTTCCACAGTTGCCGCACGCGGCGGACCCTGACTCTCAGCGTCTGGCCAGGAGTCTCAGCGCACGGGTCTCAGCGGGGTGCTGACCGATTCGCTGAGGGTCGTGTTACACGCTGCGCGCATGGCAGTGAACGACCACCTCTTCAACGCATCCGACGACCAGGCCCCTGGTGCACCGCCTCGCGCCGCGGTGCTGTTGCCCGTTAGGACGGCGGCCCAGATGCTCGGCATCGGGCGGACGAAGGCCTACGAGCTGATCGGTGCCGGGGAGCTCGAGCTCGTCCACATCGGTCGCTCGGCGCTGGTGCCGGCGGAGTCCGTGCACGAGTTCGTCCGCCGGCTGCGCGCGCAGGCGAGCGGCTCGTCCGGCCCTTCAAGCCGTCCGACCGGAGTCGTACAATTGTGGTCATCCCCATCGGATGACTCGCAGCCTCCCGCTGCCTGAACTGCATCGAGCGCAGCCAGGAGCGGTGATGAGCATCCAGCGACGGGACACCAAGAAGGGCACCCGCTACGACGTCCGCCTCCGCGGGCCGGACGGCCGAGAGGTCTCCCGCACGTTCCGCACCGAGCGGGAGGCGAGGCTCTTCGAGGCCGAGGAGCGATCGGCGATGCAGCGCGGCGGCTGGGTCGATCCTCGTTCGGCCGCCACGCCCTTCGCCGACGTGGCAGCGCAATGGATCGACTCGAACCCCTCGAAGCGTCCCTCCACGCTCGCCCGCGACGACGTGACCCTCCGCCTGCACATCCTCCCTACCCTCAGCCCGAGGCCGATCGGCCAGATCACGCCCTCCGAGGTGCAGGCGCTCGTCAAACGGTGGCTGTCCGAGCGCAAGCCGTCGAGCGTGGCCCGCGACTACCGGACCCTCGCGGCGATCTTCCACTTCGCCGTCGACCGGGACTACATCGTCCGCTCGCCCTGCCGGCGCATCCGGCTCCCGAAGGGCCCCCACCGTGACGTCCACGTCGTCGACGCCGACGAGCTGGCCCACCTCGCGAAGGCCATGGGCGACTACGGCCCGATGGTCTACGTCGCCGCCGTCCTCGGCCTGCGCTGGGGCGAGGTCGCTGGCCTCCGCGTCGGGCGCCTCGACCTCCCCAACCGAACGCTCGAGGTGGCGGAGCAGGTCACCCGCGGCCGGGGCGGACGGATCTTCCTCGGGGAGCCCAAGTCCGACGCCGGCCGCCGCCTTCTGGCAATGCCATCTGCGCTCGCCGACCTCCTGACGGCGCACCTCGATGCACACGAGCCCACCAAAGCGGACCGGGCCACCTTCGTGTTCGCCGCCCAGGACGGCGGACCGCTGCACTACGCGAACTGGTACCACCGGGTGTGGGCACCAGCTGTCGAAACCGCGGGGCTGCAGGGCCTCACGTTCCACGACCTCCGCCGAGCCAATGCCACGGGGCTCGTGTCCGCCGGCATCGACGTCAAGACCACTCAGACCCGCCTCGGCCACTCCAGCAGCCGACTCACTCTCGACCTCTATGCCCAGTCAGTCGCCCGCCTCGACCGCGAAGCGGCAGAGGCGCTCGGCGAGGCGTTCATGCCCGATCGGCCGATCTAGGAGTGTGGTACATTGGAACACAAGCGACTGGATCTCGAGCTGCTCGACGAACGAGCCCCGTTCGAGATCGATGACGACAACCGACCCCACCTCCTGAAGCATGGACCCTTCGACGTGGACGACCTGTGCGACGCGTGGGCCTTCGACGCCCCGCTCTTCTACCCAGCCGCTGATGGTGGCGCGGCCGACTGGCTGATGGTGGCCGAGGTACCCGGGGATCTCCTGGTCGCTCCCCTCGCCCGAGCGCGCTCTGGCGACGCCCGGCGGTGCCGACCGATCGGCATCTACCGCCCGAGCCGCCTGCTCGCCGAGCAATACCGGAAGGACACGCGATGACCAAGCCCCGCAACGACCGAGTCGACGCCGAGTTCTACGCCGACCCGGCCAACCAGGTCCCCGCCGGCCCAGCGCAACGCCGCAAGGCACCTCGACGTCCGCTCACCGGCCATGTGCCAGTGCGGTTCGACGACACGACGATCGCCGGCGTGAAGGAGCGAGCCGAAGAGGATGGCATGACGGTGAGCGCGTGGATCCGCCGCGTCGTCGCCCGCGAGCTCAGCCCAACCGAAGCGACACCAGGCCGGGCATCCAACGCCGTCGTGGTCCGAGTGCCCGCGGGCACGAGACGTCTCGCGGTGGAGATCGGCGACCCGCCAACGCTGCCCCTGAAGTCCGGCAGATCGCGACCCCATTGATCCCGGCATCGGCCGACGAGCTGCCCCCGATCGGCACATTCACCACCGGCATCTGCGGTGACGCTGAGGGATCGAGCGAGTCGGGGCGCTCGTTGTCTCGCGCCGGTCACACTGGGTCGCAGCGATCTGGGATTCCGTGTCGTCCTCGTGTCGCGGATCGGGCAACCTGAAGGGCCGTGACCGATGGACCGTCAGATGCGTTGTTGCTCGAGACGTTCGGGCCCCGCCTGCTCGCGTATCTCTGCAATGTCGACGAAAAGCAGGTCGATGACCGCTTCCGCGAAGGCACTCTGCTGCCCGAGCAATCGGAGGCCGCGCTCAGACAGCTGATCCCGTTGGCCGAGCGCGTGGCGAGGGAGCGTCTGGATCGACCAGGCATTCCGTTGTCGCTCTCGCTTGACCTGCTCGGACTCGTTCCCGACCGCTCGGACACCTCGACGGGAAATCTCGTTCGCCTGTCTGCCGGCGGGGAGATCGACACACCCGAAGCCAGTTTGGCCGTCGAGGACGACCAGGTGAAGGCGCTCCTGTTTCGGCTCGCTCGCGACGCCTATCCGCGGCTGCTGGTACCCGTAGAGGAGCCGTGGCATCACCTGCACTTGTCCTTTTTCCGGCACCCGGCGCACGCTGAACTTCAACGTGCCGTCCATGAGGACGAGCAGTTCTCAAGGATGTATCCCAGCGTGGATGGCGATCTGGGCCGCGGCGGAGCAGTCTTCAACAGTCTCGGGAGAGGCGGGACCATCCAAAGCGTGATGTTCGGCGAGACGCTGATCCACGCCGCATGGGACCTGGCGATCATGTCGACGCCCTCGCCATCGCTTGCTGACCTCTACCGTGCGATCAGCGCGAGTGTTGACGTCCTGCGCTCTGCAATTTCCGGACGACCAACCGAGACTCGCGCTCTGCTGGCCTTCACCGGAATCACGACCTCTGGTCGGGCGATCGAGACACCCTGGGGTCAACTACGGCCCATCACCGATGACGAGAGAGCGTCGGCCCCGTCCATGCTCGACGGCGCTGTAAGCGGTACTGACTCCGAGGGAAGAAGCGTCACGGTCTCCTACGCCGGCGAGGTGGTCCTGGACACGGCTCTGCCGTTCGCCCTGACCGTGCATGAGTGGCGAGCAGGCGACGAGTTCCCGGCCAGCCCGTCCTTCGAGCAGTTGGAGGGTGCTCAGGCCCTGCGCCGTCGAAGCGAGGGGCTTCAGCTCGCTGTCCTCCTTGCTGCTGAGCGTCCCGCGGGGCAGTGGGCGACGGCGCGGTTCACGTGGCACTGGATCGCTGATCCCACGGCTCAGGGCCGGTCCATGGGATGGGCAGACCCCAGGTCCTCACCGGGTTTCATGCCGACGGAACTGACGGAGGAGGAGTGCGAAGCCCTGCGGGGCTGGTGCAATCTGATCGACGCGAACTGGTCACCGGCCGTCGACATTGCCGTGCGTCGTGTCCTCTCTGCGGCTCAGGTTCGGACCGATCCAAGTGATCGGCTCGTCGATTCAGTCATCGCATGGGAGAACCTCTTTGGAACGAGCGAGGGCGAGCCGCGGCTGCGCATCTCCTCCGCGATGGCTTGGCTGCTCGCCGATACCGCGGCCGGCCGCACTGACCTTCAGAGAGAGATCAAGCAGCTCTACGACGACCGGAGCAAGATCGTCCACGGCGGAACCTTCAACGAAACCGCCATTGCGGAGAAGGCGAACCGGGCGCTTGACCTCGCCCTCTCCAGTCTCCGCGCACTGTTCGGTACCCACTCCGACGTCCTTTCATTGCCCGACGGTTCGGCGAGAAGCCTCAAGCTGATCCTCGACGGTTGACTGGCCTGAAGAACTCCCGACCCAATCGACGGACGCCGGGCGCCACTGCCGTAGCGGCTTGCTGAGTGTCGATCCCGGAGGCCGACCCATGGTGCTTGGCGCGCTCGGCGAACGCGGCCCGCAGCCCCGGATCGAGTCGGCACTGGGACCGACCTCGAACCATCCGGCTCTTGCAGGCCGCAAGTCAGCGAGAGACGTCGGCCGTCGATCGCGCGGGATGGACGCGGGATGGAATCGGCGGCACTCCATCGACCGCCTGGTCAGCAGACCCCTGACCAGGGGAAATAGGTGGGCGCGGAGGGACTCGAACCCCCGACATCTGCCTTGTAAGGGCGGTTGATGCCCCTGGTCACGAGCCCGAAGATCGCGAAACCGCAGGTCACGAGGGGTGCGTGGTACCACCCGATGACGCCCCGTGACGCCTCGTCCGGAACCTCCCGCGGGTTTTCCGCGGGGCATCCAAGAGCTCGCCGGGACCGCCGAGCGCGTACTGGAGTGACCGCTGCGGATCGACGCCGTACGCTCCAACACATGACGTTCGAGCGGATCACCCTCGAGGCCGGGAAGATGGGGGGGCAGCCCTGCATCCGAGGTCTGCGGATCCCTGTGGCCACCGTCGTGGCCATGGTGGCCGACGGCATGACGACCGAGGAGATCGTGACGGATCTGCCCGACCTCGAACCCGAGGATGTCGCTGAGGCCCTCCGTTACGCGGCCGAGGCCCTCAGGGAGCGACAGCTCCCCCTCCGCCGACCGGCGTGAGGTTTCTGGTCGATCAGAACCTCTCACCGCTTCTGGCGGACGAGCTTCGCAGAGCCGGCCACGATGTCGTCCACACTCGAGACATCGACCTCAGATCGGCGGACGACGAGGTCATCCTCCAGCGAGCGCTCGACGAGGACCGCGTGCTCGTCTCGGCGGACACCGACTTCGGCTTCCTCCTCACCGAGAGCGGAGCCGATCGACCCTCGGTCATCCTGCTGCGGCTGCGCTCGCCTCGCCCAGCGGCTCGCCTGGCTGCGGTGCTGCTCGCCAACCTGGAAGGCGTCGCTGCTGACCTCGCTGCCGGAGCCATCGTTGTGCTCGAGGACGAACGGATCAGGGTCAGACGCCTACCTCTTCGATAGTCGAACGCTTGTGAGCTTCTGTGAGGGCGGATCGTCGGCAGATGACCCAAACCCGCCTCGAGTTCCGACCGCGTCATCTCAGGGCGCGTCCGACCGGGCGACCGTGGCCGCAGCGCGGAGTGCCACGGCCAGCAGCGTCGGGTCGCCACCTTTGAGGAGCACCGGAACGCTCAGACGGACCAGCTCTTGCCGCACGACATCGCCAGCGACAGCGGTGTAGGCGACGATTCCGATGTGGGGATGGTCTCGCTGCAGATGCGGGATGACCTCGAAGCCGTTCATACGGGGCATCAGGAGGTCGAGCACGATGGCGTCGACCTCGAGCCGGTTGCATGCCTCGAGCACGGCCATGCCGTCGTCGGCTTCGCCGACGATCGCGATGGAGCTGTGGCGCAACCCAAGGCGGAGCAGGAGGCGAACGTCTGGTTCGTCGTCGGCGATCAGCACTTGGAGCTCATCGCCGATCTTGGCGCGTTGTGCCATGTCACCTTGCCGAACCACTCGCGTCGCGATCTCGGGGCCGTCCATCAGTGCTCCTCCCGTCTGCGACGGTACGAACACGTGGGCAAGACGCTGGGTCACAACAGGCAAGCGGACGGCAAAACGTTGACGATGAGGCTCGATCAGCTCGCGCTCCCGCGCAGCTGTTGGCGCGCCGAACCCGATCTGCGCTTCGCTCAGGTCAGGCCGTCACACGTCGTTCGACCGGCTCCGGCCGGTTCGAGCGGTTGAGCCCTCCGGTCAGAGTCGAGGTGCTTGGCTCAGCCGTTGGCGTCAGAAATGGTCTCGGCTGCTTCGTCGGCTTCGTTGGGGTCGGGGACGCCGTCGCCGTTGTTTCCGACCTCTTCACCCTCGAACTGGTGATCCACTCCGTCGACGGCCTCGTCAACGTCTACGGCCTCAGTCTCGGTGCTCTCGGGTGCCTCGACTTCGTTGGCGTCTGAGGCGCCCAGGTCCGTCTCGACGGCCTCGGGGGTCTGGGTCGTCGAGCCGACGGTGGGGTCATCGCTGGTCTGCGTCGCCGTGCCGCCCGACGCGCCGGCAATGGCGGCTGCGCCGAGGGTGAGGCCGGCCGCAACCGCGCCGGTCACGATGAGCTTGCGGGTCTTGGACATGAGGGCTCCTACTGGTGGGCGAGGGTTGGTTGGCACGATGAGCCAGTGTCGCTGAGGCCACGCTGAACGAACCTGAACGAGCGAGTCGCGGCACGCCAATCACGCGGCCCCGTCGGTGCGTCAGGGTTCAGGTGCCGGAGCGCAGGGCGTCGACCGGTTCCATGCGCGCTGCTCGCAGTGATGGGTAGGTGCCCGAGATGAGGCCGATGAAGCCACCGAGGAGGGGGGCGACGAGGGGCGCGGTGGGGTCGAGTACGGGTGTCCACTGGTTGTGGGCGGCGACACCGACCACGACGAGGGTGCCGATGCTGGCGCCGAGGATCCCGCCGACGAACCCCATGGCGCTGCTCTCCACGAGGAACTGCTGGGCGATGTGCCGGCGCGATGCGCCCATGGCCCGTCGCAGACCGATCTCACCGGTTCGCTCGATGACTGACACGAGGGTGACGTTGGCGATCCCGATGGCGCCGACGAGCAGCGACACGCCACCGAGGAACAGGAGGAGCACGTTGAGATCGCTCTGCACGTTGTCCTTCACTCGCTGAGGCTCTGGGGGTGACGCGACCTTGAGCACCTTGGGATCGTCGGGACGCAGCGCGGTCGGCACCTGGCGCGAGATGAGCGACGTGGCGCCGATCTGGGTCTCGATCACGACTGTCTCGGGGGTGGCGAGCCGGAAGTAGTGCTGTGCGGTGCCCTCGGGGATGATCACGGCGCCGAGCAGATCGGGCTGGCGGGCCACGTCGCGCAGGATCCCGACGACAACGTAGATGTCGTCGCCGATGGCGATGGCTGGCTGCTGGCCCACGCCACTGATGTTGAGCCGTAACGCAGCACTCGGTCCGAGGACCGCGACGCGGTCCGCGCGCTGGCTGTTCCCCTCGTCCGGGAACCGTCCACTCTGGAGCTGAGCACGCACGGCGGTGTACAGGCTGGGCGACGCGGCCTGCACCGAGAGACCGAACTCGGTCTGGACCTGTGGATCGCTGATCTGCGATGTGCGCACGAGGGCATTGCCCACGTCGACCGTGCTCACGTTGCCGGCGGCGACGACACCGTTGAGTCGCTCGAGTCGTTGCGGTGCGTCCCACGGCAGTGCGTCGGGGACCGGGCCGTCCGGTCCGGGCTTCGCGGTCACGACGATCTCGGTGGCGGCCAGCTCGTCGAAGCGGCCCAGGATGCGGTTGCTGGCGGTGCGCGACAGCCCGACCGTCGCGACCAGCGATGCGAGGCCGATGACGGTGCCGAAGATGGTCAGCACCAACCGTGAGGGGCGGGAGAAGAGCCCTGCGACGGCCTCGTTGGCAAGATCGCGTGGCGTCATGCCCGAGGGGGCGATGAGTGCGGGTTCGTCTTCGGGTGGCTTGCGCCGCGGATGGGGCATCCTCATGACGGCTCGGTCATCGTGCCGTCGACCATCCGCACTCGTCGTTTGGCCCGCTCGGCGACTTCCAGCTCGTGGGTGATCGTGATCACGGTCAGGCCGTCGTCGTGGAGCTGCTCGAACATCTGCAGGATCGACTCGGTGGTGGTGGAGTCCAGTGCACCTGTGGGCTCGTCGCAGAGCACGAGGCGGGGCCGACCGACGAGGGCGCGGGCGATGGCTACGCGTTGGCGCTCCCCTCCCGAGAGGTGCGTCGGCAGGAAGTCGACCCGATGGCCGAGCCCCACTCGCTCGAGAGCGGCCAGGGCGCGCTCCTTGCGACCGGCGGGAGGTTCGCGGCGGTAGATCTCCGAGATCATCACGTTCTCGAGGGCGGTCCGGTGGGCCAGGAGGTGGAACGACTGAAAGACGAACCCGATCCCGCGGGCACGCAGCCCGGCCCGTTGCCTATCGGTCAGGGCCGAAACGTCGATGCCGTCGAACCGGTAGGTGCCCTGCGTCTGGCGGTCGAGGCACCCCAGCACGTTCAGCAGCGTCGACTTCCCCGACCCCGACGCTCCCACGATGGCGACCCAGTCACCGTCGCGAACGGAGAGGTTGACATCTTGGAGCGCGTGGACGGGAGGGTCGGTGTCGAAGCGCCGGCCGACGCCGCGCAGCTCCACCACTGGGACGGCGTCCACCTCAGCCACCGGAAGCGGGAGCGGAAGTAGGAGTTGAGGCGGAAGTTGAAGCGGGAGTCGAACCGGGAGTTGACGCGGGAGTTGACGCGGGAGTCGAAGCGGGGGCCTCGATGCCGGCCACGACGAGGTCACCGGCCTTGAGGTCACCGGCGGTCGAGACCACCGCGACGAACCCGTTGGCGGAGACCCCCACTTCGACGACCACCGGAGCGCGCACGCCCTTCACGTCGCGGACGACCTGCGAGGTGCCGTCGGCGGCGAGTGATACCGCCGCGACCGGCACGGCCAGGACAGGGCCACCGGTGGACTTGATGGGCACGGTCAAGCGCACCGAGGCGCCTACGAGGTTCGGGGGTGCAGCATCGACGGCGATCTCCACATAGATGTGGAAGCCGTCGACGCCGTCGGTCCCGGGCGTGTCTGCGACCCGGGTGATCACTCCCGTCGCCTTGATCCCAAGCTGCGCCTCGTCGATGGTCACGGCCATGCCCGGCTTCACGAGGGGGGCCTCCTTGAGCGGCAAGGACGAGTCGATGGCGACGAGCGAGTTGGTCGCCGTCATGATCGGGCCGACCGCCGGACTGCCGAGCGCAGCGGTGACCTCCGCCACCCGGATCGGCGCGCTGGAAACGAAGATCAGCTCATCGGCGGGGACCTGGACCCCGGCCTGCCGTAGGACAACAACGGCGTCCGCCGCCCTGGACGTCCCCGGCGTTCCTGTTCGGAGCGCATCGAGCAGGCGCCGTTTGGTGGTGACGTCAAGGCCCGCAAGCGTGTTCGCGGCGTCGGCCTCGGCGCGTGTGGTCTGGGCGGCCGCCGGCGCCCCGTCCAGGGTCATCTGTGCCACAGCAACGGTCTCGGCGCCGCGGGCGCGGGTCGCGTCCGCGGCTGCTGTCGCCACGGCGACCGCATCTTGCGCGGCGGCGATCTGCGCTGGGGTCGCGGTGCCACTGGCCCGGAGGTCGCCCAAGGCACGCTGCTTCTCGCTGGCGTCATAGGCGGCAGCCAGGTTCGCGGCGTTCGCCTCGGCCGTCGCTGTCGCGAGTGCGAAGGTGGCCGTGTTCACCACGGTCGCCGCCGCCGCCACGGCTCGTTGCCCCGACAGTCGCATCGAGGTTTCGTTGGCCTCGGCAACCGCTAGGTCGAAGGTGGCCGCGTCGATCTCCGCGCTGGGGGTCGTCGTGGTCGGGCTGAACCCTGCGGCGCGGTACCAGGCGGCCACCGCACGCTCGGTGCGACTGTCGTAGCGACCATCGGCGGCGCCCGGATCGAAGCCGAGGCGAGCCAGCGCCTCCTCCAGCTGGCGGACATCGTCGCCTTCGAGACCGGGCCCGAGGTCCCGGAACATGGGGACCTGGCCGGTGAGCAGGAACGCCGGGCGGCCCGACGCCGTCAACGCGATGTCACCCTCGGTGAGCGCGCCCCCGGGCAGCGGCACCGAGGTGACGATCGCGGGGTCGGGCCTCAGCGCCGACGGTGCGAGCGACAGCTGTTGGGGTGCCCCGAACCGGGCGGTCCCGCGGGTGACGATGTCGGTTGAGAGGGTGCGCATCTCAGCGGGTACGAGGATCGCCGAGGCGGTCGGTGGCGCGGTCCTGGCCGCCACCTCGGCTGGCGAACGGATCTGACTGCTCGCCACCCACCCGGTCGCGGACGACACAACCACGGTGCCGGCGAGCACCGCTGCGATGGTCCTGCGCCGCATGTCAGTTGGCTCCGTTCGTGCCGAGGAGCTCTTTCTCGACCTTTGCCTTCACGTCGGCCACGTGGGCCAGCTCGCACTTGTTGTCTGCGGCGGCGATGGCGCGCTCCTCGCCCTGGAGCTGCGTGAGAGCCGTCTGAGCGTCGGGCGTCAGATCGGCGGGGGCCACGCCTCCCGTGATGCTGTCGAGGCGGGACGCGATGTCCGTGTCGATGTCCGATGAGGTGTGGTAGCTGTACCCGGCGTCACGCATGCAGGTCGACCAGGCGCGCAGCGCGTCGATGACCCGAGGGTCCTGCTCGACGCGCACGGCGTCGGCGTTCTGGTAGTTGACGAAGCCTGGGCCGAGCTCCTCCTTCGAGAAGGTGGCCTCCACGGCGGTGCGGGTGCAGCCTCCGGTCCTCGAGAGGTCCTCACTGTCGAGGCCCACGGCGAAGCTCTGGCTGGTGTCCTCGCCCAGCAGTGCGCGCTCCCAGGCGACCCGGTCGGGGCCGGGGAGCCCGTCGCGGATGGCCAGGTTCCTCCCCAACCCGACCTCGAACTGCTTGTTGGAGCCGCCGTAGAGCGTGCTGATCCCGTAGCCGAACTCGGTTCGGAACTGGTCAGAGTCGAGCCCGCTCGGCTTGCTGTCAGTGTCCATGGCGGTGCGAATGGTCTTGTAGTCGACGGGCACGTATTCGAAGCCTGCCGTGGTCATGCACTTGGCGATGGCCGTCTCGACGGCGTCAACGCGAACGGTGACCTCGGCCTCCGTCAACCCGAACTCCGCTGCATCCGAGCTCTGGCCACCGGCGGCGGTGGTACTCGTGGTCGAGCCCGATCCGCCGCCGCAAGCGGCGAGCAGGAACCCTGCGGATGCCGCGACGCCCGCGATGCGTAGATGTCTGGCGACCCAAGTCATGGTGGTGTTCCTCTCTGGCGAGCGCACGCATGTCATGCGCTAGGGGGAACCATGGAGGATCGATCCTGAGTCTCCGCTGAACGCCGTTGGAGATTCGGCCTCGGTGAGCGTGTTCAGCCCTGTGGCTCGCCGAAGACTTCGCTCTCCACGTTGGCGATCACGGGATCGAGGACCTTGCTGGCGCAGTCAAGGTCCGCCCGTGCGAGTGCCTTCTCCTCGCCCTGGAGATCGACCAGGAGCGCCTGGCGACCCGAGTCGAGATCCTCCGGGGCCTGACCATCAAGGAGCAGACGAAGGCGCTCACTGATGGCGGCCTCACCCGCGTCGGGGCGCGGGAAGTCGAACCCTGCGCCTCGTATGCACGACGCCCATGCCTCGGTCGCAGCGATCACTCGTGGGTCCTGCTCGACGAGAGCGTCCTTGGGGTTCACGTACGTGGCGCTGAGCTCCGCCTTGTCGAACACCTGACCCACGGCCTCTCCGGTGCAGCCGCCCACCTGGGAGAAGTCCTCGTTGTCGAGCGTCACCGCGAACGCTGCGTCCTGGTGCTCGCCGAGCAGGGCGAAGCGATACGCACCCTGGTCCGATGGGGACAGCGCCGCGATGATGGCGCGGTTGGCATCGCCGAGGCCTAGCTCGCCCGCAGGGTTGTCGAACTGGGTGGAGATCCCATACCCGTACTGTGCGACGTAGTCGGCATCGGCCAGCCCCGGCGCAGACCCAACTGCGGCCATGGCCGCTCGCACCACGGTGATGTCCGCGGCCACGTACTCGAACCCTGCGCCAGACATGCACGCGGCGATGCGGGACTCGACGTCGTTGACGGCGGCACCGAGCTGCGCTTCGGTCATCCCGAACTCCGCCGTACCGGGCTGGCCGTCGCCCATCGAGGGTGCACTCGACGGGGACCCACCACCACATGCGGCAGTGGCGAGCAACAGTGCAACAGGTAGAACCGCACGATGAAGCATGGTCGCGTGCTATCAGACGAGCCCTGAAACCAACCTGAACGCTCAGAGCCCGGACCGGGTACGCGCCGGTGCCGGACCTCTGATCGGAGATCCGGCACCGGGTGGCGGTTGGGTTGAAGCGCTGGAGGGTTGTGCGGGATCAACCCTTGGCCGGAGCGGTCGTCACCTCGTTGGCTTCAGGCGTCTCGACCTCGTTGGCCTCGTTGGGATCGGGGATCCCGTCGCCGTTGTTCCCGATCTCCTCGCCTTCGAACTGGTGGTCGACACCGTCGACTGCCTCGTCACCCGGCGTCGCCTGGTCCTGCACGGCCGGTGGCGTCGGTTGGGCCGGCGTGGTGGCCGCCCCAGCGAGTGTCGCCACACCGAGCGTCAGCCCGATGGCGGCGACTCCGCCGAGGAGGATCCGGGTGGTGCGTTCCTTGATGGTCATGGTCTGGTTCCTTTGGTTGAGCGGGGGATCCGGTTGATCCGTCCTGCTGCGACCCACCATCACAGGGAGCTGCTGAGGCTCGGCTGAAGCACTCTGACCGCCCGTTCAGGATTCGAGACACCGGGAACGCGATCACCGCGGCGCCTCCGCCGTGTCGTCGACGTTTTGCCGTCCTCTTGCCTGTTGTGACCAAGCGTCTTGCCGAGGTGTTCGTACCGTCGCAGCCACAGTCAACGAGAGGAACGCGCATGGACAGCCCTGCGATCGAGATGCGAGCGGTGCGGCACACCTACGAGGACGACGAAGTGCTGCACGGGATCGATCTCACGATCGCCCCGGGCGAGATCTTCGGGTTCCTCGGCCACAACGGTGCCGGGAAGACGACCGCGATCAACATCCTCACCACCCTGATCACGCCCACGAGTGGCACCGCGCTGGTGTGCGGCCATGACGTCGTCGATGAGCGCGGGGCAGTGACCGAGTGCATCGGCTACCTGCCCGCCGATGTCCGCCTCTACGGGCACATGACCGCACGCGAGAACCTCGAGTTCTTCGCCACGCTCTCCGGGGTCGCCGACCCGCGCCGAGCGGTCGTCGAGACCCTCGACTACCTCGACGCAGCCGATCTGGCCGACCGAAGGCTCGGTTCGTTCTCCACTGGCATGCGACAACGCATCGGGATCGCCCAGGCGGTCCTGCACCGCCCGAAGGTGCTGTTCCTCGACGAGCCGACCTCCGGGCTCGATCCGCTCGGCGTCCGCCAGCTCCGTGAGACGATCCTGCGCCTCAACCAGGACCTCGGCATGACGGTGTTCATGAACACCCATCTGCTCAGCGAGGTCGCGAAGGTGTGCACCACCATCGGAGTGCTGAACCGGGGCGATCTGATCTACAAGGACTCGATCGAGGCGACAACCCGCCGCTTCCCCGACGAGACCTCGCTCGAAGACATCTACGTGCGCATGGAGGCGGTCCCGACATGATCGCCACGGTCGCCACCCAGCAGATCACCTCGCTGCGCCGCCAACGGATCTTCCTCGCTCTCCTGGGGACGCTGACCGCCATGACCGCCATGGCCGGCGTCATCGGTTGGATGAGCCGCAGCACGATCGTGCGGGTCTACGCCGACGCCGTCCAGCTCCTCGCCGCCCGAGGCCAGGCCGCCCCCGCGAACCCGTTCGAGCTCAAGCCGACACTCTCGCTGCTGTCGAACATGTCGATCTACATCCCGCTGATCGGAGCGCTCCTCGCCCTCGTGCTGGGTCACCTGAGCCTGGCCGATGATCAGTCGAACGGGCTCGGTCGGCTGATCTTCTCGCGGCAGGTCACCAGAACCAGCTATGTGCTGGGCAAGATCCTGAGCGCGGCAGCCGTGCTAGCGGTGGTGCTCACCGCCAGCTTCGGGGTGAGCGTCCTGTCGCTCCTGGCCGTCAACCGGGCGGTTCCCACCGGCGGCGAGTTCGTTCGTCTCGCCGTGTTCTACGGGCTGTCGTGGCTCTACCTGCTGCTGTTTGCGCTGGTTGGCATGATGACCGTGTTGCTGACGAAGCGCCGGTCGATGGCGTTGCTCGCCGCGATGGGCGTCTGGCTGGTGTTGACCTTCGCGGTCCCCCAGTTCACTTCCGGGCTTCGGCCGACGACGTCGCTCAACCCGATCACCGACCCGGTGAGCACGTCGCAGCCGTTCTTCACCGCGACCGCCAAGGCCCGGCCGTTGTCGATCAGCGAGCAGTACAAGGAAGCCAGCGGCCGGATCCTCGGCACCGCGCCAGGCGAGTCGGGCGCCGAGACGACCCGGCGGGTCTTGCCACTCCTCACCTCTGTTGCCGGCCTGGCCGCGGCCACCACCGTGCTCGTTCGCCGTCACGACTTCTCGAAGGGAGCCTCCGATGAATAGCCAACGACGCACGCGGATCATGGCGCTGGCCCGCCACGAATACCGGGCAGCGGTCCGCAGCCGAGTGTTGCTCGCCCTCATCGCCGTCCTCGGCGTGGCCACCGTCGCGTCGGTGTACATCGCCTCGGTCGACTACGCCGGGAAGCTGGCCGACTACCAGACCTACAAGGCCGCGGCGATCGCCGGAGGCGTCCTGCAGGTTGCCCCGTCACCGCTCGCGCTGCTGTCGCTGCTCCGGGGGGCGATGGAGTACCTCGAGATCATCGGGGCGGTCATCGCCATCACCCTTGGGTACCTGAGCGTCTCTCGGGAGCGAGCCAATCGCACGCTCCCGCTCATTCGCTCTCGGCCGGTCACCTCTGGTGAGCTCGCGGCGGGCAGTGCGCTGGGTGCGGTCGGGTTGATCGCCACGCTCGTCGCAGTCACGGCCGTCGTCGGGGTGCTGTGCCTCGGGTTCATCGGCCACGACTGGATCAATGCTGCCCAGACCCTCAAGCTGCTCCTTGCCTACGGCGCAGCAGTCGTCTACCTGACGGTCTTCTACTTCCTTGGCGCCATGGTCACTGCCCGATCGAAGGTGCCCGCCAACGGTCTGATGATCGCGCTGGGCATCTGGCTCATCGTCGTGCTGATCATCCCTCAGATCGGTGACACCCTCGACGCCGACAACCAGATCCCCGGTGGCCTCTTTGGATCGCTCGGACTGGTCCGAGCTGACGAGACGACGATCCTCGCCCACTTCTCGGGCTACGAGACGGTGCGGACCGGGATCGAGGCGGCGTCGTTCTCGAAGCACTTCGAGCGATTCGTGTTCGCCATGACCGACGTCAAAGCGAAGTACCACGACTTCACCCTGTCCCAGCTCCTCGACGTCAAGCGGATCGAGATCGAGTGGATGTTGTTCTACGTGATAGCGCTCGGCGCCGGGTTCCGGCGGGCCTTCCGTCGCCAATCAACCATCCCCCAAGGAGGAACATCATGAGACCCACCACCCCACGATCACTTCGCATGCGGCTCGGTGCCGTCGCTCTCGTCGCAGGTGTCGCGCTAGCCGCCTGCGGAGGGTCGTCGTCCACCAAGCCGGCGACAGGGGCCACCCCGACGACCACCGCCAACGGCACGCCCCCTTCGGGCAGCTCCAAGGTCCTTCCAGTGAAGGCGAACCCGATCACCAACACCTCGACCACCCAGTCACTGAAGATCGACTCGGTGCTGGTCGAGAACAACGTCGACGCGTCCGGGAAGGCCACCGATGATCACCTTGAGATCGCCCTCACCAACACGGGCACCACCGCCCTGACCGGCGTCGAGGTCTTTTACACGTTCACCGACCCGACCGCGAACCTGTCGGAGAGCTACTACACGAAGCTCCCTGACGCCTTCAGCATCCCGGCCGGCGGATCGCGCGTCGTGCACTTCGACAACACCGGAGCCCCCGACCACTTCCCGTCGAACGACTTCAGTCTCTACAAGACGTCCGTCAATGAGATGAACGTCGAGGTCATCGTCAGTGCCCAGGGCGCGGCCGTCCAGACGACCACGGTCAAGAAGGACGCCGGCGGCGCAGAGACCCCCGACTGAGTCACGCCTGCCTCCGGCCACCCGTGTCGTGTCTTACCCTTCCGACATGAGCGCATCACAGCTGCCGTCGGTGCTCATCGTCGAAGACGACGAGGGCATCGGCGGCGGCCTCATGCGGGCCCTCACCGGCGAGGGCTACCAGCCCATCTGGTGTCGGAACGCGGCCGAGGCACGAGCCCAGCCGCTGGCTGGTGTGGACCTCGTCCTGCTCGACCTCGGGGTTCCCGACGAGGACGGGCTCGACCTCTGTCGATACCTCCGGCGCGAGGTGCCCGGAACGCCGATCGTGATCCTCACCGCCCGGGGATCTGAGGCCGACCTAGTTGTCGGCCTCGATGCCGGTGCCGACGACTACCTCGTCAAACCATTCCGTCTCGCCGAGCTCTTCGCCCGACTCCGAGCCCACCTCCGACGCCAGGCGGCCCCTGCCGACGGCGACACCACCCTCACCGTCGGCACGGTCACCATCGACCTCGCCACTCGGCGCTCCGTCGTCGACGGAGTCGAGATCGAGCTTCGGGCAAAGGAGTTCGATCTGCTTGCCGAGCTGATGCGCCACGCCGGAACCGTCCTCACCCGAGAGCGGGCCATGGAGCTCGTGTGGGACGAGCACTGGTTCGGTTCGACCAAGACCCTCGACGTCCACATCGCCGCCCTTCGCCAGCGCCTCGGCGACCACGGTCCCGACGGCAGCCGGATCTCGACCATCCGCGGCGTCGGGTACCGCTACGAGCTCCCCTCCCAGGAGCCAGCCGGTTGAGACGCCGCATCCTCGCCGCCATGCTCTTGGTCTCCGCGGTCGCGGTGACCGGCTTCGGCCTTCCGCTGGCCCTGTCGGTGCGGGCGCGCAACTACGACGACGCCCTGCTGACCCTGGCCAAGGAGGCGGCCAGCGCGGCAGCGACGGTCCCAGGGTCGTTCGAACGAGACAACGACGTCCCCGAGCTCCCCGACCCGGTGGCCAACGTCGACGTAGCGCTATACGGCAAGGACGGGCGTCGGGTGCTCGGCGAAGGCCCCGCGACCGCCGACGCCCACGTCGAGGCAGTCCTGCGGAGCGGCACCGCACAGCAGAGCCGGGGCGACCTCGTCGTCGCCGTGCCCATCAGCGACGAGGAGTCCGTCGTCGGCGCCATCCGAACCAGCATCGACGACGCCGTCGTCACCTCGCGCACGCTCCGGTCATGGGCCGCCATGGCAGCCCTCGCCGTGGGAGTGCTCGCGATCGCCGGGCTCCTCGCCTCCCGACGAAGCCGCAGCCTCGCGCTCCCGCTTGCTCAGCTCCGCGACGCCGCTGATGTCATCGGTGCCGGCGGCGAGGTACCCATCCGGGCCAGCTCAGGCATCCCCGAGATCGACTCGGTCCACGACGCCCTCGCCCAGGCGGCTACCCGGCTCAACGCGGCCATGGCCCGCGAACGCGAGCTCAGCGCCGACCTCGCCCACCAGATGCGCACCCCGCTGGCATCCCTGCGCATCCGGCTCGAATCCGAGCAGACCACCACAGAGCACGACGGCGGGCTCGTCAACGACGCCCTCCGCGACGTCGATCGACTCGAGCAAACCATCGACGACGTGCTCTTCATGGCCCGAGACGCTGAGCGACCCCGCGAACCTCACCCGCTGGCCACGCTCATTCGCGAGACCGCATCGCACTGGGAACCGCGCCTGCTCGCCGCCGGCCGATCTTTCAACCTCGACGTGGAGCGGTCCCTCCCATGGGTGCATGCGAGTCCGCAAGCCATCCGGCAGATCCTCGACGTCCTCATCGACAACGCCGTGATCCACGGAGCAGGCCCCATCGGTCTCGCCGCGTCACGACTCGGCGAAGGGGCCGTCATCGCGGTCAGCGACCAAGGCGCCACAACCGTGGACCCCGCTCAAGTCTTTGTCCGGCGCAACGACGACGCGCGTGGGGAGGGCATCGGACTCGCCCTCGCACGACGACTCGCAGAAGCGGAAGCGCTGAGGCTCGTGGTCGCCGACAGCGGCCCCGGTGTCGTGTTCCATCTCGTGTTCGGCGGACCCGCCCCCCTACCGAAGCCACCCCACGCTCACACCTAGACGGCCCAGTCGGCCGTCCAGAGCAGCGTTGGAACGACAGGAGTGCCGGCCGCGGTGGGCCGGCACTCCCTGCTGCTGGGGGTTGGCGGTGGACTGTGCGGATCAGCGGGCGGGTGCCGCCTCGGGCGCCTCGTTCGCCTCGTTGGCCTCGGTCCCCTCGTTGGCTTCGGAGGCGTCGTCCGCTTCAGACTCGTCGCTTTCCTGGGCCAGGACCGCACCGTTGCCGGCGTCGACCTTGACCTCGACCGACTTGCCGTTGGCGTCGGTCATGTCGACCTCGTAGATGACGCTTCCGTTGTCGTTCTCGAGCGCCGAGCCGAGCACGGTTCCGCCGGGCACCGCGGCCAGGGCCGCCTGCTCAGCGTCAGCAGCCGAGACCTTCGCCATGCCCTCGAGGGCCTTGGCCTCGTCGGCCTCAGACGCCGACTCGTCCTCGGGCGCTTGGATCGAACCGTTGAGGTTCGGGTCCTGGGACTCCTGGTCAGCGGTCGGTGGGGCCGGCTGCTGTGCCGGTGAGGTGGCCGCACCTGCGAGCGCGGCGACCCCGAGGGTCAGACCGACCGCCGCGGCACCGCCGGCGACGATCCGCTTGGAACGATCCTTGATGGACATGGGTTGGGTTCCCTTCGTGGGTGGCTTGGTCCGGATGACCTCACCGTTTGCTGGAACCCACCATCGCAAGTAGCCGCTGATCCACGGCTGAACGACCCTGAAGCAACGTTCAGCGACCTAGCGAGCGAGGGGCCCGGTCCGGCGCGCCACGTAAGCTGCCCCACCGACCAGTGCAGCCGAGATGCTCACCGCCTCCGCTACCACCTGCGGTGCCAGGCCGGAGCCGTGCCCCTCGGTCGTCTCCATCACTGCGTACCCGACCGCCCAGATGGAGGCTGGCACCAACGCGACCGCCAGTGCCGCCCAGCGCCCGGGCGCTCGAGCGCAGAGCACACCGGCGGTCCAGGTGGCGGTGGCCGCAATGATGATGCCGAGGAGTTGGGAGGCCTGGTCGGGCATCGGAGTCCAGCCCTCGACCAAACCCACCGTCAGGATGGCGAACACCAGGCCGGAGACGAACACGCCCAGGCCTGCGAGGCCCCAGATGAGCGCCCGGGTCATGGTGCACCCACCGACTCGAAGAAGAGCACGAGGAAGCCGGCGCCGAGCCGCTGGGTGTCGGCGATGTGAGCCGCGGTGTTCCATTGAGGGTCAGCCCGAGATGGGACCTTGGGGACGTTCGCGGACGCCGAGAGCAGTACGCCCGCGGCGCGGTGTGCGCACTCGTCGGCCCAGCCCCGAGGGTTGGTGCTGTCCCAGTTCTCCCCGCCGTGGCCTCCGCCGACGCGGAAGGTCGCCGCCAGGATGGCGCCGTCGGTGACGGCGAGCGCGTCCTGGTTCTTCAGCATCCAGCGCTCGTAGGCCGAGTGGTTGACCCCGATTCCGAAGAAGTTGTGCTGGGGCACGCAGCTGTCCTGCACGAGATGGAGCGACGCACCGAGCCATTCCATCGCGAGCGAGCGGTCTCCTCGCGTCCATGCCGCGGTGGCATTGTTGAACGCCTTGTCAGCGTTGGATGCGGCGGACGGGCCCACGATCATCCCCCGGCCCCGGTGCGACCAGAAGTTGTGCAGATGATCGGGGATCTGCTTGTACAGCGAGCAGTCAGCCTCCGCCGCGCCCCTCAGCACTCGCCAGCCGTAGGTCTCGGTGCTCCCGGTTAGCTGTCCGGTCTGCGGGTCCCGCGCGGGCGGGGCGGTGGGATCGGGGGTTGTGAGGAAGCGCGAGGGAGCATCAAACCCATCCGCCTGCAGGATGGTGATCGCTTGGCCGGCGAGCCACTGGTGGGTCGACACCTTGTAGTCGATCCCGTTGTGGTCGCGCTGGACCGTCGTCGGCTTCGGCCGACACCCGGCGAACCAGGCGCCCGCGGGCCGGTCGATCACCCCTGTCGAGGCGACGACCTCGATCAGCACCACCACGCCGGCGATCCAGGCTGCTCCGGCCCTCGCGCGCGGCGTGACCCGCGTGACGGGTCTTCCTCTTCGCAACACGGTCCCTATCCTTGCAGCATGACCGCTTCGACCGCCGCCGCCCCGCGTCGAGGGTCGGTGCTTGGCGCCCTCCTGAGCACGCTCATTGGTGTTGCCGCCGCGTTCGGTCTAAGTGCGAGTGGCATCGTTCTCGGCGCTCTGCTGGCACGCTTGCTGGATACGTTCGACGTCCTGCCCGACCGCCTCGGGCCGGCGGCCTGGATGCTGTTCGCGGCGGTCGGCGTAGCCGGGGCGGGCGCCACGGTGGTCGAGGTGGCCGGGAGTCGGGCGCTCCACTCGATCTTGATCGCTGGAGGGCTCGTGTTCGCCGGCCTGTGGCAGATCATGAACGGCGTCGAGTCAACGGGCGCAGAGGGAGCAGAGCTGCCCGTCGTCGCCGCGTTTGCCGCCATCTTCGTGGGCCTGCTCGGTACGGGTGCCCGGCTGCGCCGTTGGCGCCTGACGCGGGCGCTCGAGCCGTAGCGCTGGACGGGGTTCTTCAGGAGACCTTCAGCGGCACCGGCCGCCGTCACAACACCACCGGAGCGGAGCGGGCAGCAGTGAACCGCTCGCCGACGCCTGCCCAGTTGATCAGGTACCAGATCGCGTCGACGAAGTCGGCCCTGACGTTGCGGTACTGCAGGTAGTAGGCGTGCTCCCATGCGTCGATGACCAGCAGGGGGACTGCCGCCTGGCCGATGTTGCCCTGATGGTCATAGACCTGTTCGACCACGAGCCGCTGACCAGTGGGTTCCCAGGCGAGGGCGCCCCAGCCGACGCCCTGGACTGACACCGTCGCCGCGCTGAGGTGGCGTCGGAACCGTTCGAAGCTGCCGAACTGGTCGTCGATCGCGGCTGCGAGCTCACCCTCTGGTCGTTGGTCACCGTCCGGGGCGAGGTTGGACCAGAACACCGAGTGGAGCACATGACCAGACAGATGGAACGCAAGGTTCTTCTCGAGCATCGTGAGCTGGGTGAAGTCGTCGGACTCTCGCGCAGCCGCGAGCGCATCGAGGGTGTCGTTGGCTCCCTTCACGTAGGCGGCGTGGTGCTTCCCGTGGTGGAGCTCCAGGAGCTCCGCGGAATACCTGGGCTCGAGAGCGTCATAGCCGTACGGGAGCTCGGGCAACGTGTACTTGATCATGCACCTTCTCCTTGATCGCGTTCTCAGGGAACATCCTCGGCGAAACCGAGCCCGGGCACCACGATGCCGGAGCCGCGGACACCCTGTCGTCGGTCACGACTCCGACCCAGTCACCTCCGGTAGCCGAGACTCGACGGCCATCGTCGCCAGCGCGTCACGCTTACGGCCCCCGTGCAGACTGACCCAGGCTGCAGCGCCGGCGGGAATCGGCAGCCAGAACTGGATGAGCCGATAGCCGGCGACACCAAGGCTGGCAATTGCGGTGGGGGTCCCGAACCCGACGAGCGTGATGATGAGGGTCGTTTCGACGACGCCGAGTCCGCCTGGTGAGAGTGGGACTGCGGCGAGCACGTTGGCGAGTCCGTAGGCGACCAGGAGCCCGGGGATCGAGCTGCGATGGCCGACCGCAGCGAGGAACAGCCAGAGCACTGCAGCGTCAAGGAGCCAGTTGGCAGCTGCCCACCCGCCGGCGGTCAGCGCGAGGCGAGGCCATACGACGCACCGCCGACAAGCCACGAACACGGCTGGCAGCGTCGACGACACGCTGCCGATGGGCGATCACCCACCGCGCACCTAGCCAAAGCCCAAAGCCAAACACGGCGATCACGGCGACCACGAGGCTCGCCCGCCCCAACCACCGCTCGACGGACCGGAAGCTGCCCCCCGCGAAGTAGCCGGCCGCGATCACGGTCGGCGCCCACACCACCGCGCCGAGGACGTTCCACAACAGGAACCGTCCATACGGCATCCGGGTCGTCCCAGCGACACCAGGAACGAGAGCCCGAAGCAGCCCAACCCACCGCCCGATCAGAACGGCGGGACCACCACGCCGCTCGATGAACTGATCCGCACGCGACCACCGTTCCTCACCCACCCACAGGCCGACACGGGTCACCCGGACACGAGGGCCGAAGTGGCGGCCAAGCTCGTAACCGATCGAATCACCCACGATCGCCGCCACCGTCGCGACGACAGCGAGCACCGGCAGGCTCACCCGGCCCTGGGAAGCGGCGAACCCACCGACCAGCAGGGCCGCTTCGCCAGGGACCACGAGACCGACAAGCGCAGCCGATTCTGCCACCGCTAGCGCAGCAATCACGACGTAAAGCCAGGGCGAGGCCATCCCCGCCAGCGCATCGACCAGACCGCTCACGCTAGAACCACGATCGAGATCATCGCAGGGGGGCGACGCCCCCGCCGGCGGGGGCGAGGACGTCGCCTGGGGGTGCACCCCACTGACGAAGGATACGAGTCGTCGCCTGAATCTGCGCTGAAGTCAGCAACCGTCGCAGCTCGCTCGCCCACACGGCCTCCACGCATTGCGATCTCGCCTCAGTCGTCGCCGGATGCGGGGAGCCCGATGTCGAAGCGGGCACCTCCGAGGGAGCTCTTGCTCGCGCTCACCGACCCGCCGTGCGCGGTGATGATCTCCGACACGATGGCCAAGCCGAGTCCGCTCCCGCCGTCGTCTCGGGCCCGGGCATCGTCGAGCCGGACGAAGCGTTCGAAGATGCGTTCTTGCTCGACTTCGGTCACACCGCCGCCATCGTCCTCGATTGCGAGCCGAACGCTCTCACCGTCGTCATGGAGCGAGAACCGTACGGTGGACCGGGCGTGGCGCGCCGCGTTGTCACCGAGGTTGCGCAGCACTCGCCGCAGCTGTGCCGGATCACCTGCCACCCGACCCCCAGACACGCCCGATACGTCTACCTGAAGCGACGTGGTCGACCGCAACCGATGCGCCTCCTCGAAGACCACATCGTCGAGATCTACGGATCGTCGAGCCCGGCGGACCGTGCGCTCGTCGGCCCGTGCCAGCAACAGCAGATCCTCGACCAGGCGCTGCACCCGCAGGTCCTCAGCCAGCACGACCTCCGCCAGCTCCTCTGCAGATGTTTGGCCGGGATGAGCCAGAGCGACCTCGGCATGTTGCCGGATCGTGGCCACCGGCGAGCGCAGCTCGTGGGAGGCATCCGACACGAACCTTCGCTGCTGATCATGCGACGCCTCTAACCGATCGAGCATCCGGTTCATCGTCGCAGCCAAGCGAGCGATCTCATCATCGGAGGACGAGTCCGGGACACGGCGGTGAAGCTCGAACGCCGAGATCTCATCGACCTCGAGGCGGATCGCATCCACGGGCGCCAGCGTCCGACCAACCACACGCCACGTCGTGAACCCAACCAACATCACGAGCAACGGCAAGCCTCCCGCCAGCACGGCGACAACCAGACTCGTTGAGTCGGTCACAAGCTCCGTCGAGCGACCAACCATCACGGTGAATCGACCCGACGGAGCCTCCGCTGGGACGGCCACGAGCAAGAACGAGTGGTCCCCACCCACTGGCGTCGCGCCGATCTCCATCGATCGACCCGGCGCGAGATCAGCCAACAGGGGCTCGCCAGCGATGTTCGCGCTGGACGCCACGACCTTCTTCGACGAATCGAGGACCTGGATGACGAGATCTTCCTCGTCGTTCACCGCGAGCCCCTCGGGTGGAGTGCCCGATTCCAGTACTCCAGCCACGTCAACGGCACGGAGTCGTGCGGTTGTACGAACCTGATCGGTCAGCGCGTTGCGCAGCAGTACCACCAGGGTGAGCCCGCCGACGACCAGCGCGACGCCGACCACCACCACCGCCACGGCCGTCGTCTGGACGCGCAACGACTTCAATCGGCCCCACCAGCGCGATGTCCCGGCCGAGGGGGTGTCAGCCACCGTCGGCTGCCATCCGGTATCCCGCCCCACGGATGGTCTCGATCGACTCGCGGTCGAATGGCCGATCGAACTTGTTCCGCAGGTGGCGGACATAGACCTCAACGATGTTCGGGTCGCCCCCGAAGTCGTAGTCCCACACGTGGTCAAGGATCTCGCGCTTCGAGACCACCTCGCCACGCCGACGCAGGAAGAACTCCAGCAACGCGAGCTCCCGTGCCGTCAGCTCGATCTCCTGCTCTCCCCGCCAGGCTTTGCGCGCGGCGGGGTCCATCCGGAGGTCGCCGGCCCCGAGCACTGTCGGACGTTCTCGTGCCCCGCGACGCAGCAGCGCCCGGAGATGGGCCACCAGAACCAGGTAGGAGAACGGCTTGGTCAGGTAGTCATCCGCGCCCGTATCCAACGCCTCGGCCTCGTCCAGCTCGCCGTCTTTGGCCGTCAACATCAGGATCGGCGTCCAGTTGTTCGCGTCACGCAACGACTCGCACACCTTGAAGCCGTTCATGCCCGGCAACATGATGTCCAAGACGATCACGTCATACGCGTTCTCGGTGGCCATCCATAGACCGTCTGTCCCGTTGGACGCGATGTCGACCGCGAACCCGTCGGCCTCAAGTCCCTTGCGCAGACCAGCCGCCAACCGCTTCTCATCCTCGACCACGAGTACACGCATCACGAATCCCGTTTCGTTGGGCTTGCTCCTCAGCCTGCCTCACGCATTCTGAGCGCTGGCTGAATCGGGAGCAGTCGGGTCGAGGCTCGGCTCCCCCGGCCAGCTGATTCGTTGGTGCGAGCCGCGGGCTCACCGATCGCAGGGGGCTGGTGGTCTGTGAGCACCTCGAAGGCGACGGTCGCTTCCACTGAGCCGCCATCGAGACGCATCGTGGCGGTGATCTCCCAGAACCCGGGTCGGGGACGCGTCCACGGGTGCGGAAGGGCATCGCCACCCTCCCGCACCCGTCACATGGTCAGAGCGTCTGGTTCAACCGTCGCCGTCAGCCCTCGACAGCCTCGTCGGCGGGATCGGGCACGTCGACCTCGTCGGCGGAGTCAGTGGAGTCGGGCGCGTCCGATTCCACCGTCTCGTCAACCTCGTCGACCTCGTCGGGCTCGTCGGCTTCCACCGGCTCGTCGGCCTCGCAGGCATCCGTGGCGTTTTCAACGCTGTCCACGCTGTCGACCTCAGTGGCGGCGTCGGGCTCGTCGGTGGCGTCGGGCTCGTCGGCCTCGCAGGCATCGGTGGTGTCAATGTCGTCGGCGGTGTCGGCAACGTCGATGCTGTCGACACTGTCGCTGTCGGCGCTATTCGGAGCTTCGGTGTCGTCGGCGTGGGTGTCGTCGACGACGGTGACCGTCGGGTCGGGTGTGTCGGGCTGGCCGGGCAGGTTGCCCGTGGCGGCGAGCCCACCGGTGGTGGTGGCCGCGACGAGTGCACCGGCGACCACCGTCTTGCCGACGGTGGTGGCCACGAAAGTTGCAATGGAGCTGAGCACAGGGATTCTCCTCTTCGGTAGCCCAGACGCCTGCGGTGCAGGCCTGTAGGCGTTGCTTGCTGACGTCGCCGCCAGGTCGCCGTTGTCGGATGGAATGAGACGGGCGTGTGCCGCAGCCTGAGCAGCCCACCGTCCGACGTCGACAGCGTCGACCTCGTAGCGGTAGGCGGCCGAGAGCGAAGCGAGGTCCGTGGCCAGCACGCCGAGGTCGTCCCTGCCGGCGGGCATGCGCCCGGCGAGCAGATCGTCTGCCTCTTCGATGCTGAGTCGGTGGTCCTTGATGCCCATCTCATCCTCGTTACCGGGGGAGCAGCTCATTGCGTTACACCGGCGGTGAGATCAGCGCGCAGGCGGGCGAGGGCGCGGTGCTGCAGGACCCGGATGGTGCCCACCCGCTTGCCGAGGATCACCGCGACCTGCTCCGCGGGAAGACCCGCCACGACGCGCAGCAAGATCACGTGCCGCTGGTCATCGCTGAGCCCCCCGAGTCGCTGTCGCCACTCCGCGTCGGTCTCGGCGTCCAGCGTGGCAGTGTCGGCGCCCGGTGATGGTCCGGCGGGCTGCTGCTTGTCGGCCAGCGACGCGTCACGCCGACAGCGGCGACGCTCGTCGACCAGGCGATGGTGCGCCACCAGGAACACCCACGAACGAAAGCCCGCCTCGTCGCCCTCGAAGCCGGGCAGACCGCGCACCAGCTGCAACAGCACCTCACCGGTCAGATCGTCAGGGTCGGCAGCCCCCTGCGCGGCCAGATACCCGCGGACCCCACCCGCGATCGACCCGTACAACCGCTCCCACGCCCACTCAGCACCGACCCGTGCGGCAGCCAAGACCTCCGGGAAACCCGCACCGATCGTCACCATGGCCCCATCGGCTGGTGGGGGCACAAAGGTGAGCGACCCGTTTGACACAGGGCCGGCCTGGTCGCCGCCGACGCCTCTCACAAGGACCAGGGCACGGGCTACTGGCGGGTGATCCGAGTTGGCCATTTCGTGAATGGTCATCGACTCGCCACTCTGGGCGGCCGATGGTTGCCGCAACGTTGGTTCACCATTCGAGAGGACACCCCAGAGATGACGCACAAGCGATCGGGCAGGCTGGCAATCATCGCGGCAGTGGCTGCCGTCCTGGGGGTGTTCACTGCTCCTTCGGCGTGGGCGGACGGCAGTCCGACGGTCGTGGTCACGGGAGGTTCGTTGACGCTGACCTCACCGGTGCCGCCGAACTTCACCGGGGTGACCTTGAGCGGGGCGGCTCAGACCACCACGGCAACCATCCCCACGTTCTCGGCCACCGACGCCCGGGGTACCGGCGTGGGTTGGCGCATCTCGGTGGCGGGCACGCAGTTCTGCGAGCAGCTCTCGGGCGCCACCTGTGTCGTGTCGGGCAAGACGCTCCCCGTGGGCAGCCTTGCCGCGGCCGCCCCGACCGTCGCTGCCGGGACCGGCAGCGGCACTGTTCCCACGGTCAGCGCCCTTGCCGGGGTGGACGGCGCCACGAGCACGCTGGCCAGCGCAGCGTTGACGAACGGCATGGGTACCTACAACTTCGGGACGTCGTTGGCGACGCTGAGCCTGGCCGCCAACGTCTACGCTAAGACCTACGTGAGCACGATCACCTACACCCTTGCCACCGGTCCGTAGCACGGCCTTCGGTCCGAGTCGCAGCGCAAAGCCCGGTGGCATCGCCGCCGGGCTTTGCGTGCTGGTCAGTGTGTTCGTCGCCGTCACGGCGCTGGCCACCGTGGTCGCCGCCGCCCAGACGGCCGACACCTTCGGTGTCGAGCCGGCGCCCGGCTCGTCGGTGGAGAGCGGGTACTTCAGCTTGCAGCTCGCGCCCGGCGGCCAGTCCACCCAAGCCATCCGGGTATCGAACGAGACCGGCAAGGACGCTGACGTGCGACTCGCGGCGGTCGATGCGACGACTGCCCAGCAGGGCGGCGTGGCCTACGGCGCCACCGGGTCGACACCGACCGTCGACGGGGCCTGGATCGCCCTCGACAAAACCGAGGTGCGGCTGCCCGCCGGCACGAGCCAGGACATCACCTTCGAGGTCTCGGTTCCCCCGGGTGCCCGCCCCGGCGTTCACCTGGCCGGCATCATCGCGTACAGCCCGCAGGCCCAGACCACCGACACCGTCGGAAGTGCAGGCGGTGCGGGTGCGGCGCTGTACATCGAGAGCCGTCGGGCGTTGGCGGTGCAGATCCTCCTGCCCGGCCCAGCCGCACCCAGACTTGTGGTTGCTGGGGTGACCACGCAGGCGCGGCCCAACGGCCTCAACCTCATGGTGGGCATCTCCAACGACGGCAACGGGCTGACCAAAGGTCGAGGACATCTCACCGTGTCGGGACCGTCGTCGTTCAGCGCCGACTTCGACATCGACACCGTCGTGCCCGCCACCAGCTTCACCTACCCGGTGGTGTGGACCAAGGCGCCGGTCTCGGGCACGTATCAGGCCAAGGTCGTCATCGACTACGGCAACCAGCGCGCCGAGTGGGAGGGCGGCTTCGAGGTCGGCGCGGCCGAGCAGGCCGACCTCGAAAACCGGGTGGTGCCCTCGGAGTCGACCCCGGGCGCCGTGGATCAGGGCGGTCCACCGCTCGCGCTGACCATGGTTGCTCTCGTCGCCGTTGTGGCCGTGGTGACCTGCCTGGCGATGTATCTCCGGCGGCGCCAGCAACGGCCGATCGATACTCCCCCGCACACCTGAAATGAACCGCTCGACGTGGGCCCGGGCGGGGGCGGCCATCGTGTTGGCCGTGTCGTCGCTGCTCGCCGACACGCCAGCCGGCGCCCAGGTCGTCGGCCTCACCTTGATCTCGCCCACGGTCGACAACTTCGCGACGGTCACCATGGACGGCACGCCTCGCACCACGACCGCGGTGGTGGGCACCTTCAGCGTGAGCGACGTTCGGGTCGTGGCTGAGGGCTGGCGGGTGACGGTGGCGGCCACCCAGTTCTGCGAGCAGCTCCTCCTGAACACCTGTGTCGTCAGCCCCCAGACCCTGCCCGTAGGTTCCCTCGACCAGTCCAGTCCCACCGTGACCGGACCAGGCACAGCGCCGACTGTGACCGCTGCTGCCGGAATCGACGGGTCGACCGCTCCGTTGGCCAGCGAGGCCATCGGGACGGGCACCGGGACCTACTCGTTCTCGGCGTCGACCCTCACGCTCCGCCTCCCCGCCACCGCCTACGCCCGCACCTACGTGAGCACCGTCACCTGGACAATCGCCTCCGGCCCGTAGCCCCGCCCGGCACGAAGGGAACCGACGGTGGCGTGCACCAACGCTGCCGGTGCGACGGGAGCGCCGAGAACCTCGCAGCGGTCCAGACACCCCTCGAAGGCTCTGCCGGACCGTCATCCAGACCACCCAGCCCAGCGAGACCGCCGCAGGCATCCTTGGCGCCTGCGGGATCAACCCGCCACCCCGTATCACCCACCTCCACCTGCTCCGCGGTGGTGAGACCATCCTTCACGCCATCGTCGACATCAGCCTGCGCATCCAGCGGTTCACCGACTCGTTCGAGACATCGAAATCAGCCGCGACTTCGGCCCGGGTCAGATCACCCCGGCGAGCCACCCTGACGACATCCCCGCTTGAACTCGGGAGTGAACTTCTTGGGCATCGGAACATCCGTCCCGCCCGACCACGTCGGGCGTAAGAGATGTCAACCAAACCCGCGGCAATCCCGCTCGCCGAGAACGCTAGAGCGACGCACCAGTGCTCCTCCGTGGGATATGCGGACGTGTCGTTACGCGCGGCGGACGACGTCGCCGTCATCGAGGTCGACAGCGCGGGAATCCGCTTCGTACGGGAGTGAGGTCACGGCAGCGTCGACCCAGCCTGATCGTCACGGCCTCTCGTTGCCACCTGCTGTCCCGGCGCCCACCAGTACGGCATCCCGGCACACCGACGTGCCTCCATCCCGCTCAAAGATGGACGGACATGGTTCAACGATCGGCTAACAAGGGGCACATGACGGCACTGTTCGAAGAACCTGAACGAGCGAAGGTGGCCACCGCGCTGGACGAGCAGGTGCCCAGAGCGTCGGCGTTGGGCGCGGTCGACTACGTCGAGCGCCTCCTCACCGCGCTCGATCACGACCCGCCGCGGCTCTGGGCGGCACCGGGTAGCTGGGCCGGCACGTCTACAGGGGGCTGGATCGAGCTCGGCCCCTGGGAGCGCCATGCCTGGGGGCAGCGGCTCGAGGACCTGCACGCGGTCTACCGACGGGTGCTCGCCGACGAGCCCGCGCCGGGCGATGCGCGGGTGCTGCACGCCCACGCGTGTGAGGCCACCTACGGCGACCCGGCCTACGGCGGCAACCAGGCCAGCGCCGGCTGGCAGCGCATCTCGTTCCCCGAGCCCCTCTTCCCACCCGCCCGAGGCGCGTCATGACGGATTGCGACGCCATCATCGTGGGCTCGGGCCCGGGCGGCGCCACCGCAGCGGAGGTCCTCACCGCGGCGGGTTGGTCGGTGATCATCCTCGAGAAGGGACGCAACCACCTCCTGGATCTGCAGGCACCCCACGAGCCCCTGTCGCACTTCTCCAACGACGAGATCGCGCTGACCCGCCGGCACCTGCTCGGCCCCGACCCGCTGCTCGAGCCGCGCACCTACCGACGCACCCCGGCTGACGGCGACCGCATCCTCACCGGCGAGGTCAACAACCTCCCGTCCACGGTCGGCGGCGGCGGTGTCCACGCCGACGCGAAGCTTCCCCGCTTCCGTGAGGAGGACTTCCGCCTGCGCAGCGAGCGCGGCCCGGTCGACGGTGCCTCCATCGACGACTGGCCGCTCGGCTACGACGACCTCGAAGCGCACTACGCAGCGGTCGAGCAAGCGTTCGGTGTCGCCGGGGAGGACGGCGCCAACCCGTTCGCCGCCTGGCGCAGCACGCCCTACCCGATGCCCCCCGGGGAGGACATGCCGATGGCGGTCGTGTCGTCAGCGGCGGCGGAGCGGGCCGGCCTGCACCCCTACCGGGCCCCCACCGGAGCCAACAGCGTCGCCTACGACGGCCGGCCCGCGTGCGTCGACTGCGGGTTCTGTGGCGGCTACGGCTGTCCGATCCATGCCAAGGGCGACCCAATCGCGTCGCTCCAGCGGGCGCTGCGCACGGGGCGCTGCGAGCTTCGGCCCGACGCCTACGTCCGCGACATCGTGCTCGATGCCTCGGGTCGTCGGGCCACGGGCGTTCGCTATCTCGACCTCACGGGCTACCCCGATCCGCGCGTGGTCGAGCTCCGCGCCAAGCGGGCGGTCGTGCTCGCCTGCGGCGCCTTCGAGACGCCCCGGCTCCTGCTGCGCAACGGCCTCGGTGGCGACCTCGTGGGTCGCTACCTCACGTACCACTTCCAGACCTTCACGGTCGGCATCTTCCCGCACAACACCGGCGGTGAGCGGGGCCGCAGCGTCACCCACCTCCACGACGACCTGATGATCGACACGCCCGAGCTGCGCGCCGCTGCGAAGGCAGCGGGGCTGCCGTGGATGCGCGGTGGCGTCGTCGAGCACGGCGCGGGCCCCGGCCCGATCAACGAGGCCTCCACATATCCGAGGGGTGAAGCGCACCACGCGTCGATGGCAGACAGCGCCCTGCGCCGCCGCCTGTGGGTGTTCACGATCCAGGGCGAGGACCTGCCACAGGCCCAGAACCGGGTCGACCTCGACCCGTCCGTCACCGACGCGTGGGGCCTGCCCGCCGGCCGGGTCACCTACGCGCCCCACCACCACGAGCTGGCCGCGTCCGCGTACGCCGTGCCCATCCACGAGGCCGTGATGATGGGGGCCGGCGCCGAGGCGGCCTTCTCGGCCACCTCGCCCCCGCAGGACGACATCGACCTGCACGCCACGTCCAGCCCCCTCGGGATCGCGCCATCCAGCCGCCACGTGATGGGCACGGCCCGCATGGGGAGCGACCCAGCCACCTCGGTGGTGTCACCCGAGCAGCGCCTCTGGGACGTCGACAACGTGCTCGTCTGCGACTCGTCGGTGTTCGTGACGGCCGCCGGATACAACCCCACGCTCACCCTCGCCGCCCTCGCCCACCGCGCCGCCACACTCCTCACCACCTGACGCCGGCAGGGTCAGGGTACGAACGCTCGAGGGGGCAGGTCTGCGAGTACTCGTATTGGGAGGTGGCAGACGGCAGGGTCTTCATGGCGGATTCAGCGGACCCTCAGCGTGGGCCGGGCGGGACTGCCGGATCAACGGCGTAACTGGCCTGGCCTGACAGGCTCGGACCCGTACGGGTCTGGGCCGGCAAGGAGAGGCGATGACTGGAGACACTGAGGTGACCGTAGCGCCGTCGTGAGCTTTCCCCGGCCCGGCGACATCGAACCTGAGGCGACGATGGTCGCCGTTGGAAGGGGGTCCAGATCCCCGACCCCACCCGCCTGAGTTCCATCAGCGTGCTGTAGAGCTCGCCCGCCTGCGCGACAAGCCGGTCGCGCAGATCGCCGAGGACCTCGGCATCAGCGATAGCTGCTTGCGGAACTGGATGACCCAAGCCGACGTCGACGAGGGCCGACGCGACGGCCTGTCGAGTCGTGAACGCGACGAGCTGGTCGAGCTGCGCCGTTAGGCGCGGACCCTGAAGCTCGAGAACGAGATCCTCAAGCGCGCCGCGGCCTTCTTCGCACGGGAGAACGTGCTCCCCAGTTTGGGTCACGGGGATGAATCGCAGCCGTGGGCAACCGGGTCGAGCGCGACGAGCACCTTCTCGGCGGAGTAGCGGATGGCGACACAGTCACCCACTCCAACGCCAGCGACCCTTTCGGGCGAGTCGACTCGCACGCAAACGTCCCGACTGTTTGACCTGGCGACACACACCCGGTGGGACTGACGCTCGGTGACCGGCCCCGTCAGCCTTTGGTCCGGCCCCTCACGAGCGAGAAGGACGACGAGCGCAGCGAGGGCAGCGACGACCAACAGCGTCACCACAAGTGGCAGCCGACGCCTGGTCCGGTGTCGATCGGCCGACATCCGCGTCACTTCCGACGCTGACGGAGTCGGCGCCGGCTTCGCTGCACGTTGGCGGACATGGGCACCACGCTGACCGAACCGTCTGTTTCGAGGACGGCGAGCTCGACTTGGGTGACGTCGCCGATCTGGCCGTGCTCGCGGACGGCCGCCACGATTTCGTCCTCGGTGATGCCCTCGCGGTGGAGGTTGGCGGTGACGAGCTCACCATGATGCACGAGCACAACCGGGACTCCTTCGACGAGCTGGCGGATACGGACGCTGCGAAGCCGGAGGCGGGCGACGATGGTGTTGGCGGCCAGCAGCGTGGCGGCCGAGACGAGCCCTCCTTGGAGGCTGGTGTCGGCGCCGACCATGGCGTTCTGGACAGCGTTGGCGACGAGGAGGATCACGACGAGATCGAACGGGGTCAGCTGGCCGAGCTCGCGGCGTCCACCGAGTCGGAGCCCGACGAGCACGGCGGCGTAGACAACGAGGGATCGCGCGACGATCTCGATCAGGTTCACGACGTGGGGGCTCCCGGCGCGCAGATCTTCTGGTGGAGCTCGGTGGTGAGGGTGTGTATGGCCTTGACGATCTCGTCGGCTTCGACGTTCGTCTGATAGTCGTGCAACGCGAGCTCTGATGAGATCTGGTCTTGGCGCTTGGCGGCGATCAAGAGGATGGCACCTTGCATGGCGGCGAGGCAGGACAGGATCAGGTTCAGGAGGATGAACGGGTAGGGGTCAAAGCCGACGTTGCGATTGCCGATCATCCATCCGGTGAGGAACAGCAAGGCCCCGAACACGAAGGCCCACGAGCCCATCCGGTTGCGCATGGAGTCGGCGGCGCGCTCGCCGAGGGTCAGCTGTTCCCCGGAGCGGACCCCGGGATGGCGATGCCAGTGGGAGGAGATGCTCATGAGCGAAGGCTACGGAGCAACCATCGGGCCTGCCGGTCGGGCAATATTCGCCTCGGTGGGCTCGGCACGAGGGTGGCGGATAGCGAGCGAGCAGATCGCGGCCCACAGGGCGCCAAGGCCATAGCCGGCGAGGACGTCGGTGGGCCAGTGGACGCCGAGGTAGAGGCGCGAGAACCCGATGAGCAGGCACGCGAGCGCGGCGGTTGACCAGATGGCTACCTTGCGTGACCACGAGCCGGTGGTGGCGGCGGCGATGGTCGCAAGCGTGACGGCGACGGCCGCGGTCTGGGTCGCGTGGCCAGACGGGAACGCATAGCCGGTGGCGGTGGAGACGAGCTGGCCGACCTGTGGGCGGGGCCGACCAACGAGCGGCTTGACGAGGTTGTAGAGGGCGATGGCCCCGCCGAGGCTGAGCGCGAGCTGCGCGCACAACGCCCAGCTCCGGGTGCGGTTCCGGGACCACAGGCCGACGAGCGCGACGAGTGGCACGAGCACGACCGTGCTGCCCAGCCAGGTGATATCTCGCATGGTTGTGGTGAGCCACGTGGTGCGGTGCTCGGCCAGGTAGCGGACGACAGGCAGGTCGATCCGGAACGCGTCGTCGCGGCCGAGCACGTCCTGGAGCAACGACCCGAACACCCATCCGGCGGCAGCGAGCAGGACGAGTTGGATGGTGAGGGCGAGGCCGAGGGCGTTGCCGGGCAGGAACCGGTCGCCCAGAAAGGACAGCTGCGAGTGGTAGCGGCGGGTCACCGACGCCACCCGTGGCCGTTCGAGCTGGCGGGCCGTGACCCTACGGACCTGGTCGGGATGGCGGGCGATCCAACGGGCGGTGAGCATCACGGCGGTGACGGCGGCGGCCGCGCCGAGGAGAACGAGGCCAGCCGGGCCGGCGTAGCGCTCAACCCGCTTGTAGGACGACCCGGCCAGGTAGCCGACGAGGACCGTGCCGGGAGCCCAGATGACGGCGCCAAGCGCGTTCCAGGCGAGGAACTGCCGGTAGGGCATGCGGGTGGCGCCGGCAACGGCAGGAACGAGGGCCCGGAGCACGCCGACGAATCGTCCGGCGAAGATCGCTCGTCCACCTTTGGCTTCGAGGTACGCCTCGGCGCGCTTCCACCGCTCGACGCCAACCTTGTGGCCGAGCCGGCTTCGCTGCAAGGCGGGACCGAAGCGGCGGCCGATCTCGTAGCCGAGCGAGTCGCCCGCGATGGCCCCGGCGGCGGCGACCCCCATCATCAGCCCGAGGCTGGCGTTGCCCTGATGGGCGATGTACCCGCCGGTGAGGAGGGCAAGCTCGCCCGGGATGAACAGCCCCACGAACGCCGAGGCCTCCAACGCCGCGAGCCCGGCGACGACGAGGTAGGCGATCGGACCGGCCAGCGAGCTGAGCGAATCAAGCACGCTCGTGGTCGCCACCGTCTGATCGGATCAGTGGGCACTTGGCGAACGCGACGGCGAGTGGGTGCAGCCATCCGGTCCGGTCGGCGAAGCGGTTCACGATCCGGAAGAGGGATGCGTCCATCAGGTGGTCGCCTTTCGGTTGCCGAGTAGGCGTTCCATCACCGACCGCTTTCCTGGCCATGCCTCGAAGAGCACCTCGGGTGGCACCTGACGCGCCGCGTAACGCAGGGCGAGCGCGACCACGACGACGTCGTCGAGCGGGCCGATCACGGGCAGGAACTCGGGGATCAGGTCGATGGGCGACAGCACCCACAGCCCGGCGAACCCGACGGCCAGCTTGGCCCGCCGCGGCACTCGCGGGTCCTTGCGGAGGCGGCGGACGGTCGTGACGCAGTCGGGCAGGAAGCTGGCCAGCTCCTTGAGCGTCCCTTCCGGGAGGCGAGCGGCCAGGACGACCATCAGCGCCCACGAGGCGAGCAGGACGCCGACACCGATGAGCACGAGGCGAAGCACGCAACAGATTGTAACGGCCGTTACGCCCAAGCTGTACGCTGCGGCGGTGGAGTGGGTGATCGTCGTCGTCCGGGTGCCATCCGAGCCGTCGCGGCATCGGGTGGCGGTGTGGCGGGAGTTGCGCCGGGCGGGAGCGATCCCTCTCGCGGCGGGGACGTGGGCGCTGCCGGGAACACCGCTCACCGTCGAGAGCGTCGACAAGGTGCGCGAGCTGATCGCTCGGGCGCCCGACGGGGAGGTGCTGCTCCTCGACGGGCGAGGCAGAGACGACACCTCCGAGGGTCGGTTGCGCCAGCAGTACACCGCAGCCCGAGAGGCCGAGTGGGTCGAGTTCCTGAGCGACTGCGCCAAGTTCGCCGATGAGATCGGCCGGGAGATCGCCAAGAAGAAGTTCACCCTCGCCGAACTGGAAGAAGAGGAACAGAGTCTCGACCGGCTTCGGCGTTGGCATCGAGAGCTCTCCCTGCGCGACACCTTCGGCGCCCCCTCTGCTGGCCAAGCGGCGGTGGCCCTCAAGGAGAGCACCGAGCACCTCGACGACTTCGCGGAACGGGTTTATCGGGCCCTCGGGCAATGAGGTCGTTGACCGCGGCATGATCGGATGATGCGCGTCCTCGTCACGTCGTCTCCGCCGATCGGACACGTCCATCCACTGGTGCCCCTCGCCACAGCGTTGCAGCGGGCGGGGCACGACGTGCGTTGGGCCACCGGTGCTGACGCTTGCCCCATTGTCGCCGCCGCCGGCTTCGAAACGGTGGTCGCCGGGCTGACGGCGACGGGACGGCGCGAGGAGTACTTCCGGCGCTATCCGGAAGCCCGCGCACTCCCACCCGAGGAGCTTCCCGGCCACATGTTCCCGCGGCTCTTCGGAACCCTGTCCGCCCCACCAATGCTCGACGACCTGCTCGCCTTCGTCACCGGCTGGCAACCGGACGTGGTGGTGCACGAGGCGGCCGAGCTGGCGGCCCCGATCGTGGCCGCCGTGCTCGGCGTCCCCACGGTCAACCAGGGGTTCGGCGCGCTCGTGCATCCCGACCGGATCACCGCCGCGTCGGACGCGGTCGCGCCACTGTGGGAGAAGGTCGGGTTGGCGCCCCGCCCGTGGGCGGGCAGCTACGACCACCTGTATCTCGACATCTACCCGCCCAGCCTTCGCCCCCCGTACGGCGACTATGTCACTCGACGCCAGTCGATGCGACCCATCCCCTACAGCGGCACGCTCGACGACACCACCTCGAGCGGGGGGTCCGGTGACGATGACGGCCGGCCACTCATCTACCTGACGTTCGGCACCGTGTTCAACGCCCCCGACGGCCCATTCCGCCGAGCCCTCGACGGACTCGCCGCGCTCGACGCCACGGTGCTGGTCACCGTCGGCCCCAGCGGCGACCCCGGCGCGTTCGGCCCCCAGCCCGATCACATCACCGTGACCCGGTACGTGCCACAAACCCAGCTCTTGCCCAGGTGCGCGTTGGTGGTCTCCCATGCCGGATCGGGCACCTTCCTCGCCGCCCTCGACCACGGGCTCCCCCAGCTCTGCCTGCCCCAGGCCGCCGACCAGTTCGGCAACGCCCGCCAGTGCGCAGCCGCCGGGGCCGGCGAATGCCTGCTGCCAGACGACGCGACCGCCGACGCCGTGCGTGACGCCGCCAGCCGGCTGCTCACCGACCCGGCGTTCTCGACCCGCGCCAGAGACCTGCGCAACGAGCTGCAGGCAATGCCACACCCCGACGACCTGGTCCAGGTGATCGAGCACCTCGCCGCGGGCGGCCCGGCGTGACTGCCGACGCGGACGCTTTCCAGCCCGAGGACTCACGGTCCGGAGGCTCGCCCTCGGGGTAGGCGCACCGCAAAGGTTGCTCCAATCGCTGCCTCTTCCAGGACGGGAGTCCCTCCGTCGGTGGTGACGATGTCACGAGCGATCGCCAACCCCCAGTGACCGCTGCGCGTCACCAGGCCGCATCGGCGCGGCGGTGTGGTGTCGTGCTTTGCGGGTCTGGCCGGCCGCGTTCGCGGTCCCCGGACAGCGTGCTGTCTACAGCTCGATGCCGTAGCCGATCTCGACACTGCGGTCGCGTTCGCGTGTGGCGACTTGGTCGAGCCGTTGGGTGAGGTCGATGTGCATGTTGAGGGTGGCGAGCCGGTCGAGATCGGGGCTGTGTTCGCGCTCCCATGCTCGCCGTTCCAGGACCGACGGTGTGAGCTCAGCGAGTCTGTCATCGAGTGCGGCGAGCTTCGTGTCGTGGCCGGTGATGTCTGCTTCGAAACGGACGATCTGATCTTCGATGTCTCGGCGTTGGGCGCGGTGGGTGCGTCGGCCGATGGGTCCGAGCTTGTTCAGGTGCTCTTGGGCGGTGTCGAGCCGCCATTGGGCATCGTCGCGGTAGCGCTGCTCGCGCCCGTGCGCCTGGGTCAGGTCTCGGTACTCGCGGGATGGGTCGGGCGGGGCGTCAGCCAAGCGCGCTCGCAGGTCCTCGCGCTCTCGTCGCAGATGGTCGAGCGACGAGGCGTCTGGGGGGCCGAGCTGGTCGAGGGCCAGCTCCTTGGCCCGGCTGCGACCAACGGCCGCACGGAGACCGTCAAGTGGGTCGTGTTCGACTTCGGTGGCGTGGCGTTCCTCGACCCGCCGGTCGTCGGCGACGACGAACACGTCGTTGCCGTGACGCCCGCGTGATAGGGCGGTGTAGGCGTGTTCGCGGGCGGTGGTGTCGTCGAGGAGCACGAAGCACCGGTCAACGGTCGCGCCCTGGGCCTTGTGAACGGTCGTGGCGTACCCGTGGGTCAGGTGCCCGGCGTCCGCGTAGGCGAAGGGGATCGTCAGGCGCTCGTCGCTGTCAGTACGGACGAGGAGCCGCTGCTGAGGGAGGTCGATGTGGTCGATGACGGCCCGGGTGCCGTTGAGCAGCCCAAGCTGGTAGTCGTTGCGCAACGCGAGGATCTCGTCGCCCTCCGCGAAGGCTCGTCCGGCGAGGATGATCTGGTCGGGGTCGAGGTGGCCCTCGTCTTGGAGGATGCGACGGGCCCTTCGGTTGAGATCATCGACGTCGTTGAGGCGGGCGGCGACCATGAGCACGTCCTCGCCGTCGACGCGGGCGTTCATCCACTCCTCGACCAGCAGCCCACGGGCCTCGTTGTCGGTGGTGGCCAGATGGACCCGCTCGTGGGTGAGGTAGGAGTCGACGGCCCGGTCCGGGTCACCGGCGCGCAGATCGGTCAGGGCGTCGCGTTCCCAGCGTTCTGTTTGGCGGCGGTTGTCGGTGAGGAGGCTGGCACCGAGCCTGGATCGCAGGCCGCGGAAGGCGCCACCGGCGTCGATCTCGGGGAGCTGGCACGGGTCACCCACGAGGACGACCTTGGCGTCAGCGTGTTCGGCGTGGGTGAGGAGGCGGGCGAGCTTGCGGGTGCCGACCATCGCGGCCTCGTCAACCACCACGACGGTGCGGGGCGCGAGCGGGGTGCGGGTGACGGTGGCGAGGAGCCGGTCGATCGTGGTGGCGGGGATGCCGGCGTCGTCTTGGAGGTGCTTCGCTGCCCGGGCCGCGAGCGAGCAGCCGATCACCCGGTACCCCGAGGCTTCCCACGCGGCGCGTGCCGTAGCGAGCGCGAACGTCTTGCCGGCCCCGGCGACACCTTCGACGACCTCGATCCCATCGCCTGACGAGCAGATCGTTCGGACCATGAAGTCCTGCTCGGGCGACAACGTCCCTGCAGCGGCGACGGCGGCCTGGACCGCCGTAGGGCTGGCTACTGCGCAGCGGGTGGCCTGCCGGAAGAGGCCGGAGTCGACCACTGCCAGCTCGATGTCGAGCATCTCGGGGGTTGTGAACCGCTGCTCCGCGGTCCGGGCGGCCACCACCCTGCCGTCGCGCAGGCGGATCGTCGCCGCGTCACGATCGCCTCTGATCGCGAGAACGTGTTCGGAGCGCAGGAACCCGTCGACCAGGTCCAAGACGTCCTCGACCCTGCCACCGGACGGTAGGGCGTTGCAGATGGCCTTGATGACCTCACGTTCCCCGAACGTGCTCGCCCTGGCGGTCAGACCTTCCGGGCTGGCCAGCCATCGGTACAGCTCCTCCGCGTCGGGACTGCCAGGCAGCGGTGGCTCGATCACCCTGGCCCGGTCCAGCACATCGGCCAACGCGGGCCCATCGAACCCGAGCGCCTGCGCTCGCATCCTCCATGCCGGCAGCAGGCCGTCGGAGTCGATGCTGGTGTCCTTGGCGGTGCGGGTGGCGTAGGCGGCGACCTGCGCGGCACGGGCACCGTGCTGGCCATGCTCATCCAAGTGCGCTTCGATCTCGCGGCGGCGGGTCGAGAACTCGCGGAGCACCGGCGTGGGGATGCCGGCGACGTCGGCGATGCCGTTGCGGACCGGTCCCCACTCGACACCCAGGCGGCGGGTCAGCTCCCAGCGCAGCTGCGCCTCATAGAGATGACCGACCGGGGCCAGCCAGGAGTACACAGGCCGCGCATCCAACGCCGTCCACCGATCATCGGACGGCGCGTGGGCGAGGTTGGCGATCACGACATGGGTGTGGAGATGCGGATCCCCCGCCCGGGAGGTGCGGTGCCGAAACGCTGCGGCCACGAACCCGTCACCGTCTTGGACGTCATGGCCACCCTGGCCGCGCCGCACCCGACACGCCGCACCCTCCAACACCCCCAGCGCCGCGGCCTGCGCCGCGTCATGGGCGTTGCGAACCTGATTGGACACCTCCGGCTCGCCCAGCGCGAACAGCAATGACACCGACTTCGGGGCGTTGAACGTCGCGTCGAACCCGGCCACCACCGGCACCGACCGCGACCCCGTCAACCGGTACGTCCCGGTCTTCGGATCCACGTGCCCGAGGACCCGGCCCAGCTCCACAGCGTCCACCTCACCCTCGAGACCGAGACGGGCCGAGGCGGCACCGACCCACTGGCCCGGCGCCTCCTTGGCGCCCGTGTAGTACTCCTCCGCGCCACGGGCGACCGTGTCGAGGTAGTACTGCTGCTGGCCCGGGGCCAGCTTCCCTAAGCTCAACACGATCCGAACCGCCGCGACGACGGGTGGACGGGGCGGCACAGCACGGCAGGTGCAAGTGCGTCACCGTTCTTGTTCTGATCTGGTGAGAGATCGCTGAGCAGGGCCATGACGGTCAGCCGGTAAACGGCAGAGAGGCCTGCTCAGAGGAAGCGCGTCGAGATGGACGACGCGAGCTGGAGGTGGTCGATCGCGAGGAACGCGCGGGCGGTTGTTCGCGATGACTGTCGAGCTCGATCACGGCCGGGACCGGGGGCCAGGTGATCGGGGCGCCCATGAACTCCGCCAGCTCCCGACTCGAGACCCGCAGAAGCCGTCCGACCCGGCGACACGGGATGCCCCGCTTGCCGCCGGTTGCGATCCACTCCTGGGCCAGCTGGTACGCCAAGGTCCGCCCGATCCGCAGCACGAGGGCTGCTTCCTCGACGGTCAACAGGTCCGGGACCTGAGCCATGGGCACCTCACTCACTCGTCACTTCACCAACGGTCGCGCAGAGTAGCACGGAACGACGAGTTTGTGAATGACAACGCGATCCTGTTGATATACGATCTGATCATGAGTGCTACCCGCAAGTTCGGCATCCGCCGCGTCATGACCCCCAACCAGATCGTCGCCTACAACGTCATCAAGGCCCGCGCGCTGCGAGGCTGGACCCAAGAACAAGCCGCCGAAGCCCTGGCCCCCTACCTCGGAGCCAAGCTCTCCGGGCCCAGCTTCTCGGCCCTGGAACGATCGGCCGTGAAGATCGAACGCATCAAGCAGTTCTCCGCCGATGACCTCCTCGCCCTGTCCCGCGGCTTCGACCTCCCCATAGGGTTCTTCTTCACCCCACCCCCACCCGAGATGGACGCCGGGCTCTACGGACCCGACGCCGGCAACAAGGGCCTCGACCCCATCGTGCTCCTCGACGCCATCTTGGGCACACCCGACAACCTCGACTACTGGGTTGACGAGCTGCTGGCCTACTCGGCCAGCCACGCCCCCATGCCCCGCTCCAAGCGGGAGAAGCCCAGCGTCTCCCCCGCCGACCTCGCCGACCGGCTCACCCCGCTCGTCGAGCTGCGGGCCAAGGCGTTGCTCCGTAAGGCCCTCGGGGACCTCGACGGCGCCAGCGACCTCCTCGAACGACTCGCCGAAGCAATCCGGGCCATGGACGAGACGACACGACCCGGCACGGCACACAGGGCGGCACGGGGCAGCACGGCGGACAAGACGACACCAGGCGACACGGCCACGAAGGCAACCAGGAAGGGCGGGCGCTGATGGCCCACATCCGCAAGACACCCTCCGGTCGCTTCGAAGCGCGGTTCCGTGGACCCGACGGGACCGAGCACGCCAAACGCTTCACCACCCGCCGCGACGCCCAGACCTTTCTCGACCGCCTCGGCGTCGACCGCCAGGCCGGCCGGTGGCGTGACCCGCGCGCCGGCAAGATGCTCTTCGCCGATTGGGTGAGGCTGTGGCAGCCCACCACCGTCGACCTCCGCCCCTCATCACGAGCCCGCGACGACTCCTACCTGCGCAACCACGTCCTGCCCCGCTTCGGGGCGCTGCGCCTCGACGCGATCACCCCACTCGAGGTCCGCAGCTGGGTCGCCGACCTCACCGCCAGCGGGCTCGCTCCCGCCACCGTCCAGAAGGCGTACCAGATCCTCTCCAAGGCAATGCGCTCCGCGGTCGACGCCGACCTGCTCGCCGAGACGCCGTGCCGGCGGGTCCCGCTCCCCAAGGTCGAGACCGAAGAGATGCAGTTCATCTCCCCCCAGGAGATCGACGCGCTCAGCGGGCTCATCAACCCGCGCTACCGGGCCCTCGTCCTCTTCGACGCCTACTGCGGGCTCCGCCTCAGCGAGCTCGCCGGGCTGCGACGCTCAGCGCTGAACCTCGGACTGGGCCGAGTCCGAGTCACCGAGAACGCCGTCGAAGTGCGCGGCACCATCGAATGGGGCGTACCGAAGACCCGCGCCGGCCGACGAACCGTTCCTATCCCCAGCGCAGTCGCCGCCGCCCTCAACCGACACCTCGATGAGCACGTCGACCCTGAACCTGGCGCGCTCGTGTTCGGTGGCCCCGGTGGCGGTGTCCTGCGCGCCGGTTCCTGGCGCACCCGGTTCTGGCATCCCGCTATCCGCGCCGCCGGCCTGGGCGGACTGCGCGTTCACGATCTCCGTCACACCGCTGTGTCGCTCTGGATCGCCGCCGGTGCCAGCCCGAAGCAGATCGCCACCTGGGCCGGCCACACCAGCGTCTCGGTCGTGCTCGATCGCTACGGCCACCTCTACGAAGGCAACGACGCCGACGTGCTGACCCGTCTCGATTCGTTCGCTTCCGTGACGTCCGATGACGCCCTGTCCCGCTGGATCCCGCGGGTTTTCCGCGGGGCGCGGGACGAATCCGACGACCAGGCCGACGACCCGCAGGTCCCTGACCTGGGAAAACGTGGTGGGCGCGGAGGGACTCGAACCCCCGACATCTGCCTTGTAAGGGCAGCGCTCTAGCCAGCTGAGCTACGCGCCCGGAAGGGCACGAGGGTACTGGTGCGGGCCTACGCGACGCCCTCTCGGGCCCGGACCTGGTCGACCAGGCTCTGGAGCAGGGTGACGAGCGCGACCTTGACCGAGTCCTTCGTGCGGGCGTCGCACTCCACCACCGGCACCTGCGTTGCCACGCCGAGCGCGTCCCGCACCTCGTCGATGGGGAAGCGCGGTGCACCGTCGAACATGTTGACGCCGACCACGAACGGCACGGCCTTCGCCTCGAAGTAGTCGATCGCCGGGAAGCACTGGTCGATGCGTCTCGTGTCGACGAGCACCACCGCGCCCAGCGCGCCCGTGCAGATGTCGTCCCACATGAAGCCGAAGCGGTCCTGACCGGGGGTGCCGAACAGGTACATCACGAGGGCTTCGTCGACGGTGATGCGCCCGAAGTCCATCGCGACCGTCGTGGTGGTCTTCGAGCTGACGTGGGTGAGGTCGTCGATGCCACTGGCCACGGAGGTCATCGCGGCCTCCGTGCGGAGCGGGGTGATCTCCGAGATGGCCCCGACGAAGGTGGTCTTGCCCACGCCGAAGCCGCCGGAGATGACGAACTTCACCGGGGTGATCCGCGCCGTGGTGCGGCGGTCGGTTGCGTACACGAGTGCCTCCCTCCTTGGTGCTCTCGTCAGATCGAGCGCACGCGCTCGATCATCTTGGTCAGCATGTCCAGCTCGATCTCGACCGGGTCGGTCTGATGCACGTCGAGCAGCTCCTGGGTGATGAGATCGCTCGCGATCACCGTGACGACGCCGAGCACGAGCCCGAGCTTGGCCGACACCTCGGCGACGGACTGCGGTGTGGCGCAGAGCCGCAGCACTTCCTCCTGCTCCGACGGCAACCCGTCGGGCATCGCTTCGGTGGTCGACTGAAGCACGGTCTCCACTCGGAGGTCGCGACGGTCCGAGCGCGTGCGGCCGCCCGTCATGATGAAGGGTCGTACGAGGTCGTGGCCTCCGCCGGTGGCAGCCACCTCAATCACGAGGCGAGCATCTCCTGCTTGAGCTCGGTGACGAGATCAGGTGTGAGCACCGTTCCGGCACGCTCCACGAGCAGCGTCGTCTGGTACCCGACGAGGCCGATGTCGCAGCCCTTGCCCGCGACGACACCGAGACAGCTGCCGTCGGAGATCGACGACATGAACAGGTAGCCGCGTCGCATCACCACGATCACCTGCTCGAGTCCGTCGAAGCCGAAGACCCCAGAGGTGCCATTGCCGAGGCTCACCATCCCGGAGATGATCGCCGACAGCTGCTCAGCCGACGCCCGGTCGAGCGTGCTCGACATGGCCATCAGCAGCCCGTCGGCGGACACCGTGACTGCATCGGTGACACCGGCCGTCTTCTCGACGAAGCCGTTCAGCAACCAGTTGAAGCTCCGTGCCTGCTCACTCAGCACAGACGTGGTCATCGCCCCTCCTCCATCGTGGTGACATCCATGTCGAACGGTTCCGCCTCCGGGGTGTGTCCCTCGACCCGACCGCGCTCCACGCCCGACTGGAAGGTGGACAGGAACGAGTAGACGTCCTCTGCGCTGGTCGGCGTGGCCGCGCGCTCGCCCGTCGCCCACGGCTCCTCGACGGCTCGGGACGCACCGATCGGCACGTCCGGGCGCTGCGCCCCGGGAACCCGGCGAACGAGCCCTGTCAAGGTGGTGTCGTCAGGCTTGGTGGGTGCGTTGCCGAGGCGGGCGTTGCGAGCAGCCACCGTGAAGAGGGACGGCCCCGTGGGGCCCGTCATCGCGAGGCCGCCGAACCCGACTGCAGCGACCGGAGCCACCGGAGCGACGGGCTCCGACGCCGCGACGGCCGTCTCTGGCTCCACCGCGACCGCGTCCAGCGCGACCGCGTCTTGTGCGACGGCATCTTGTACGACCGCATCCGCGAGAACCGCGTCCGCAGGAGCTGCGTCGGGGGCAACGGAGGCTCGGTCTCCGCGTCGCGCCAGGCCGCTGGCCGTGAACGACGCGGCGGGGATCGGGTCGAGTGCCTCATCGGGGACCGGCGTGTCGGCAACCACGTCTTCGGGCGCGGTCGGCTCGACCGATGTGGTGACCACGTCGGGCTCGCTCGGCGCGGGGCGCGCCTTGTTGAGCTGGGGGTCGGTCTCCTCGTTGGCGATCAGTCCCATGGGCACGTCCATGCGAGCGGTGATGCCACCCGCGGGACTGTCCTGCAGCTCCACCACGATGCCCAGCCGGCTCGCCAGGTGGCCGGCGACGTAGTGCCCGAGGTACCTCGACGGGGCGACCGTGAACGACTCGGTGCCGGCCAATCGGCCGTTGGCGCGCTCCCGGTCGGCGGGGGGCATGCCGAAGCCGTTGTCGCTGATCGCGATCGTGTAGCCCTCGAGCGTGAGCCGGCCCTTGACCTCCACCTGCTGGTCCGGCGGGGAGAAGGACAGCGCGTTCTCCACGAGCTCGGCAGTGATGTGGGCGATGTCCGACGCCACGGCACCGGTCAGGGCGGCCGGCTCGAGATGGCGGATGACCACCCGCTGGTAGTCCTCCACCTCACCGAGCGCGGCCCGCACGACGTCAGAGACCTTCACCGGCGCCGCCCACTGCCGCGGCGCCTCGACCCCGGCGAGCACGAGAAGCGACTCAGCGTTGCGTCGCATGCGGGTAGCCAGGTGGTCGAGCCTGAAGAGACCTTCGAGCGTGTCCGGATCGGACTCGTTGCGCTCGAGCTCGGTGATGAAGTCGAGCTGGCGCCCGAGCAGGTTCTGGTTGCGCCGACCGAGGTTGATGTACGAGTCGGAGATGTTGCGTCGCAGCACCGCCTGCTCCACGGCGAGGTCGAGCGCGCTCGTCTGCACCGCATCGAGCGCGGCGGCCACCTCGGCCACCTCGTCTCGGCTGCCCACGTCGATGGGTTCGAGCCGAGGGATCACCACGTCGTCACCGAACGGGGTGTCCAGGATCTGCCGGACTGCGGCGGGCAGCCGGGTGCGAGCCATGTCCTCGGCCTGGTGACGCAGCGAGGCGAGCGGACGGGTGATCGACCGGATGGCCAGCCACGTGACGAGCGGCGCAAGGAGGAACAGCGCCAGCCCGATCCCGCCGAACACCCACTGACGGGTCATCGCCTCACGCTCGAGGCGACCGGCTCGCTCAGCCAGGGTGGAGGCCACCTCGTCCCGGATGCCTCGGTAGCCACTGGTCCCCTCGAGGGTCATCCCGGTGAGCAGCGCATCGGTGCTCGTCGCACGACCGTTGAGGAACGCGTCCACCGCATCATCGAAGGCATCGGGGCCCGGTCCATCAGCGATGCCGGGGAAGGTGCCCGCGACACTCGTCCGGATCTCCTCAGCCAGCATCCGCGATCGATCCTGCAGGCTGGCGACCACGCGACCCACCGTGGGGTCTTCCGCATCGCCAGCCGCGGCAGCCACCGCAGCCGTCCACGCCATCCGGGCGCGGAGCTCGATCTGCTCGGTGGTCGCGGCGACGATGCCGACTCCCGTGCGGACGACGCCGTCCTCGACGCCCTGCTCGACCGAGGTGCTCGACCCCATGAGCGCGTCGATGACCGACGCGTAAGCGTCGTACACCTCGTCGGCGCGGTCAGGACCCGGGACGGACGCGGCGGCGTCAACATCGGCTCGGACGGCATCGAGGCCCTTGAGGGCATCGATGGCGGCTGCGGAAGCGGGACCGACGGACTCGCCGCGCGCGGTCAACACGGCCCGAAGCTCGTTCGCTGCCGCGTCGACCGAGGCGCGGGCCTCGCCGCTGCTGCCCGCGTCCGCTGGGGCGTTGAAGCCAGCCAGATCGAGGACGGCGAGCGATCGCTCCGTCTGGAGGCTCGAGATCAGCGCGCTCGAGCGGTTCGCGACGGCGGTGAGCGCAGAAGAGGAGCGAGCGCCGTCGACAGCGCCCACTGCGGTCGACACCTCGAAGCCAGCCATGACGATGACCGCGACCAGCGGCACCGCGAGAGCGAGCCCGAGCTTGGTTCGGATGTGAGTCGCGCGGCGCACGGTGTTCTCCTCGAGATCAGCGCTGCCCGACAGGGAGACGGGCGGACGGGCCTTCGGTCAGGTCGGGAGCGGCCCCCATGGTGTCGGCGCTCGCACCGCAGAGGTTGAGGACGGAATCGGTCGATACCACCGCGCCCTGGTGGGAGGGCAGCCCGATGGCCCAGCCGAGCACGTCGGGATCATCGGTGAGCAGCACGACCGGGCCGGTCTCGAGGTGGGCGAGGACGACCTCCAGCAGACGCGACCGGAGCGCCGGGTCAACGTCGATGAACGGTTCGTCGAGCACGATCTGCGCGTCGGCGTGACTGGCAAGCAGGCGCTCGAATCCGTCGTGTACGTCCTCCGGTCGCGGGCCGTCGAGGCCGGTTCCGGCGGCGTCGGCGGCGGCGAACGCCTCGCCGACCTTGGCATTGGCCTGGGCGACGTGGCGCTCGGCCTCGTCGACGGAGGGATCCAGGGCGCCCGCCCGAGCCCGCAGCACCTCGGCCAGCTCAGGCAGCGTCGCGAGGCGATCGCCCACCGGACGCTGATCCGGCGGAAGGTCATCGACGAGCGCTCGGGCGCGCCGAGCGATGTCGGTCAGCGCTCCCTGCGCCCGATCAAGGGACAGCTCGGCGGCATCCACGGCAGCCGTTGCAGCGTCGTAGCAGCCGCGGGCGTCGTGCTCCGCGTGGGCGAGCGTGGCCGAGAGCGCCTCGATCTGCGTCTTCAGCTGCTGGGCGGCGACGAACCGCTGGTACCGGGTGGTGTCCTCCCCGACTCGGTCGGTGAGCTCGGCCTCGACGGCACCCACCGACCGCGTCGCCAGCTCGAGCTGCTCGACGGCACGCGCCTCAGCTGCTCGGGCCACGCTCAGCTGCTCGCGGAGCGAGCTCGCCTCGGCGGTCAGCTCGGCGAACGTGCCCTCGAGCTCAGACCGCTCGGCCACGGCCTGACGGCAGGCCTCGTCGGCAGCGGTCTGCTCGTTCAGCCAGCGCTCGGCGGCCTCGGCCAGGCTCACGCCGACGGGGTGCACGCCCGCGGCGTTCAGGGCCTGGCGCAGCTCGTCGACGATGGGACCGGGAAGCATCGGGTGCTCCCGCAGCAGAGCGATCACCTGGTCGCCTGGGTCCACGCCCAGGCGGTCGGTGACGTGCGCGAGCAGGCGGCGACGCTCCGAGTGGAGGTGGTCGAGCTCCGGTGAGCCCTGCAGCGCCACGTTGAGCGAGTCGAGGGTCGACCGAGCGGTGAGATACCTGCTCTCGGCCGCTTGCCGGTCGGGGTTGACGGCAGTGGTGCGACCACCGGTGAGCACCACCTGCAGGTAGCTGTCGAGCCCGAGGCGCTGGAGCAGCTCGCGCTCAGCTTGCCGCGCCTCCTCGAGACGCCGCTGGGCGGCGGCACGACCGATCTTGCGGTCGACACGATCGGCCGCCGCGTCACAGGATGCGTGCGCTGCCTCGATCGCGGCACGGTCGGCCGGAGACAGCGTGGGTACGGCAGCCGCCTCGACGCGACGCAGCTCCGCCGCGGCACGGTCGAGCTCTTCGCGGGCCCGGCGCATCGTGCCCTCGTCGGGCGCCCGACCCGTGATGGCCTCTTCCTGGGCGAGGTCGGTCAGCAGGTCGCCGAACGCATCGGCGAGCGCCTGTGAGTAGTTGTCGACGGTCGCGCCGGTCGAGGCTCGATGCCAGGCGTCGAGCGCGGCGCGCACGCGTCCGACGTCGTCGCTTGCTCGGTCAACGGCGGGGTCGAGCGCAGCGAGCCGCGCTCCCAGCTCCGTGCATGAACGGTCGGCGGCATCGAGCGCACCAACGAGGTGCTGCACCGTCGCAACTGCCGCGGCGTGGGCCTCGTGGGCTGCCCGTGCCGCCGCTCCTGCCGCCTCGAGCTCGCGACGAAGGCCGTTCTCGTCCATCCCGAAGCTGTCGAGGTCACCGACCTGGCTGTCGGCCTCCTGCATTGCGAGCGCGGCCGCGGACCGCTGCTCGAGCACTCGGTCGAGGCTGGTCCGGGCAGCGCGCTGGTCGAGGCGACGCGCGTGGAACACGGCCTCGGCGGCCTCGATCGCGGCGCCGCAGGCGGGGAGGGTGTCGTGCGTGGTGAGCGCCCACTCGGCACCATCGAGGAGCGCTCGGTGGACGCTGCGGACCTGATCGAGGCGGGCAGTGGCCGCCTCGAGGTCGTGCACGGCCCGGGCGGCGGCAGCATCGAGGCGGGCGCGAGCAGCGGCGCGGGCCGCGGATCGCTCCGTGGCCATGGCATGGGCGGCGGTGTCGATGTCCGCCGGCCGGACCACGACGTCCGCGAGACCCTCACCTCGCCCGGCTCCACGCGCCACGGTGAGTCGGGGGTGAAGTGCTGCTGAGCTGTCGGGATCCAGGTCGGAAGTCACGCGCACCACCCACCGGCATCGCGCCCACGAGGGGGTGTGGATCGTGGCTGGTGGGATTCCTCCCCTGCCGTATCGGCCCGTCCTGACCCGATCTTGAGGGCCCCATGGGCCGAACGCACCATCCCCGGCCGTGAAGAAGTCGACCGCTACCGTCGACTGTCAATTGGCCCCTGCCCACGGGTGCCACCGACGGAGGATCCGGGATGCCTGGGCGCAACCGTTCCAACGATCCCGAGAGCACGGTCGACCTGACTCGCCGCTACCTCAGCGAGCTGGGCTCGTATCCGTTGCTCACCGCGGAACAAGAGGTGGAGCTCGCCAAGGCCATCGAGGGTGGGCGCGTCGCGGAGCTCGAGCTCGCAGCCGCCGATGTCTCGTCCAGTCGGCGTCGCCACCTCGACGCGCAGCTCGCAGCCGCCGAGGACGCCCGGCGCACGTTCATCCAGTCGAACCTTCGACTCGTGGTGTCGATCGCCAAGCGCTACCAGGGCACCGGCATGAGCCTCCTCGACCTCATCCAGGAGGGGAACCTCGGCCTCATGCGGGCCGTCGAGAAGTTCGACCATCGCAAGGGCTTCAAGTTCTCCACCTACGCCACCTGGTGGATCCGACAGGCCATCGGGCGGGGCATCGCGGACAAGGGCCGCACGATCCGGCTCCCGTCTCACCTCGTCGACACGATGGCGGTCCTGTCCAAGACGTCAGCCACGATGCTGAAGCTCCTCGGGCGCGAGCCCACCCCTGCCGAGCTGGCCGCGGAGACGGGGCTGCCCGAGGACCGCGTTCGCCTCGCGCTGCGGGCCGCACCCGACCTCGTCTCGCTGTCGGTGTCCATCGGTGAGGACGACGCCGAGCTCGGCGATCTGCTCGCCGACGACAACGCGGAGGCGCCCTTCGAGGCGGCGGCACTCTCGCTCGCCCGCACCGACCTCCAGACGCTGCTCGACTACCTCAACCCTCGCGAGCGAGAGATCCTCTCGCTGCGCTTCGGGCTCGAGGGCGAGCAGCCGCTCACGCTCGATGAGGTCGGTCAGATGTTCAACGTCACCCGTGAGCGCATCCGCCAGATCGAGGCGAAGGCACTCACCAAGCTGCGCCACCCCTGCTCGGCGCGGCATCGACGGCTCGTGGCGTCGCTCAGCGGCTGACTCGCCGTCCTATCCGCTCTCCGCAGCGGGCTCGGACCCGGGCAGCGCCACCGCCTGGGGGTGGCGAGACGACCGGGCCAGCGCCACCAGGGCGCCGCTGGTCTCGTGCTGGAGCTCGGGCAGGTTGTCGGGCGCGAACCAGCGAGCCGCGACGATCTCCGGTGACCCCGGGCGCGCGGCGTCGCCGTCCTGATCCGGAGCCAGTCGGGCTCGGAACACGACGTCGACGCGCCGAGCCTCTGCGTCGACCACCACAGCCGGTTCACCGAGGAGCTCGATGGTCACCCCGACCTCCTCGAGCACCTCGCGGTGCGCCGCGTCGGCGGGGAGCTCGCCACGCTTGAGCAGCCCACCAGGGACGCCCCAGCGGTCACGGTATGACAGCTGCACGAGCAACAGGTTGCCGTCGCTGCGCTCGATGCAGCACATCGACCCGACGGTGAAGCCGGGGGCGATCGATCGCACGACGCGCCGCCGCGCTCGCAGTGGAAGTCGACGGTAGAAGAGCAGCGCGATGAGGTGGAGCCGGCGGATCATGTCTGCTCCCCCACGACGCTGACGAGCTCCCGCTCGGCCTTCCATGCGTCGAGCGCGGCGAACCGTCGCCGCTCCTCGACGAGCCGGTCGAGCAGTGCCGGCGTGGCTGCGGCGACGGGGGTGCGGCGAGCTGTGTGGTCGAGGGTCACCAGCGGACGGCCCCAGGCGTCGTCGACGTGGGCGCCCGCCTCGAGACAGATCAGCATGCCGCCGAGGTAGTCCCAGCTCCCGTGGGCGCCGACGCTGCAGTCGACGTAGCCATCGAGTCGCCCGCCCGCCACGGCGCACAGGTCGAGCGCCACTGCGCCCAGTGCACGGAACTGCTTCCACCCGAGGTCGTGCGGCGGCAGCCCCGAGAGGCCGAGCATCGAGGCGTGCACATCGGTGGCGCCGCTGGGCAACAGCGGGGCCCCGTCCATCCGCGCCCCCCCTCCCCGCACGGCATCGAAGCGCGCACCCGACGCCTGATCGACGACGAGGGCCACTCGAGCGCCGTCGGCATCGACCGCGCACAAGCTGGTGGCGTACCACGGCAACCCACGACTGGCATTGGTGCTGCCATCGAGCGGGTCGATCACCACCACGATCGGACGGTCGCCATCGTGGAGCCCTGACTCCTCGCTCATCACGCCGAGCCCCGCACGATCGAGCACCCGCAGCGCGGCCTCATCGGCCGCCAGGTCACTCAGGTACTGCCCCGGCTGCGTTCGGGCGTCGCCCCAATCGGCAAGCCCATCGAGCGCGAGCCGCACCGCCGTGGCCGTCTCGTGCAGCACCTCCAGCAGGTGGTCGTCGCGCATCACCTCCGACGGTAGCGGTGAGGTGACCCGGCCGGACGCGACCGGAGGGCCGGGAGCGGCATCGTGGCGCTGTCGTCCTGCCGTGGCAGGCTGTGGCCGTGGCCGCCATCGACATCGCTGGGTTCGTCGCCGACCTCAAGGACCACGCCGTCGATCATGGGTTCCACGTGCACGATGAGCGTCACTTCGTGGAGACGTACTCACTGCGCCAGGCGTGGGAGGTCGACCTCCACCCCGAGGAGGCATGCGGGGGCCCACTCGACCTGCACCTCTCCCTCGAGGTCGACCCGCGCACGCTGCTGTCCTTCGAGGACCTTGTCGTGTCCTTGCCCGAGGACGAGGATCCGCCGGACAGCTTCCACTTCCCTCTGCTGTTCACCTGGTCGCTGCCGCCGCTGCCCAACGGTCCCGACCTCCTCGTGCTGGCCACCGAGCTCGCGGGCGTCGGCGGGGCAGACCTGCCGCTCGAGGCGTCCGCGATCGACTCCTACCCCTCGGCGACGGACCCATCAGAGCGAAGCCTGTCGATCGTGGCGCACGTCGAGGTGTCGTTGACACGCGTGTTCAGCGGTCAGGAGCAGCTCTGCGATGTGCTCGACCGCTGCGCGGATGTGAGCCACCACCTGCTCGACCGTGCCCCGGGGTGGCTCGGCGACGACCTCTGAGCCGAGCGCCGAGCTAACCGCTCAGCCGCCGAGGTAGACGCTTCTCAGCAGATCGGTGCGCGACGCCAGCTCGGCGCCACCTCCGACGAAGCGCACCTCGCCCTTCTCCATGAACAGGACACGCTCGGCGTGCTGCATCGCCAAGGTGGCGTGCTGCTCCACCACGACGACGGTGATGCCGTCTCGATTCAGCTGCTGGAGCAGTCCCATCAGCTCCTCGACGATGATCGGCGCCAGTCCGAGCGAGAGCTCGTCCACCATCAGCAGCGACGGCTCGATGACCAAGGCCCGGGCGATGGCCAGCATCTGCTGCTCGCCCCCGGAGAGCGTGCCCGCGAGCTGCTTTCGACGCTGGCCCATCCAGGGGAAGAGGTCGAGCGCCCGAGCGATGCCTGCATCACGGGCGGCCGTGTTGCGGCGGAGAAGATGTCCGCCGAGTCGCAGGTTCTCGTCGACGGTCAGATCCGGCAGCGAGCCTCGGCCGCCGGGAACGTGGGCCAACCCGAGCGCAACGATCTCATCTGGCGGCATTCGGGTGATGTCGGAACCCGCGAAGGTGATCGAACCGGCCGACACCGGTGAGAGGTTGGAGATCGCCTTCAACACGGTCGACTTGCCAGCCCCGTTGGTTCCCAGGATCGCCACGAACTCGCC